>JANNBZ010000286.1:0-3966 GCA_031386065.1 Burkholderiales bacterium
TCTGGCGGAACACCGCGTCGCCGAAGACCGGCAGGTCGCCCAGCCCCGGCGGCGACCATTTGCCCAGGCCGGGAATCTCGGTGCGCGAGCGGCTGCCCAGGATGGCGCGGTAGGCGGTGGTGGTGATGCCCAGCACCAGGATGTTGATGCCGATGCCGGTGACAATCTGATTCGCGCCCAGCGTGTTGCTGAGCCAGGCCTGCAATAGCGCCACCGGAATGACCGCCAGCACGCCGATCAGCAGCCCCAGCAGCGGGCTGCCGGTGTACAGCGAGCCCATCGCACCGGCGAACGCACCGGTCAGCATCATCCCTTCGACGCTCATGTTCAGCACGCCGGCGCGTTCGCTCACCAGTTCGCCGGTGGCGGCCAGCAAAAGCGGCAACGCGAGTCGCAGGCTGGAGCCGATGAACACCGCCAGCATTTCTTCTGTCATTGGAGCCCCTCGGCTGTCGAGTACGTCAGCCGATCCCCCGGGGGGATGCGGGCCGGCTTGGGAGCGGCCCGGCGCTCGCCCCGCAGCCATGCAGGCTTTGCATCAATCATCGCGTGCTCTCCCGGCTGCGCAACCAGTAAGCCGCGCCGGCCAGCGTCAGGATGATCAGCCCCTGGATGATCAGCACCAGCGCGCTGGGCACCGACGCGGCCATTTCCATGTTGATGCCGCCCGAGCGCAAAAAGCCGAACAGCAGTGCGCTGGCCATCACGCCCAGCACCGAGCCGCGTGCCAGCAGGCCCACCACGAGGCCGTCGAAACCGTAGCCCGACGAGAAGCGCGCCTTCAGGCTGTACTGGTCGCCCTGCAGCATGAAGGCACCGGCCAGCCCACCGAAGGCACCGGCCACGAACAGCGCAAGCACGATGCTCGACTGGATCGGTATGCCGGCGCGCCGCGCGGCCACGGCGTTCAGGCCGAGCGCGCGCAGCCGCACACCGAAGGCGGTTTTGTCGAGCACCACGTACACGACCAGCGCCAGCCCCAGCGCGCCCAGCAGGCCGATGTGCAGCGGGGTTGACGCGTCGGCCAGCAGCAGCGGCAGCTTGGTGATGTCGGGAATTTCCTTGGACTCCGGCAGCGTCGCTGTGGTCGTCATCGGCTGGCGCAGCAGCGACTCCGACTGCACCGACCAGTACAACAACCACACCGCCACGAACGACAGCAGCAAGGTGCTGATGACCTCGTTCGTGCCGACCTTGGCCTTCAGCACACCGGCCACGCCGCCCCACACGCCGCCCGCCAGCGCGGCCACCAACATCGGAAACAGGAACGACAGCGGCGCGGGCAGCGTGGCCGCGCCGCCGTACAGCGCGACTGCGGTGGCGGTGATGCCACCCACCGCGATCTGCCCTTCGCCGCCGACGTTGGTCAGGTTGGCGCGGTTCGCGAACACGAAACCCAGCCCGACCAGGCCCAGCGCCAGCGCCCGGTTGATCGACGCGGCCACCGCATACGGCGAGCCCCATGCACCCTCGGCAAAGGCCGACAGCGCGTCGCCCAGCGGCACGCCGATGGCGATCACCAGCAGCGCACCGCACACACACGCGAACAGCACGGCGGCCAGCGAAACCCAGACCGCGCTGTGGCGCTTGAAGACCGATGGCAGTGCTGCGACCGAACTCATTCCACATGCCCCGCCATCATCGCGCCGATGCGGTCGCGCTGGCTCGCATGCGCCACGCACTCGCCCATGATGCGGCCGCGGTACAGCACGACGATGCGGTGCGCCACGCTGAGCAATTCGTCGAGTTCCGACGAAATCAACAACACGCCCACGCCGCGCTCGCAGGCCTTGCGAATCTGCCCGTACACCGCTTCTACCGCGCCCACGTCGAGCCCGCGCGTGGGTTGTGCTGCCAGCAAGAAGCGCAGGTTCTCGGTGCCCAGTTCACGCCCCAGCACCGCCTTCTGCTGGTTGCCGCCCGACAGGCCGCCGAAGGCGATGTCGGGCCCGGCCGCGCGCACGTCGAACTCCTTCATCAGGTCGAGCGCCGCCGCGCGCAGCCGCTGCCGGTCCAGCAGGCCCCAGCGGCTGAAGCGCTTCAGGTTGTGCACGAACAGGTTCTCGGCCAGGCTGATGCCGGTGATGCAGCCCACCGCGTGCCGGTCTTCCGGCACCACGCCGACACCGGCGGCGGTGATCTGGCGCGGCGTGCGGCCGGTCAGCTCGCGGCCGCCGACGAAGAAGCGGCCCTGGCTGGCCGCCAGCATGCCGCTCAGCACGGCGGCCAGTTCGCTTTGGCCGTTGCCTTCGACCCCGGCGATGCCGACGATCTCGGCGCGGTTGACGATGAGCGTGAAGTTGTCGAGCCGGGTGACCCCTGCCGCGTCGCGCACCGACAGGCCGTCGACCATCAGCACTTCGTCTTCGGGGCGGCGCGAGGCACTGGGCAGGGCCGCCGCCGGTGCGTCGTCGCTCACGCTGCCCAGCATGGCGCTGGCCGACGCGCTCAGGCCTTCCAGGTCGCGCTGGATCATCGCGCGCACCAGCAGGTCGATCTCGCGCGCCGGTGCGCTCGACTGCGCCACGCGCCGCCCGCCACGCAGCACCGTCACGCGGTGCGCCACCTTCTTGATCTCGGCCAGCTTGTGCGTCACCAGCACCACGCCGCAGCCCTGCGCGGCCACACGCTGGCACACGTCGAGCAGGCCGTCGATCTCGGCCGGCAGCAGCACCGCGGTGGGCTCGTCGAGAACCAGCAGGCGCGGCTCGCGCATCAGGCACTTGACGATCTCGACGCGCTGGCGTTCGCCGACCGACAGGTCTTGAATGCGCGCGTTCGGGTCCAGCGCCAAGCCGTAGTGCGCCGACAGTTCGCGCACGCGCTGCGCGCAATCGGCGCGCTTCAGCACGCCGCGCGCCTGGCCCAGCAGCAGGTTGTCGACCACCGTCAAATCGGGCACCAGGCTGAAGTGCTGGTGAACCATCGCAATGCCGCGCGCCAGCGCATCGGCCGGGCCCTGCGGGCGGTGTGCCTCGCCGCCCAGCAGCATCTGGCCAGCGTCGGGCATGTAGACGCCGAAGATCAGGTTGCACAGCGTCGACTTGCCGGCGCCGTTTTCACCCAGCAGGCAATGGATCTCGCCAGGCTCGATGTCCACCGACACGTCGTCCAGCGCCTGCAGCGTGCCGAAGCGCTTGCTCATGCCGCGCAGCGAGAGCAGCGGCGGCGCGGTCTCGGCGCTCGGTGCCACCGCCGTGGTCGCGGTCGCGTTCAGCACGGCGGCGTTCATCGCGAACCTTCAGCCTCTCACCCTTCCAGCACCTTGATCTTGCCGTCGAGGATCATCTTCTTGATCTCTTCCAGCTTCTTGTTGTGCTCGGCCGTGGCGCCGCACACCACCATGCCAGAAGCCTTGGGGCCCATCGCCAGGCCGAACGGTTTGTAGCCGGCCTTCCAGGTGCCGGCCACTGCTTCGTTGATGGCGTAGCCGGCCAGGAAGCCGACGCCGGTGATGCTGTAGCCGACATACAGCGGGTCGGTGCCGCAACGGTCGGTGTAGCTGCCGATGATCTTGGTGCCCTTGTCTTTCGCCGCTTGCTCCATGCCGCGCAGGCCGAGGTTGAGGATGTGATAGTGCACATCGGCACCCTGCGCGATGGCGGCCAGCGTGCCTTCCTTGCTTTTCACCACGTCGTCGAAATCGCCGGTGAAGCTCTGGAAGTATTTGATCTTCGGGTTGATGAACTTGGCGCCGTTGTTGAACTCGGTGCCCGCGTTCACGATGGGCGGAATCTCGAGCCCGCCGATGTAGCTGATGGCACCCGTCTTCGACATCATGGCCGCCGCCGCGCCGGCCACGAAGGCGATCTCGGCCTGCTTCACGTCGTAGCCGGCGATGTTGGGCACGCTCTCGTCGCGGTTGCCGCCGACGACCGAGAACTTCACCTTCGGGAACTTCTTCGCCACCTTGGTCAGCGCGGCCTGCGTCTGCCCGCCGATGCCGATGACCAACTGGTTCTTGCT
>JANNBZ010000300.1:0-12044 GCA_031386065.1 Burkholderiales bacterium
AGCGCCACGGCGGCGTCGCGCAGGCTGGTGAAGCCGCTGTTGCGGGCCGACTGGCGTATCTGCGACAAGGGTGCACGTTGAACCAGCTGGTCGCGCAGGGTGTCGCTCATCGGCAGCGTCTCGGCGATGGCGCGGCGCCCCTTGTAGCCGGTGCCGCGGCAGTGAGCGCAGCCCTGACCGCGCTTGAAGCTGGCGGTGGCGACGTGCGCGTCGGACAGCCCGCTGCGGCGAATGAGGTCAACCGCGACCGTGCAGGCCACCGCGCAATGCGGGCAGTTCATCCGCAGCAGCCGCTGCGCCACGATGGCGTTCAGCGCGGCCACCAGGCTGTAGCTGTCGACTCCCATGTTGGCAAAGCGGCCGATCACGTCGAACACGTTGTTGGCGTGAACGGTGGTGAAGACCTGATGGCCAGTGAGTGCGGCCTGCACCGCGATCTGCGCCGTCTCGGCGTCGCGGATCTCGCCGACCATGATCTTGTCGGGGTCGTGGCGCAGGATCGATCGAAGCCCGCGAACGAAGGTCAGCCCTTTCTTCTCGTTCACCGGAATCTGCAACACGCCCGGCAGTTGGTACTCGATCGGGTCTTCGATCGTGACGATCTTGTCGAGCCCGGTGTTGATTTCCGACAGCGCGGCGTACAGCGTGGTGGTCTTGCCGCTGCCCGTCGGCCCGGTGACCAGCAGCAGCCCGTAGGGCATGCGGGCGGCATCGCGAATGAAGCTCAGCACGCTCGCGTCGAAGCCCAGTGTCTCCAGGCTCAGCGCCTGGAACTGGCCGGTCAGGTGCTTGCGGTCGAGCACCCGAAGCACCGCGTCTTCACCGAACAGGTTGGGCATGATCGAGACGCGGAAGTCGATGTCGCGCCCGTCGACGACGACCTGAAAGCGGCCGTCCTGCGGGATGCGCCGCTCGGCGATGTCGAGCTCTGACACCACCTTGATGCGCGAGATGGCCTGGTGCGCAATGTCGATGCTGTCGATTTGCTTGACCACCTCGAGCACGCCGTCGAGCCGGTACTTGATGACCATGCCGCCCGGCTGGGTCTCGAGGTGAATGTCGCTGGCGCCGGCGCGCAGCGCGTCGTACAGGGTGGAGTCGACCAGCCGCACGACGCGACTCTCGGTGGCGTCGATGTTCGAGATCGAGATGGCCAGTGCGTGTTCACCGGTGCTGGCAGCGGGCTCGTGCAGCATCTTCACGGCGTCCATCGCGCGCACCGATTTCTCGGCCCTGACCAGGAAGGCTTGCAGGTCTGCGGCCGTTGCGAGGGCCAGGTCGACCTCGCGTTCGCGCAGCCGCACTTCCAGCCACTGACGCAGGCGGGTGTCGGTGGGGTCGGTCAGCACCACCGTCAGCAGCGGCTCGTTGTCGAGCCGGCCGACCAGGCAGCCGCGCCGCTGGCAGTCGGCAAACGACACCAGGGCAAAGTCGGGCCGCAGGCCGCGCAAGTCCGCCATCGAAAGCGCACGCGCCTTGAAGTGCCGGGCGGCCTGCGGCAGCAGCGCTTCGTCGCTGAGGCCCAGTTGCTCGGCCATCCACGCCATCCGCGAACGCGAGCCGGCGCCGTTCAGTGCTTGCTGGACCAGCGCGGCATCGAGCGTTGCGACGGCGGCGACAGCGGCGTTCATCGAGTGTCCTGTTCGCGCAGCGTGGTCATTGCAGGCTGGACGCCAGGTCGAAGATCGGCAGGTACATCAGCACCACAATGGCGCCGATCACGAGGCCGATCAGGATCATCAGCAGGGGCTCGAACAAGCGGCTGGTCAGCTCGACCGAACGCTGCAGCCGCGATTCGTGAAACGCCGCGATGCGCTCCAGAATTTCGGCCAGCGCGCCGGTGCGTTCGGCAACGGCCAGCATGCTGGTCGCGACCGGGTCGGCCAGCCGGGCTTCCTGCAACGCGCTGCTGAGGCTGCGGCCTTCGTGGATCAGTGTCACCGCGCGGGCCAGGCGCGCACGGTCGTCGTCGCCCAGCAGGTTGGCGCCGAGCTGCAGCGCGCGCGGTGCGGCGATGCCGCCGCTGACCAGCATGCCGGTGGTGCGGTAGAGCTGGGCGTGGCGAAACAGTCGGATCGTCGGGCCGATCAACGGCACGGCTTCGATCCAGCGCGCGCGCGCCCCGTTGCGCACCGCGTGGCGCAGCGTGAGGAACAGCGCGGCAAATGCCGTCAGCGCGCCCGCGGCCACGCCCCACGCATGCGCGGCAACCAGGCGCCCCCACGACATCAGCAGTTGCGATGTCCACGGCAATTCGCGACGGGTGCTTTCGATCAGCACGGCGAACTTCGGAACCACCACGCCGAGCAGAAACAGCACCACCAGGCCGCCGACGGCCAGCAGCAGCAGTGGATAGATCGCCGCGCCGACAACCTTGTCGCGCAGCGCGCGGATGCGCTGCTGGTGCTCGGCGTAGCGCAGCAGGGCGGTCGACAGGTCGCCGGTCTGTTCGCTGGCGCTGACGGTGGCGATCAGCAGCGGGGGGAAGCAGGTCGACTGGCGTTCCAGTGCGGCAGACAACGGCAAGCCCTCGGACACGCCCTTGATCACATCGAGCAGCACCGTGCGCCGTGCGCCCAAAGCTTCTTTGGCCACGAGGGTGCGCAAGGCCTCGACCACCGACAAGCCGGCGGACAGCAACGACGCCAGTTCGTGCGAGAAGGTGGCGATGTCCACGCCCTGGCGCCCGCCGGAGAACGCGCGTGCCGCGCTTCCATGGCCACTGCCGTTGCCATTGACATTGCCCTTACCGCGCGGCTCGCAGGCCAGCACCTGCAAGCCGCCTTGCATCGCAATGGCGCGTGCCGCAGTGGCGTCGCCCGCGCTGACTTCCAGGTTGCGGACCGAGCCGGCGGCGCTGCGAACGACGAGATCGAACGGGATCTGCATGGCCGCGCCTAAGAGCCCCACGAGTTCACGTCGGCCGCTTCGCCGCTGCCGCCCGGTTGCGCGTCAGAGCCCAGCGAAAACAAGTCGTAGTCGGCGTGATCGCCCGGCGACTTGTAGAGGTAGCGGTTGCCCCAGGGGTCGGGAGGCACGGCCTTTTTCAGATAGGGCCCGGCCCACTTCTCGACGTTCTGCGGCTTGGTGTTGAGTGCGGCCAGACCTTGCTCGGTGGCCGGATAGGCGCCGATGTCGAGCCGGTATTGGTCGAGCGCTTTTTCCAGCGCATCGATTTGCGCGCGCGCGATCTTGGTGTTGGACTTGCTGACCTGGTCGAAGAAGCGCGGCGCCACCAGCCCGGCCAGCAAACCGATGATGACGATCACCACCAGCAACTCCAGCAGTGTGAAGCCTGCCGTGCATCGGCGGCGTGCCGCTTCGGCCACAGTCGGCTCGCGTGATCGGAGTGAGGAAGGAGGATTCAACTCGGACGCCCTCATCGTTCGATGCACCCGCTGCACATGAAACATGCCCGCACGGGTGCGGATGAGCTGAGTCTGTCCAGCAGTCTTAATCCGCCCTTAAAGGTCGGGGGAGTCCCCCTGTTCGTGGGGGCGGGTTGTGCCTAGGCGGGTTTGCAGGCGGCGTCGTTGGCGCAGCGCAGATACGCCAGCACCCGAGGCACGTAGGCCAGCGTCTCGGGGTAGGGCGGAATGCGCCCTCCGGCTTTGACGACGGCTTGTTCGCCGGCGTTGTAGGCGGCCAGAACGATCTCCAGATTGTTCTGGAACTTCACCATCAGCCACTTCAGGTAGCTGGCGCCGGCCACGATGTTCTGGCGAGCGGCGTAGGGGTCTTTGGCGCCGAAACGGGTGGCGGTCGCGGGCATCAACTGCATCAGGCCGATGGCACCACGCGCCGACACGGCGCGCGGGTTGTAGCGCGACTCGGCAGCGATGACGGCATGCAAAAGCTGGGGCGAGATTTGAACCTCGGCGGCGACGTCCGCGATCATCTGGTTCAGGTCGGCGGACGCGGCGGGCAGGCGCAATGTCGCCCGCCTGCGGTCCACCGGCGCCGGCGCGGTGGCGGTCGGCGCGCGCTCGTCGCCAACCAGCAGCAGCGGCGTTTCACTGGAACGGAAGTTCGACAACACGATGCCGGCGTCAGCGCCCGACGGGCCGGAATAGATCTGCGCCATCGCTGATCCGCAGGCCGTCAGCGCGAGTGCCGATGCCGTTGCTGCGAGCAGGCCGCGCGCCATCGCGCGGCGGCGCATGCACGGTGGGGCGTGGTGTGTTTGCACACGATCAGTACAGCCCATCGGCGGCGGGGTCGTCAATGGTGATATCGGGGGGTGGGTGGATACCACCCGGCAGTGGGGGTGCCGCCCGCTGCGCTGTCGATGTCGGCAGCGCGCGTGCGTTCAGCGTTCGAAGTCGCTCGCCTGCAGGTGGATCGGCTGACCATGCGGCGTTCGATCGGCGGCGTGGTCCCAGGCCTGCTGCGTCTGCGTCAACTCGTCGCGCGTGGCTGCTCCCTTGCTTGCCACGATGGCCTCCAGCGCGGCCAACCAGTGTCGGTAGTAGGTGTCCGCCCCGGTCCGCATCGCCGTGGGCTTGCGCCGAGGCAATCTGTGCGGCCAGCACCTGTGCCCATTCGGGCCAGGTGAACAGGCCGCGTTGGTGAAGGCTGAGCACCATTGCGAAGGCCTGCGCCTGCCACGGCTCGGCGAAGACGGGCGCTTCATCGTCGGCGTGCGGAAAGCCGGGCAGCAGGTGCGCGCTCAATCGGCAGCCTCCAGGTACGGCTCCCAGGCGTCGATCGCCACGGACAAGCCCGCAGCCGCGTCCGGCCCCCACAGCTCGCGTGCATCGAACACCACGCTGTAGAGCCAGTGCGGCTGCTCGCCCTCGCCACGCGCATTCGCGTCGGCAAACACATGCGCGCCATGCAGGCGCTCGATGGTGCCGAGCTTGCCGTGCGCGTAGCCGGGCAGCCGAGTGTGCTGCGCAACGTGTTCGCTGCGGGTGCGCACCCGTTGACCGAATTCAAAGCGCGCTGCGCTGGTGGTCGGCCGGACGGTGGCCGACCCTTTCTCCAATGCCGCCAACACATTGGCCGCTTTGAGCACGCGTGCGACCGGAAGCGCGGCGTGCAGAACTTTGCCTGCATCGAGTTCGGCGGCGCTCATCAGGCCACGCTCGCTCATCAATCGCTCCAGTCCCGCGATCCAGATTTCGTAGTAGCTCAGTGCCGCGTAGTTCGGCAGCGTTTCGCGTGCGCGGCGGCTGGTGTCGATGTTCCATGCGCCGGTCGCGCCCATCGCCAGCGTCAGCGCCAGTGCGCGAGGCTCCCACGCGGCGTGGAACAACTCGCCTTCGGGTTCGGGGCTGACCGGGCCGAAGCCGGCTTGGCCGCCCAGGTCGGCGTGCGTGGTGTTGCTCATGCTGCGCTCGCTCGCAACGGATGCGGTGCCAGCGCCAGGCCGGTGCCTATCATCGAATCGCGCGTCACCAGGTCGGCGAGTTCGGCTTCGGTCAATTGATCGCTGCCCACCGGCCGCTGCGGGATCACGAGGTAGCGCACTTCGGCGGTCGAATCCCAGACGCGGATGGCCGTGTCCTTGGGCAGCTGCACGCCGAAATCGGCCAGCACGCCGCGCGGGTCTTTCACGGCGCGCGATCGGTAGGGCGCGCTCTTGTACCAGGTGGGTGGCAGGCCCAGCACCGGCCATGGGTAGCAACTGCACAGCGTGCAGACGACCATGTGGTGCTGCGACGCGCTGTTGGCCACCGCCACCATGTGCTCGCCCTGGCGGCCGCTGTAGCCGAGCGACGCAATGGCCGCCGTCGCGTCGCGCATCAGCCAGTCGTGGAAGGCCGGATCGGTCCACGCCCGCGCCACCACACGGGCTCCGTTGCGCGGGCCGATGCGCGTCTGGTAGGTGTCGATCAACACGTCCAGCGCGGCCGGATCGATGTAGCCCTTTTGCGTCAGCACGGTTTCGAGCGCGCGAACCCGCAGGTCCATCTCGCCGAGCTCGCTGTGGTCGTCGTGCGGATGCGCGTGATCGTGGTCCTGGCTCATGCCCACATGCTAAGCCCAGGCAGACCCGCTCGATAGAATCTGCGCATGACTTCTCCTTCCCTCAGCAGCGCGTCCGCAGCCCCGGTCGTCATTGTCGGCGCCGGCCTCGCCGGCTTGACGGTGGCGCTGCACCTGGCACAGACGCGCAAGGTGATCGTGCTGGCCAAGCGCAACCTCGAAGAAGGCGCCACCGCCTGGGCGCAGGGCGGCATCGTCGGTGTGCTGGGCGACGACGACAGCATCGAGTCGCATGTGGCCGACACGCAGGACGCCGGCGCCGGCCTGGTGGACGAGCACACTGCGCGCTTCATCGCGCAGCACAGTGCGCAGGCCATCGAATGGCTGGTGCAGCGCGGCGTGCCGTTTTCGGCCGACCCGGACGGCCCGCTCGGCCTGCACCTCACGCGCGAAGGCGGCCACGCGGTGCGCCGCATCGCACATGCGGCCGACGCCACTGGCAAGGCGATTCACGATGTGCTGCTGGCCGAAGTGAAGCAGCACCCGAACATCGAGATGCGCGAGCGCTGGATGGCGGTCGACGTGATCACCTCGCGCCTGCTCAAGCGCGACGAAGCGCCGCACTGCTACGGCGTCTATGCACTGGACATCGACAGCCAGCGCGTCGAGACCCTGCCGGCCTCGGCGGTGGTGATGGCCACCGGCGGCGTCGGCAAGGTGTACCGCTACACCAGCAACCCCGACACCTCCACCGGCGACGGCATTGCGATGGCCTGGCGCGCGGGCTGCCGTGTCGGCAACATGGAGTTCATTCAATTCCACCCGACCTGCCTGTACCACCCGCAAGAGCGCAGCTTCCTGATCACAGAAGCGCTGCGCGGCGAAGGCGCGCACCTGAAATTGCCCAGTGTCGAACCGGGTGACCCCGGGGGAACCCGCTTCATGGCGGCGCACGACGAGCGCATGGAACTGGCGCCGCGCGACATCGTGGCCCGTGCGATCGACTTCGAGATGAAGAAGCACGGGCTCGACCATGTGTGGCTGGACGCCACACACCTGGGCGCCGAGTTCCTGAAGGAACACTTCCCGACCATCTACGCGCGCTGCCTGAAGCTGGGCATCGACATCACCCAGCAGCCGATTCCGGTGGTGCCGGCCGCGCATTACACCTGCGGCGGCGTGGTCACCGACCTGAACGGCCGCACCGATCTGCCGGGCCTGTATGCGGTGGGCGAAACCACCTACACCGGCTTGCACGGTGCGAATCGGCTGGCCAGCAATTCATTGCTCGAATGCGTGGTGCTGGGCCACACCTGCGCCGACGACATTCTTCACCGTGCGGTGCCCGCCACGCCCGCACTGCCGGGCTGGGACGAAAGCCAGGTCGAGAACGCCGACGAGCAGGTCGTCATCTCGCACAACTGGGATGAGTTGCGCCTGCTGATGTGGAACTACGTGGGCATCGTGCGCACCACCAAGCGGCTGGAGCGGGCGCTGCACCGCATCAAGCTGCTGCGCAGCGAGATCGACGATTACTACGCCAACTTCCGCGTCAACCGCGACCTGCTGGAGCTGCGCAACCTGGTCGACTGCGCCGAGCTGATCGTGCGCTCGGCGTTGATGCGCCACGAGAGCCGCGGCCTGCACTACAGCCGCGATTTCCCGCAGACGCTGCCGGTCAGCTTTCCGACCATCCTGTTGCGGGCCACGCGGGCCAACAAGAAGCCCAAGGTGTTCGGCCTGAGTGGCTGATTGCGGCTGAACCCGCGGCGAGGCCTTTGCCTCAGACGCGTTCCAGCACGCGCATCGAGAAGTCGACCGCGCGCACGTCTTTCGTGAGCCGGCCGATCGAGATGCGGTCGACGCCGGTGGCGGCAATCTCGCGCAACTGATTCATCTCGACGCCGCCGCTCACCTCGAGCAGCGCGGGCTTGGCATTCAGCGCGTTCAGCGCGACGGCCTCGCGCATCTGCGCGAAGCTGAAGTTGTCGAGCATCACGCTGGCCGCACCACAGGCCAGTGCCTCGCGCAACTGGTCCAGCGACTCGACCTCGATCTGCACCTCCACGCCGGCGTTCAGCGCCTGCGCCTTGCGCAGCACCGCCGCAATGCCGCCGGCCGCCGCGATGTGGTTTTCCTTGATCAGGATGCCGTGCCACAGCGCCAGCCGCTGGTTCTGGCCGCCGCCCACGCGCACAGCGTACTTCTGGGCCTGGCGCAGCCCGGGCAGCGTCTTGCGGGTGTCCAGAATGGCGCAGCCAGTGGGGTTGGGTGAGGCGCCAGCAATCGCGTCCACATGCCGGCGCGTCAACGTGGCGGTGGCCGACAGCAACTGCAGGAAGTTCAGCGCAGGTCGCTCGGCCGACAGCAGTGCGCGGGCGTTCGCCTCGATGTGGCAGACCGCCGCGTCGGCCTGGGTGGTGTCGCCCTCGGCGACGTGCCAGTCGACGCGCGCATTCGCGTCGAGCGCATGCACACACGCGTCGAACCACTCGCGTCCGCACAGCACCGCCGCCTCGCGCGCCAGCACGCGCGCTTTCACGCGCTGCGCGGCGGGCACCAGTTCGGCGGTCCAGTCGCGCTGGCCGATGTCTTCAGTCAGCGCGTCGCGCACATTGCGCTCGCGCGCCTGCGACAGGCTTTCGTTGAAAGCGAACATCAGCTGGCACCGATGTTCGGCACCAGGCCCGGCTTCGCGGTGGCCGCCGGATTGCGCGCCACGAAGTCGAGCATGCGGTCGATGCAGCCCAGCGCCTGCGAGCGAATCGGCTCGGCCACGTGAACTTCGCCGCTGCCCTGTTCCAGGCAGGCCACCACGCCCTGCAGCGCGTTCATCGCCATCCAGGGGCAGTGCGCGCAGCTCTTGCAGGTGGCGCTGTTGCCGGCGGTCGGCGCTTCGAGGAAGGTCTTGCCGGGGGCGAGCTGGCGCATGCGGTGCATCAGGCCGTTGTCGGTGGCCACGATGAAGGTCTGCGCGTCCAGCGTGGACACGGCGTTGAGCAATTGCGTGGTCGAGCCCACCACGTCGGCCTGCTGCACCACGCTTTGCGGCGATTCGGGGTGCACCAGCACCTTGGCACCGGGGTACTCGGCGCGCAACAGGTCGAGTTCCAGGCCCTTGAACTCATCGTGAACGATGCAGGCACCGTTCCACATCAGCATGTCGGCACCGGTCTGTTCCTGGATGTAGCGGCCCAGGTGACGGTCGGGCGCCCACAGCACTTTCTGGCCCTGAGCATGCAGGTGGCCGACGATGGCCAGCGCGCACGAGCTGGTCACCATCCAGTCCGCGCGCGCCTTCACTGCGGCACTGGTGTTGGCGTAGACGACCACGGTGCGGTCGGGGTGGGCATCGCAAAAGCGAGCGAAGTCGTCGGGCGGACAACCCAGGTCGAGCGAGCAGGTGGCTTCCAGGTCGGGCATCAGCACGCGTTTTTCAGGGCTCAGGATCTTGGCCGACTCGCCCATGAAGCGCACGCCGGCCACCACCAGCGTCTGGCTCGCGTGGTCGCGGCCGAAGCGCGCCATCTCCAGCGAATCGGCGACGCAGCCGCCAGTCTCCAGCGCCAGGTCCTGCAGGTCGCCGTCGACGTAGTAGTGCGCGACCAGAACCGCGTTCTTCTGCTTCAGCAGCGCAGCCGCGCGGGCCTTCCAATCGATGCGCGCCCGCGGGCTCAACGGCTCGGGCACCTTGGCCCAGGCGTGGGCGGTGCAGGTGGCACCGCTTGCGTCTTGTGCCGGGTAGTCGAACAGAACTTGGCTCATGGAATTCAGCGGTGGCGCGGCACCGGGCCGGCGGAGCTGAAGATGGTAGCCGAGCGTTTGTCAGGGTGCAGCGCCCGACCCGGCGAGGCCCTAAACCAGACTGCGCTCGACTTCCATCAGCTTGAAGCGCACCAGGGCGAGGTTGGTGCGGTGCTTGTCCAGCAGGGCCAGCAAGAACAGATCGGCGTGGCGCGGCAAGGTGCGCAGCACCTGCTGGCGCGACGCCGCGCTGGTGATGATCTCGTCGATCTGCTCCGACAAGCCCATGCTGCGCGCGGCCTGCCGGTGCATGCGCAACACCTGCGCACTGGCCGCCGCCGACAGTTCGATGTCGACCGGCTGGTCTTCGCGCGTCTCGCGCGCCAGCACCAGGCCGGTGGTGGCGTCGACCACCGCGCAACCCAGCAGGCCTTCGAGCGACAGCATGTCCGACAGCGCCTGCTTCGCGCGCACCGGGTCGAGCGCGGTGCGGCTGACGCGCATCAGCGGCTTGGCGGCCATCAGCGGCCGAAGCGACGGCGTGGCGGGCAGTTCGGCCGACGGGCCGAGGTCGGCGACCTTGATCGGAAAGTCGTTCAGCCCCAGCAGCGACGGCGCGTCGGGCGGCTCCCACGCCGGCTGCGACTTGACGTGGTTCCACATGCCCAGCATCGCGTTCCAGACCGACGACGCGCTGGTCAGCGATTCGTTCAGCACGTGCACATGCAAACGCGCCGGCCACGGCACGGCGCTGATCTTGTTGGCCAGCCAGACCGCGCTCGGCGGCAGCATGAACAGCAGGTTCGGGCAGCGCCAGGTCGGCAGCGCGGTGGCGTCTTGCAGCGAAATCAGCAGCGCATCGATCGCGTTCGGCTGCATCGGCCCGATGATGACGGTGGTCATGTGGCTGCGCTCCATCAGCGCGATCGGCACTTCGGCGTTGTCGGTGCCGGGCACGCGCACGTCGGCGTGGTAGATCTTCAGGGTTTCTTCGTGGCGGCGGACCAGCGTGGTGCGCTCGATCATGGCCAGCGTGCGCAGCGTGGTTTGCTCGCGCAGATGCAAGCGCTCGATCGGCCGTCCGCCCGCATCGGACAGCGCCTTGATCACGGCCGATGCCCACACGCCGGCGGGGTCGAGCAGGGTGATCAGGCGACTGGCCGTTTCCAGGTCGGCCCGGGTGCTGGCGAAGTGCTCGCGAATTGCATGCGCGGCCGAGCCGGTGACCACCAGATCGTGCTGATGGCGGTCGACCATCTGGCCGCGATCGTTCACCTCGGTGGCCGTGCTCTCCATGATGGCGGTGGCGGCGAATCCGTGGTCGGGTTCGTCCTCGGGCGAGCGTTTGCGGCGGCTGTCCTTGGATGGGCTGAGGTCACCGAACAGGGATGTGAGCATCGAGACTCCTGCTGCCCACCGCAAAAGCACGGCAACGCTTGTCTTTGGCAGTTTATGCGGCGAACGCGTCGCGCCCATCCCTCTACTTGCAACCGATGTAGCAAAGGGTCAATTGCGTGCGCCAGCGCACGCAGCGCCACGCAGTGCAGAAACGGCGCATTTGGGCGGCCTTGCCTGGCCGATTTACCATTGCGGCCGCAACCCCACCCGCCATCGATGTCCACCCTGACCGCGCCCGCCCGCCGCACCGAACTCCGCCAGGACGCGACGGTGATCGGCCTGGTCGGCATGGCCCACCTGATCAGCCACTTCAGCCAGTTGTTGCTGGCCCCGTTGTTCCCGTGGCTGAAGGCCGAATTTGGCGTCAGCTATGCCGAACTGGGATTGTTGATGTCGATCTTCTTCGTGGTGTCGTGCGTCGTGCAGGCGGGGTCGGGTTTCATCGTCGACCGCCTCGGCCCGCGTCCGGTGCTGTTCGCCGGCCTGGGCCTGCTGGGGCTGGCCGCGCTCGGCTTCGCGGCCAGCCAGAGCTACGCGATGCTGGCCGCCTTTTCGGTGCTTGCCGGCATTGGCAACGGTGTCTTCCATCCGGTCGACTACACCCTGCTGAACCGCAAGGTTCGCCCGTCGCGCCTGGGTCATGCGTTCAGCGTGCACGGCATCACCGGCAGCCTGGGCTGGGCCTTGGCGCCTGCGATGCTGGTGCCGATCACACTGGCTTCGTCATGGCGGGTGGCGCTGGTGTGCGCTGCAGCGCTGGCGTTCACGGTGCTGTTGGTGCTGTGGTTCAACCGCGAACAATTGGCGCTCGACCTCAGCGTTCCCGCCAAGGCAGACGGCGCCGCAGCCGCGCCGCCGGCCGAGTCGGGCCTGGCGTTCCTGAAGATTCCCGCCGTCTGGATCTGCTTCATGTTCTTTTTCTTCTACGCGATGGCGCTCAGCGGCGTGCAGGCGTTCGCGCCCGAGGCGGC
>JANNBZ010000342.1:0-6592 GCA_031386065.1 Burkholderiales bacterium
CGAGGTTCTGGCGCACGCCTGCGCCTGGCCCGGCACCACCTGGGCCGAGATCGGCCGGGTGACGCAGGCAACGGGGGAGGCAACGGCGGGCGGCATGACGGCGGTTCATAGCTGTGTTTTTGTACAGCATATTGACACAGAGTGGCCACTTTCCAAAACCCCTGTGAGGAATGGAAAACTGGTTCGATCCTGCCCAGACGAATGCTGCAATACGCCCGACAGCCAGGAAGCACCAGTCAACCAACAACTTGCTTTTGTCAATTGTCTAGATGAAGATGCTGGCGTGCTGCACTTCCATCTCTGCTCATGGCCGACATCACACCGCAAACTGCCGCCCGGATTGAAACCATCCGCGAATTCAACCGCTTCTACACGCGCCGCATCGGCGTGCTGCACGAGGGTCTGCTGAACAGCCCATTCACGCTGACTGAGTCGCGCCTGCTGTGGGAGTTGGCACAACACGACGGCCCGACAGCCACCGAGATCAGGCGCACCCTCGAACTGGACGCGGGTTACCTGAGCCGCTTGCTGCGCAGCTTCAAGGAGCGCGGCCTGGTTAAGAGCACGCGATCGAAAAGCGATGCGCGTCAAGCCCACATGAGCCTGACGGCTGCCGGCAAGCGCGCCTTCGCGCCACTGCAGATGCGCTCACAGCAAGATGTGGCCGGCCTGCTTGCCGGCCTGACCGAGTCCCAGCAACAGCAACTGCTGCACGCCATGGGCAGCATCGAAAGCTTGCTCGGGGATTCACAGCGCCACGCCGCCAGGGCCGCGCCCTTGTTGCGTGCGCACGGCCCCGGCGACATGGGCTGGGTCATCTCGCGGCACGGTGCACTCTACGCGCAGAAGTACCGCTGGGACATGCGGTTCGAGGCCTTGGTCGCGCGCATTGCTGCCGACTTCATCGACCGTTTCGACGCGTCGCGCGAAGCTTGCTGGATGGTGGAGCGCCATGGCGCCGTTATGGGTTGCGTGTTCCTGGTGCAAGCGCGTGACGACGCCAAGCAACAAGCGCTGCCCGGGATCGCGCAGTTGCGCATGTTGCTGGTGGAGCCCTCGGCGCGCGGCTTGGGACTGGGCGAGCGGCTGGTGAGTGAATGCACGCGGTTCGCGCGGCAGGCCGGCTACACGACGATCCGCCTGTGGACCAACAGCGTGCTCACCGCCGCACGCGGCATCTACCAGAAGGCAGGCTACCGGCTGCTGTCCAGCGAGCCGCACCACAGCTTCGGACACGACCTGGTGGGCGAAGTGTGGGAACTTCCATTGCCATGAAATCAACCCCGTTGAATGCCTGCCCCTGTGGCAGCGCCCTGCCCCTGCGCGCCTGCTGTGGCCGCTATCACGCAGGCCAGGCGCACCTGCAGGCCCCGACGGCCGAGGCCTTGATGCGCTCGCGCTACAGCGCTTACGTGCTGGGCTTGAGCGACTACCTGCTGGCCACCTGGCACGCCAGCACGCGACCCGGTTCCATCGACGCCGATCCGCCGGGCTTGAAATGGCTGGGGCTGGACGTGCGCGGGCAGCAGTTGCACGACGCCACGCATGCCACGGTCGAATTCGTGGCCCGCAGCAAGCTGGCAGGCCGCGCCCAGCGGCTGCACGAGCACAGCCGCTTCGTGCGCGAGGACGGCCGCTGGTTCTATGTGGACGGGGCGTTCGATGGCTTGCCGGGCGGCTGATCAGCGCGCGGCAATGGTCAGCGCGCCGCATCGATTTGCATGCGCCGGCTCCACCCCGGCCGCCGCTGCTCCATCTGCTGCACGATGTTGCGGCTGACCTGGCGCCGCAGTTCGGCACTCACCGGCGCGCTGGATTCAGCCGCCTTGCGCGACGCGACGGACGGGCCCGTTTGCAGCGCGCTGCCGGCCAGGCCGTCGAGCCGCAGCGCGAAGATGTCGGTGCGGTTGGCGGCATCGGTGGACGACAGCGCCAGTACCGACACGAAGGCGCTGCCGCTGCTGCTGAGGCCCTGGTAGTCGCCGATGAACAGCCCGGCATCGACGCGTGGCGCGCCGGCCAGATCGAACGGGCCCCAGACCGCGGTTTCGGTCCAGGTGGCGCCGTCGCGCGAGGTGAGCAACCAGGCGTTCGCCAACAGCGTGCTGGCGTCGGCGGTGTTGCTGCGCAGGTCGTAGTGCAGCACGCCCACGCTGCCGTCGGCGCGCACGTGCACGGTCGGAATGAAGGCCGCCACGGCGGCGTTGCGGTTGATGGCCACCGGCAGGCTCCAGCTCAGGCCGCCGTCGACCGAACGCGACAGGGCAACGGCGTCGCGCTGCCCGCCGGTGAAGCGGCCGTCCTGCCACGCGACCCACAGGCCACCGTCGGGTGCTGCGGCAATGGAACCGAGGATGGCGCCGTCGCGAATACGGGTGCCGGTTTCGGGGTCGGCCGAGCCCACCGCCAGCAGCTCGGCGATGCGGATGGGCGCCGACCAGGTGAGGCCCTTGTCGAGCGAGCGGATCACGTCGAGGTGGGTCGAGGCCGCGCCCGGCGTGGTGTCGATCTGCGTGAAAAAGTTGATCAGCGTGCCGCCGGGCAGCACCACGATGCGGTTGCCGAGGGTCTGGCTGCGCGCGCCGGGCGAGTGGATGACCCGCGCCGGCTCCCAGCTGACGCCGCTGTCGCTGCTGCGGGCCAGCATGCTGGGGCCGCCACCGCCGACGTTGGCCACCCGGTCCCACACCGCGTAGACGTAGCGTGCGTCGGTGGGGTCGGCGGTGAGCGAATTCTTGTCGTTGAAGAACGCCGATGTGTCCTGGATCAGCGTGGTCGGCGCGCCCCAGGTCAGGCCGCCGTCGGTGGAGCGGCTGACCAGCATGGCGTTCGACGTGGCCTGTGCAGCCGTGCCCGAGAAGGCGAGTCCCATCGCGTACACCGTGCCGTCGACGGCGATGTCGACCCAGGGGTCGGAGGCACGCTCGAAGTCGCCGCCGTTGGCCGGCGTGCCACCGCCGCAGCGCGACATCGGCTGCAGCACGCGGGACCAGCTGCGGCCACCGTCGAACGAGGTGGCGGTCATCAGCGCACGCGAGCCGCCATCGGTCCAGCGATCTTGCTGCCAGGTGGCGACCAGGTGGGCGGCGTTGCGCGGGTCGACCGCGACGAAGGGCTCGACCTCGGCGTTGACGAAGTAGCTGCCGCTGCCGGCGCTGCCGCCGGTGCAGTCGGCGGCCATCGGCGACGGGCCGCTGGCGCGCGTGGCGGGAAGGGCCAGCGCGGGGCCGGTCACCGGGCCTGCGTCACCGCCTCCACCACCGCACGCCAGCAGCGAGGCGCACAACAGCAGTGAAGGGAGGAATCGCCACAGCCGCGTCGATTTGCGAGGGCTGCGAGGGCTGCGTGAGCCGCAGTTCGACCCGTTCAGGGTCAGGCGAATTCCTGCCGCACGGTCGCGGTCATCAGCGAGCGAATGATCCATGCCAGGATCGTACAAGTGCCCAGGGTCATCAGCAGCGCCATCACGCGCGCGGCGGTGACGAAGCCGCCGAACACACCCAGCACCTGCGCCGGCACCGGCACGCTGGTCAGCAGCGTGCTGGCCACCACCGACTGCACCACTTCCTGCTGCAGCCACAGGCCCAGCAAGTTGGCGACGATGGCCACCGCCAGCATGCCGATGAAGACGCGGCGCGCCCAGTCCAGGCGCATCAGCAAGCCCACCGCCGACGCCAGCGTGGCCAGCGACATCAGCAGGCCGGCACCCAGCACCCACGGCAGGTAGCCCATCAGGAAACCGGTGACCAGGGGCAGCGGCTGCGCGCCGCCGGCCATCGCCAGGCCCGGCAGCAAGCTGGCGGTGGTGGCGTTCTGCACCAGCGCCGACGCAGCCGCCAGCAGGGCGAGGGCGATGAACACCCAGGCCGTGACGGTGACGAAGAGGGAACGGGCTCCGACATTGATGGTGTGCGGCATGGCGACTCCTTGGCACGCGTCGCAAGGGGTCTGCGACGGGTGATCGTGCCGTGTCGAATGACCCGGCATCGAACACATTTTGCGCAGCGCTTCATGACAAGACACCCCCTTGCATGGGTGCTCCCCCCAGTCTTTGGGATGCTTTCGTGCCTGCCAAACCACACTCTGAAAGCGAACGTGAAATTCGGCACGCTGTCTCCGGTGTGGCGGCGGTTGCCGGCAATGCGTTCGACAATCGCGGCCGAGTCATCGCCATAGCTACGGCACTGCACCTGCACCCCCCCACATGCACAAAGGCATTCTCAGCGCCGCCCTGGCCTACATCTGCTGGGGCCTGTTCCCGATCTACTTCAAGCTGCTGGCCGACATCGCGCCGCTCGAGGTGCTGGTGCACCGCGTGCTGTGGTCGCTGGTGTTCGTGGTGCTGCTGCTGACGGCGCGCCGGCAATGGGCGTGGCTGGCCCAGGTGCGCCGACAACCGCGCGTGCTGGGCGTGTTTTCAGCCAGTGCGCTGCTGCTGTCGGTGAACTGGCTGACCTACATCTGGGCGGTCACCCACGGGCATGTGATCGAGGCCAGCCTGGGCTACTTCATCACGCCGCTGGTCAATGTGCTGCTGGGCTACACGGTGCTCGGCGAGCGGCTTCGCACTGTGCAATGGGCGGCGGTGGCGCTGGCGGCGGCCGGGGTGGTGTGGCTGGCGGTGCAAGGCGACCGGGTGCCGTGGATCGCGCTGGTGCTGGCCTGCAGCTTCGGCAGCTACGGGCTGCTGCGCAAGGTGGCGCCGCTGGGTGCACTGGAAGGGCTGGCGCTGGAGACGATGCTGCTGACGCCGCTGGCCGCCGTGGTGGCGCTGTGGGCGGTGCGGAACGGCAGCGCCAGCTTTCCGCACCCCAGCGGCTGGACGAATGCGCTGCTGATCGGCATTGGCCCGGTCACCGCCATTCCGCTGCTGCTGTTCGCGGCGGGCGCACGGCGCATCACGATGAGCACGCTGGGCCTGCTGCAGTACATCGGGCCGAGCATCCAGTTCGTGCTGGGCGTGTGGCTGTTCAACGAGGCGTTCTCAACCGTGCGTGCGGTCGGCTTCGGCTTGATCTGGCTCGCGCTGTTGATCTACAGCGCCGACAGTGTTCGCCTCGGCGTGCGCCGCACGGCAACGGCGCTGGAGCCGGAGTAGATCGGTGATCTGAGGTCGAGCAGGGACCGCAGGACACCAGCGTTATCGCGAAGAACGCAAAGGGTCGCAAAGGACTGACACTGAATTTCTTGGCGTTCCTCGCGGTGCCTGGCTGGCTCAACCAAAACGCAGCGCGTAGATCGGCGGCAGGCGGGCCGCAACCGCGTGCCACTGTTCACCGCCATCGGTGCTGGCCCACAGGCCGCCGGTGGTGCTGCCCATCAACAGGCTGCGGCCGTCGTCGGCCACGGCAAGGCCGTGGCGGTAGATCAGGTCGTAGCAGTCGTGCGCAGGCAGGCCGGCGCTGAGCGGCTGGAAGCTGCGACCACCGTCGCGGGTGCGGTTCACCACCAGCGCACCGCCCACGGGGATGCGCTGCTGGTCGGCCACCGCCGGCACGAACCAGGCGGTGTCGGCGTCGGTCGGATACACCGCCACCGCAAAGCCGAAACTGGAGGCCGGCGCGCTGGTGACCTCTTGCCACGAGGTGGCGTTGTCGGCCGAGCGAAAGATGCCGTTGTGGTGCTGGCACCAGAGCACGTCGGGCCGCTGCGCATTGCGCACGATGCGGTGCGGGTCCTGCGTGTTCGGGCTGTCGGCCTGCTCGGGCGGCATGTAGGCCGCGCGCATGCCGCTGGCCTGCAGCGTCCAGCTGGCGCCGTCGTCGCGCGTCACCCAGACGCCGCCACAACTCACGCCCACCAACAGCTCGCCGGCACGCGCCGGGTGCGGGCAGATCGAGTGGATGCCGGGCAGGTCGTAGCCCCCGCCGAACCACTCGGCGCGTTCGGGGCGCATCCACAACGGCAGGTTGAGTTGCCACGAAGCGCCGCCGTCGTCTGACCGAAACAAGCCGCCGGGCAACGTGCCGACCCAGACCGTGCCGCCGGATGCTTCCATGGCCCAGATTTGCGCCAGCTTCCACGCCACGCCGGTCGCGTCGTCCGGCTGTTCGGGGTAGCTCGGCGTGGCCACTTCGAGCCAACTGCGGCCAGCGTCGTCGGACGCATGCAGCTTGACGCCGAAGTGGCCCAGGTTCAACGCCGCGTACATGCGGCCCGCAGCCTGCGGCGGCAGCACCATGCTGACCGGCTCGCCCAGAAAACTGACGTTGGCGATCTGCCAGCTTCCGGCGCGCTGCTGCAGTTCGAACAGACCTTTGCGGGTGGCGACCCAGGCACGCTGATTCATGGCAGTTTTCCTTTCATCCACCGGACAGGGCTTGCAGCACATGCACCTGGCTGTCGCTGTGCAGCGGGTCGGACAGCAACACGCGGTCGGTGCTGCGCCGGCCATCGATGAACACCACCACGTTCACTCGCAGATGGCCCTGGTCGTCGAGCACGTAGCCGCGCAACTGCGGGTTGATCGCGAAGGCGGCGTCGAGTGCCGCACGCAGCGTGAGCGAGTCGGTGTCGAATTCGGGGGTCTCGGTGAACCGCCGCAGTTGCTGCGTGAAGCGGATGCGGGCCATGCGGCGCGATGCTACGCCGC
>JANNBZ010000362.1:0-11266 GCA_031386065.1 Burkholderiales bacterium
TTCTTGTCGGCGTATTCGATCTCGAATTCGGCCAGCGAGCTGCCGCAGTCGAAGCACCAGTAAACAGGCTTCAAACCGCGGTAGACGAAGCCGCGCTCGATGATCTTTTTCAGCACGCGGATCTCGCCGGCCTCGTTGCCGAAGTCCATCGTGCGGTACGGATGCTCCCAGTCGCCCAGCACGCCGACGCGCTTGAAGTCGGCCATCTGCTGCGCGATCTGCTCGGTCGCGTAGGCGCGGCTTTTCGCCTGCACGTCGGCGCGGCTGAGTTGGCGGCCGAAGGTTTTCTCGATCTGGTTCTCGATCGGCAAACCGTGGCAGTCCCAGCCCGGTGTGTAGCGCGCGTCGAAGCCGGCCAACTGGCGCGCCTTGACGATCATGTCTTTCAAGATCTTGTTGGCGGCGTGGCCCACGTGCAGGCTGCCGTTGGCGTATGGCGGGCCGTCGTGCAGCACGAAGCGCGGCGCACCGTGGCGCGCTTCGCGCAGGCGCTGGTAGGTGCCCTGGTCGTCGGCGTCTTTCACCCACGCCGGCTCGCGTTTGCTCAGGTCGCCGCGCATCGGGAACGGCGTGTCGGGCAGGTTCAGCGTGGCGCGGTAGTCCACGCTGGCGGTGGGCTCGGTGTCAGCCATGGTCGGTCCTTGGGAAAAGCGGCCTGTCCGGGGCGGGCCCCGGGCAGTGGAAACAGAAGGGGGTGAACGAGGAGTCGGGCGCGGTGTCTGGGCCGACACGCGCCGGGCCGGCGTTCAAATTCGGTCGCGCGTCGCCTGGCGGCGGGTGGCGGTGTGCCAGCGCGGCGTGGTGGAACGGATGCACGACAATGCCATGGTCGTAATTCTACCGGGGTGGGCGTGAACCCATTTCACCGTCGTTGCGTGTTGGGCTTGCTGGTTTGCCTGCCCTGGATGGCCATCGCGCAACAGCCATCGACGGGCTGGTTCGGTACGCTGGTCGGGCCCGACCCAAAGCTGGAAGGCGCGATCGGTCCGGTGATCAGCGCATCGCCTGAGTACCAGGGTGCGACCCGGCAGAAGTTCTCCCTGCTGCCCGGCGTGTTTCTGCGCTACGGGCGGCTGAGCCTGAGCAACACCGGCAATTTCGTGACGCGCCGCCGTGACGACGTGTTTCGTGGCCTGGGCCTGGACCTTGTGAACGACGACAGGCTTCGCTTGAACGTCGCCCTGCGTCTGGACAACGGACGCCGGTCCAGCACCAGCAGCGACCTCGCTGGCATCGACGATGTGAGACGAACGCTTCGTGCACGCACCTCGCTCACACGTCAGTTCGACGGCGGCTGGAAGCTGGGTGCGGGTTGGAATGCCGACCTGCTCGGGCGCGGCGGCGGCAATGTGCTCGATCTCGGAATTGGGCACGAGCAGCGCCTGGGTGCGAGCCGCGTCCTCAGTCTGGCGGCCGGTTTCAGTGTGGCGGATCGCCGCCACATGCAAAGCTATTTCGGCGTCACCGAGGCGCAGTCGGCCCGCAGCGGCTACCCCGTCTATCGGCCCGGTGCGGGCTTGCGCGACGCCGCGGTGGCCGCCAATCTTCGAATCGAGCTCGACCCGCGATGGACGGCGTTCTGCAGCGCTTCGGTGTCGAAGCTGCTGGGGCCGACGCTGGACAGCCCACTCACCAGAAGACCCGGGCAATGGGGATTGAGCACCGGTGTGGCGTGGCGCTTCTGATCGACTTCACTGAGGTCTGAGCAACTGCGCCAGCCATTGGCGGGCTGCCACTTCATCCCGCCGGATCCCCTCGCGCAGCGCATCCAACGAGTCGTAGCGCAACTCGTCATGCAGCTTGTGCAGCAGCTCGACCCGAATGCAGCGGCCGTAGCCGCCGTCGGCGCCCAGCGATGCCGGCCAGTCCAGACAATGCGTTTCCAGCAGCACGCGGCCCTGGTCTTCGACGCTGGGCCGAACGCCGAGGCTGGCCACGCCGGCCAGCGGCGTGTCGGTCAAACCGAGCACCCGCACGACGAAGATGCCCATGCAGGCCGGCCGGGCATGGCCGAAGCGCAGGTTCAAGGTGCGAAAGCCCAGCTCGCGCCCCAGCTTGCGGCCGTGCACCACATGGCCGCTGATGCTGTAGTGGCGGCCCAGCAGCGTGCCGGCGCGCGCCATGTCGCCGGCGTTTAGGGCCTGGCGAACGGCCGAGCTGGAAACGCGCAGGCCGCGCACCTCGTAGCTCAGCATGCGGGCCACGTCGAAGCCACTGGCCTGGCCGGCGGCGTCGAGCATGGCGTAGTCGCCGGCGCGCTTGGCGCCGAAGCAGAAGTCGTCGCCGACCAGCACGTATTTCACGCCCAATCCGCCGACCAGCACCTCGTCGATGAACGCCTGCGGCGACAGGGCGGCGAAGCGGGCGTCGAAGCGCAGCACCACCACCTGGTCGATGCCGCAGCGCTCCAGTTCGCTGAGCTTGTCGCGCAGCGTGGCAATGCGCGCCGGTGCCAGTTCGGGCCGGCCGCTGATGCGCGCGAAGTGATCGCGCGGATGCGGCTCGAAGGTCATCACGCAGCTGGGCAGGCTGCGGTGCTGGGCCTCGCTGCGCAGCAAGGCCAGCATCGCCTGGTGGCCCCGGTGCACGCCGTCGAAATTGCCGACGGTCAGCGCGCAGTTCGGGGCGATGCCTGGGTGATTGAAGCCGCGGAAAACTTGCATGCGGCGGATTATCGGCCGGGGTTGCGGAGGAGACTGACCTCCAGGCTCAGGGGCAGCCGCTCAAAAACGCTTTGCGCACTGCGCGCTCACGCAGCGGCTGCCTGCTTGAGGTGCCGGTACACCAGCCCGCGCGAAACGCCCAGCATGCGGGCGGCTTTCGAGACGTTGCCGTCGCAGGCCTGCAAGGTGCGTGTGATCATGTGCAACTCGGAACTGCGCAGCGTGCCAGAGACCGGCTCGTGCACGTTGGGTTGGTCGGGCAGTGGTGCCGCGACATGCGCGGGGCTGGCGCTGGCACCCAGCTGAACCACCTGGCGCAAACCATCGCGCGCCTGCATGCGCGCCAGCATCCACACGTTCAATCCGTTCGGCAGCCTGTGGGCCGACGGCTCGGAGCGGCGTGTCAGCGCGGCCAAGGTGTTCAGGTCGAGGGCGAACACCGTGTCGGCACGCGGCTCACCGCTCGTCGGCGCCATGCCCAGCAGGCGTGTGGCGGCGCGGTTCATCCATGCGATGCGGCCGTCGGGGGAGATGCCGGCCAGCGCTTCCATCGGCGTGCCCAGCAGGGCCGGCGAGGTTTGCAGGTGCAGCACGATGTGCTCGGCCGACTGCGCCCGCAGCAGGCGGTTCTCGATCACGGTGGCGTACTGGCCGACGACCGACGCGGCGTCGAAGCCGAACGGGCGCGACTCGCTGGTCACGTCGAGCACGCCGGCCACGTGACCGTGGATGTCGCGTATCGGTGCAGCGGCGCAGTGCAGCACCTGCACGCTGCCGAAGAAGTGCTCGCCGCCGAGCACCAGGCTGGGCTCGCCGGTGTGCGCCGTCAGCCCCAGCGCGTTGGTGCCGATGCTGTCTTCGGCCAGGTTGCAGCCGATGCGGCGCGCCAGCGGCAGCAGCACTTCGTCGGGGTTGTAGCCCGAGCGGGCCGAGTGAACGACCACGCCTTGCGGGTCGGTCAGCAACACGCTGCAGCAGGTGCCTGCCAGCGTGTTTTCAAGTTGGCTGAGTTCACTCGTGGCGGCGGCCAGCATCACGCGGCTGCGCGTCAGTGCCGAATGGGCGCGGCTGGCGGTGACGGTTGCGAAGCTGATGCTTTCGTCGGGCCGGCGGGCAGCCTGCAGGCAGCGCGCCCACGACTGGATCACGCCCTCGCTGACCAGGCCGGACGGGCGCACGCCTTCCTCGAAATAACGCTGCCGGGCCAGCGCGAGGCGCTGCTGCGGGGTGGAGAAGAAAGGCTGCACGGGCAGCGTGTTCTGATGGGCGAAACGTTGATTCACGCGGTCTCCACGGTGGATGCAGGACGCAATCGTCAAGAAGCACGATTGTGCTGAGTTGTCGCTGCCTGCGCGCTAGGGTAAGCACCCCGCCCTCGCTCCAGCGCCTGCGTCGCTGGTGTGCTTACGTTTGCTAGCGCCCAGCCAGTCCTGGCACACCGCCGCTGAGTACGCCACCGCACGACCCCGCTGCGGCGACTGCACGCGCCGTCGAAGCCCGGCTGTCTGTGGGACGGCGTACACAACAGCCGCGAAGAACTGTTCACAAACGGTACAGAGTTGTTCTGGGCGGTACAGGGCAAACAATGCTTGAACGTCGTGCGCAATATCAGAGAATATTTTGCGATTCTTGGCATAACGACGCTGGAAAGGAATGGATGCGCTTGGACATCCCATCGACAGGACGGAATCGCCGAACGGCTTCTTCAGCCGCGCCGTTGCTGGCCGAGCCATTGTGGTTCGAATGGCTGGCGATGGTTGGGCTGTTCGCGTTCGCGGCCTGGCTGCTCGGGGTGCGCGGGGTGTGGGCGCTGCTGCTCACGTCCGACCCGACCGGCATCACCTTGGTCATCATCATCGTGTTCATCGCGGCCACGCTCTGGAGCGGCATGCGCGCCCGCGAACTGGCGCGCGAACGCAAGGCGCTGGCCGAGCGCGCGCCAGGCTGGGGTGCCGACTACTGGTCTGCACTGGCAGGTGCAACGCGCGACGAATCGGCCCCGCTCGACCTGCTGCTGGAGCGCACCCACGGCCCGCATTCCACCGCGTGGTGGGTCAACGCGATCCAGCTCAAGCTCGGTCTGCTGGGCAAGGTGATCGGCTTTTCAATCCTGGCGCTGCAGATCGGGCAGATCCAGAACTTCGACCCGACGCAGGCGCAGGACCTGCTCAAGAGTCTGACCACCGGCCTGGGCGTGGCGCTGCTGACCACCATGGTCGGGCTGGTCGGCAACATCCTGCTCGGCGTTCAGTTGACACGGCTCGACCGCTACGCCGACGAGCTGGTGGCGGCGGCGCAGCAGCACGGCCTGTCGGTCGTTGCGCGCACGCAAGGATGACCGCCGATGCGCCAACGCCGCAACGCCCGCGAACCGGAAGTCGATCCGTTCTACGACATGCTGTTCAACCTGCTGATTGCCTTCGTTTTCTGCTTCATCGTGGCGCTGCTCGCGATGAACCCCAAGACCAGCAAGGCGGGCGACGTGCCGGCCAAGGCCGAGTACATCGTCACGCTGTCGTGGCCCGACTACGACCCGAACGACATCGACACCTGGGTGCGCAACCCGGCCGGCGACGTGGTGTGGTTTCGCAACCGTGAAGCCGGCCTGATGGTGCTGGACCGCGACGACCGCGGCGAGTCGAACAACAGCATCGTGGTCGACGGCCGGCGCATCGTCACGCCGTTTCGCCAGGAGGTCGTCACCGTGCGCGGCGTGGTGCCGGGCGAGTACGTGGTCAACGCGCACTACTACGAATCGAAAGAGGTCGACACCAGCAATCCCAAGGCCGGCCAGCCGGTCGACGTAACGCTGTCGGTGGTGCGCGTGAACCCGCGCGCCGAGGTGGTTTTTCAAGGCCAGCACCGCCTCGCCAAGCGCGGCGACGAAGCGACGCTGGTGCGATTTTCAGTTCGCGGTGATGGCAGCGTGGGGGGCATCAACACCTTGCCTGCGCGTTTGGTGGAGCGGCGCTGAGCCATGGGCATTGCATTGGTCATTTCATTCGCAGCGGTGCTGCTGCTGATCCTGCTGGCACTGCTGTGGTCGCACTGGCCGGCGTGGATGAAGGGCCTGCTGGTGCTCGGCGTGACCGGGCTCTACTTCTTCGGCAACGACGCGGTGCACCAGATCTGGGGCGTGCCCAGCATTGACGCGCTGCCGGCGCGCTTCGTGATGCTGGCGGCTGCGGTGGACGAGCCGTCGGGCAAGACACCGGGCTCGATCTTCATGTGGGTCAGCGAGCCGCGCGAAGGCGTCAAGAAGCTGGAGCCACGCGCCTACCGGGTGCCGTACACGAAAGAGCTGCACGCCCAGATCGACGCCGGTGTGCGCAAGGGCCGCGACGGCATCAGCCAGATGGGCACGGCCGAGGCCAAGGCCGGCAATGCACGCGCTGCGGGCTGGCTCAAACCCGGCAACGACGAGCAGGAGATCAAGATCCGCGACCTGCCGTCACCGCAACTGCCGGAGAAGTGAGATGTGCCGCGCAGTCCTCGTCTTCACACTTGCGCTCGTGCTGACCGCCTGCGGATCGGCGCCGGCCGACGACGCGCTGTTCCCGCTGGGCGAGGGCCGCAGCTGGACCTACCGGGTGTCGACCGTGATCGACGAGGCCGAGTCCACCGAGCGCGAAACCCTGGTGCTCGCCAATCGCGGCCGCGACGCGATCGACGGCGCGCCGTCGTGGCGCCGGCGCAGCGACAGCGGCACGGAATACTGGTTGCGCAGCGACGCCACCGGCATCTACCGCATCGCCAGCCGCAATGCGCTCGAACGCGAGCCGCAACTCGACAAGCCGCGCCGCTACGTGCTGCAAAAGCCGTATGCCGTGGGCACCGAGTGGGAAGCGCTGACGACGGCCTATGTGCTGGCGCGCAAGAACGAGGTGCCGCGCGAGGTGCGCCACTTCCAGAAGCCGTTCCCCATGCATTACCGTATCGAGGCGCTGGGCGAAAAAGTGCAAACGCCGGCCGGCCAGTTCGAGGCCTGCGTGCGGGTCAGTGGCCGCGCCGAGGTGCGCCTGTATGTCGACGCGCTGTTCCAGTGGCGAGAGATTCCGCTGCTGACGCGCGAGTGGTATTGCCCGGACGTGGGGCTGGTGCGCCTGGAGCGCAGCGAGCCTTCGCCGACGCGTTTCATGGTGGGCGGCAGCGTCACGATGGAGCTGACAGCGTGGCAATGACGACCCACGATCACACCGAAGAATTCAGGCGAGCAGAGCAGTCGGAGAAGTTGGAGAAGTCGCCAGAGCACCGCCGCGGTCGGCCCGTACCGCAATTTGTTTTACCACCCGAGGAGACATCAGAATGAAACGCTTCATCACCCCCCTTGCGCTGGGGCTCACGCTCGGCGTGGCGGCCACTGCGCAGGCGCAGAACTGGCCGGTCTACGGCGGCGACACCGGCAACACGCGCTACAGCGCCTCGAAGCAGATCAACACCGGCAACGTCGGCAAGCTCGGCGTCGAATGGGCGCTGCAACTGGGTTCGCTGCGCTCGCAGGAATCGACCCCCATCCTGGTCGGCGACACCTTGTTCGTTACCTCGTCGTTCGGCCCCAAGAACACCTTCGCGGTGAACGCCAAGACCGGCGAGATCAAGTGGACCTACCAGCCTGAAATTCCGAAGGGCATCGACCAGTACGCCTGCTGTGACGTGAACAACCGCGGCGTCGCCTACAACGACGGCCGCATTTTCTTGGGCCGGCTGGATGCGCACATCGTCGCGCTCGACTCCAAGACTGGCAAGGAACTGTGGAAGACGGCCATCGTCGACTACACCGGCGGCTCGGTGATCACCTCGCCGCCGACATTGGTGAAGAACCTCGTCATCACCGGCTACGGCGGTGGTGAATACGGCGTGCGCGGCTCCATCGTTGCGCTCGACCAGGCCACCGGCAAGGAAGTCTGGCGCACCTACACCGTGCCGATGCCCGGCGAGCCCGGCGGCGACAGCTGGAAGGGCGATTCGGCCAAGAACGGCGGCGGCGTGGCCTGGCACATCGGCTCCTACGATCCGAAGCTGAACCTCGTCTACTACGGCACCAGCAACCCGTCGCCGTGGTCGGCCATCGTGCGCGGCAACGACAGCTCCGACATCGGCAAGTTCAGCAACCTGTACACCGCGTCCATCCTGGCGCTGAACCCCGACACCGGCAAAGTCGCGTGGCACTACCAGACCACGCCGCACGACGCCTGGGACTACGACGGCGTGAACGAACTGGTGTTCGCCGACCTGCCGTTCGACGGCAAGAAGGTACCGGTGCTGATGCAGGCCAACCGCAACGGCTTCTTCTACGTGATCGACCGCGCCAGCGGCAAGCTGTTGTCGGCCAAGCAGTACGTGGACGGTGTCAATTGGGCCACCGGCATCGACATGAAGACCGGCGCACCGATCGAGACGGCGGGCAATGCCAAGCGTCCCGGCATGAAGCGCAAGGCCAGCAATGTGTGTCCGAACCTGATCGGCGCCAAGAACTGGATGCCGATGAGCTATGACGTGCAGACCGGCCTCGTCTACATCCCGACGATGAACCTGTGCATGGACATGGAAGGCATCGACGCCGAATACAAGCGCGGCGCGTTCTACCTGGGCGTCAACTTCGACCTCGGCAAGATGGGCCCCGGCGGCCATGGCGGTGGCGTCAAGGCCTGGGACCCGGTGAAGCAGAAGGAAGTCTGGTTCAACAAGGACGAACTGCCGTACACCGGCGCGATGATGAGCACTGCGGGCGGCTTGGTCTTCCACGGCGACATCAAGGGCTGGTTCAAGGCGCTCGACGCCACCACCGGCAAGACGCTGTGGAAGTTCAACGCCGGCTCGGGCATCACGGCGGCACCGATGACCTACACGCTCGACGGCAAGCAGTACATCGCCGTGGTGTCGGGCCGCACCTTGTCAATCCCTGCGTTCTTCGGTGCGCTGGGCGAGAAGATGGTCGCGGCCAGCCCTGAAGGTGGCACGCTGTACGTCTTTTCCGTCAAGTGACAGGAGTGATCTGACATGACCAACCGCGGCAACATGAAGGCGTTTGCCTTCGCCGCGGCCCTTGCCGCCGCTGCCCTCGTGGCAACGGCGGCAGGTGCCGAACCCTTTCGCGTCTGCGCCGACCCGGACAACCTGCCTTTCAGCAAGTCCGAAGGGCCTGAGCGCGGCATGTATGTCGAACTGGCCGAACTGGTGGGCAAGCAGCTCAACCAGCCGGTCGAATACACCTGGTACTACACCCAGATGCAGCGGCGCGCGCTGCGCAACACCATCCTGCAGGACGCCTGCGACGCGGTGTTCGCGCTGCCCGCCAATGCCGAATACAAGGTGCGCGGGCTGCAGCGTTCGCAGCCCTTCCTGACGGTGGGCTACGCCGTCGTTGCCGCACCCGGCTTCACCTTCAACAGCCTGGACGACCTGAAGAGCCAGCGCATCGCGGTGCTGTACGGCTCGACGCCGCAAATCCTGCTGGCCGGCTTCGACGGCTTCAAGACCACCACCTTTCGCAGTGCCGAAGAAGCGCTGGGCGCACTCGCCAAGGGCGAGGTCGACACCGCCTTCCTGTGGGGGCCGATCGCCGGCTACGAGAACAAGAAGCGCTGGGCCAGCCGCTGGCGCGTGACGCCGGTGGCCGGGCACGACCTGTCGGGCCAGGTTGCGGTGGCCGTGCGCCGCGGCAAGGACGATCTGGCGAAGGCGATCGACCGTGCGCTGGCCGAGCTGAAACCGCAGATCGCGCAGCTGGCCGACAAGTACGGCTTCCCGCGCGAGACGCCGGTGAACCTGGCGGTGGCGCAACGTGCGCTGCCCACATCGGTGGCGGTGGAGGTGCCTTCATCGCACTGGGTTGCCGTGAACGAATCGGTCCCGGTCAAACGTGCCAAACCTGCGGGCAAGGCGGCGTCTGCGGCCAAAGGCTCGGCGGCCGAAGCCGCGCCGGTGGTGGCAGCAGCGCCTGCGCTGTCGGAAGCTGCGATGGCCGGCCGCGTGCAGTTCAACGACCGCTGCTCGCACTGCCATGGTTCCGACGGCTACAGCCCGGTGCGTGAACGCGATGTGCGTTACCTCAAGACCCGCTACAGCGACAAGTGGCAAGAGACGGCGTTGCTGACGATGAAGAACGGCCGCCCCGATGCCGGTATGCCGGCGTGGAAAGACATCCTGAAGGAGTCGGACGTTCAGCAGATCGTCAGCTTCCTCACGTCGATCCAGAAATAGGACGGTAGGACGCGCAGTTCGCGTCCCTGCCGCTGCCGTTGCCGCTGGCGCTGCTCAATCGCCGAACAGCACTGCCGGGCCGGGCAGCCAGCGCCACTGGCCCGGCGCCAGATCGGCCGGCAGCGAAAGCGCGCCGTAGCGGCTGCGGTGCAGCCCGCTCACGGTGTTGCCGGTGGCCGCCACCATGCGCTTGACCTGGTGGTACTTGCCTTCGAGCAGGGTCATGCGCAGCGTGTTGTGCCCGGTCGCCTCGCAGGCGTGTGCGCGTACCGGCAGCGGGTCGTCGTGCAGCACCACGCCGCGCAGCAATTCGTCGACCTGGCGCGGCGTCACCGGCTCGGTGGTGGTGATCTCGTACACCTTGGGCACGTGCTTCTTCGGCGACGTCAGGCGGTGGATCAGCGCCCCGTCGTCGGTCATCAACAGCAGGCCGGTGGTGTCTTCATCCAGCCTGCCCACCGGTTGCAGCCCGCGCACGCGCAGCGGCGGCGGCAGCAGGCTCATCACGCTCGGGTGGTGCTTGGGCTTCTGCGAACACTCGTAGCCGGCAGGCTTGTGCAGCAGCACCAGCGCCTTCGCGTGGTACGGCCAGGTTTCGCCGCGCACGCCGAAGCTGGCGCCCTCGGGATCGATGTCGAAGAACGGGTCATCGCACACCGCACTACCCAGCGTCACGTGGCCGCTGAGAATCAGGCCCTCGCATTCGCGCCGCGCGCCGAAGCCCTGGGAAAAGAGAAGTTGCGAGAGTTTCAAGCCGGTGCCTGTCGAAGTGAGGTTTCGATTGTCGCGTGCAGGTTGCGGGGTGCGGCGCACATGAAAAAGGGGACGCAGCCAGCGTCCCCTTGCACTTCAAGTACCGCTTACGGGTGCGCGGTTGGCAGTGCGCTGCTTACTTCGCCATCGCCTTGTCCCACACCGCATGCGTCCACGCATCGGCGCCCGGGTCTTTCTTGATCACTGGGTCGCTGCCGCCGGCCAGCAGCACTTTCACCGTGCGCTGGTAGGCGGCCGGATCGAGCTTGCCCATCGTCGGCGTGCCGGCTGCGGTGATCAGCTTGGCCACGTTCTCGAGTTGGCGCTTTTGCACGGCGGCGGTCGAGCCGCCCGAGCTGTCGTTGGCCAGCACGATCTTCACGGCTTCATCCTGGTTCTTGACGGCATACTCCCAGCCCTTCATCGACGCCTTGACGAACTTGGCCATGCGGGCGACGAAGGCCGGGTCTTTCAGCTTGGGCGCCAGTGCGTACAGGCCGTCTTCCAGCGTGGCCACACCCTGGTCTTCATACGGGAAGGTCACCAGGTCGGCCGGCTTCACGCCGGCGTCGATGATCTGCCAGTACTCGTTGTAGATCATGGTGGACACGCAGGCGGCCTGGTTCTGCAGCAGCGGGTCGACGTTG
>JANNBZ010000399.1:0-7467 GCA_031386065.1 Burkholderiales bacterium
ACCCTCGGCAGCTTGGGAAATGACAAGACCGGATTCCTCCAGCAGCGGGTCGTCGTAGCGCGGGAAAGCACTGGCCAGCGCACGCCAGCCTTCGGGCGCGTAGCCCAGGCCGAAGCGCGCCGCGATGTCGCCGCTGAGTCCTCGTGCCTTCAGGTAGTCAACCGCGCGCGGCGTGGATTTGAGTTGCTTGCGGTAGTGGTCGGCCGCCTTGGCGAGGGTTTCGCTCAACGTGGCCTGGCGCATTTTCTTTGCCGCTGCCAGCTCGCGCTCTTCGACCGAGGTGTCGTCTTCCGGCACCGTCATTCCAGCCTGCTGGGCCAGGTCGCGAACCGCGTCGGGAAAGCCCACGCCCAGGTGCTCCATCAGGAAGCCGACCGCGTTGCCATGCACGCCGCAGCCGAAGCAGTGGTAGGTCTGGCGCGTGGCACTGACGGTGAAGCTGGGCGACTTTTCGCCGTGAAAGGGGCACAGCCCTTTGTGGTTGATGCCGGCCTTTTTCAGGTCGACGTGCCGGCCCACGATCTCGACGATGTCGACGCGCGTGAGAAGGTCTTGCACGAAGGCGGCCGGAATCATCGAGGCAGTCTACCGTTGCGAGGCGGCCACCGATGCCTGCCGCGCGGTGTGGCGTCTATGCCGTGGTGGTCCAGGCTGGTTGCGCTGTGCTTTCGTAGCTTTTCATCCAGGTCAGCACCTCGTCGACCGGCATCGCCTTGGCAATGCCGTTGCCCTGCCCGACGTGGCAGCCCATGTCGATCAGGCACGAGGCTTGATCTGCCGATTCAACGCCTTCGGCAACCACGGTGCAGCCGAAGGTCTTCGACAAGCCGATCACGCCCTCGACGATGGCCAGGTCCTGGTGGTCGCTGAGCATGTTGCGGACGAAGGAGCGGTCGATTTTCAACATGTCGAGTGGCAGGCGTTTCAAGTACGTCAGGGTCGAATAGCCGGTGCCGAAATCGTCGAGGGCGAAGCGCACGCCCAAGGCGCGGCATTCCTGCATCAGCGAACAGGTGTAGTCGATGTCGGCCAGCGCTGCGGTCTCGAGCACCTCGATGATCAGGCGTTGCGCGACCGGCGAACTGTGGCGCTCCAGCAGGGCCGCCAGCCGCTGTGCGAAGTTCGGTTCCTGCAGGTGCCGCGCCGAAATGTTGACGCTCAGAGTGATGTCCAGCCCGCTACGCTGCCAACGCGCCAGTTGCTCCAGACCTTGCTGCAGAACCCAGTCACCCACGCCAACGCTGAGGCCGGTGTGCTCGATCAGCGGCAAGAAGTTGGCCGGTGTGATGACCCCGTGCTGCGGATGCTTCCAGCGCAGCAGGGCCTCGAAGCCCAGCACTTTGCCCAGGCGCATGTCGACCTTGGGCTGGTAGTACAGCGCGAACTCTTGCGCGTTCAGCGCCTCCTGCACACGGCCGAGCGCTTCGAAGCGCTGGTTCGCGCGCCGGTCGGATTCGGCGTCGAAAAGCAGGTGGCCGTTGCGGCCCGACTGCTTTGCCCCGTACATCGCATGGTCAGCGTGGCGGATCAAGGTGTCGGCGTCCGCCCGATCGAGCGGGTACACCGTGGCACCGATGCTGGCGGTGACCGTCAGCGGCCCCGTGCCCAGCCCCAGTCCGTAGGGTTGCGAGACGCTGGCAAGCACCCGCTCAACGGCATGCCGGCTTTCGTCCAGCGTAGCCGTGCGGATCAGCAGCGCGAACTCGTCGCCACCCAAACGCGCCACGGCGTCGGGCAAGCCGACCCCGCCGCGTGCGCTGCGGCGCAGGCGCTCGGCCAGCTCGATCAGCAGCCGATCACCGGCCTCGTGACCGAACCGATCGTTGATGGGCTTGAAGTGATCGAGATCGAGGTAGCACACCGTCAACAGCGTGCCGTCACGATCGGTCAGCGCCATCGCGTCGCGCAGCATGTGCGCGAGCTGGGTTCGGTTCGGCAACCCGGTGAGCTCATCGCAATGCGCCTGCCGCTCCAGCCGTGCACGTTGCTGGTGGGCTGCCGTGATGTCGGACAAGGCCACCGCATGGAATCGAACTTCGCCGGCCGAACCTTTTACCGCCGAGATGGTGACCTGCAGCACGCAGGCATCGCCGTTGCGGCGCGTGTCGGTCATCTCGCCGCGCCATGAGCCGCTGGCGCGCAGGCTGTCGAGCACGGCGACCTGCATCACGGCCGACGGCGAACCTTGCACGGCGGGCTTGAGCAGGGGCGGCACCGTACCCCGAATTTCGGCGAGCGAATAGCCGGTGATGCGAGAGAACGCGGGATTCGCATCCAGCACGCGGTAGGCCGCGTCGGTGATCAACAAGCCTTCGTGCAAGTGCTGAAACAGCGTCGACGACAGGCGGTGACGCTCTTCGGCGACACGCTGTGCATCGATGTCGAGCGCCGTCACCAGCACGCGCAAGGCCTGTCCGTCCTGGGCGCGCTCGACGACCGTCGCGGTGCCGGTGAACCAGGCCCAGCTTCCGTCGTTGCGCAGCATGCGTCCGGTCAGTTTTGGAATGCCGACAGCGGCATCGTCCAGGCTCTCGAAAGCCTGTCTCAGGCCGTCGCGGTCGTCTTCATGGACGCGACTCCACACCGCCGTGGCAGTGTCACCGAACGATTGCGTCCGGTGCCCCAGCAGTGTTAGCCAGCGGCGCGAGAACGTGAAGCGACGCCGGCGGCTGTCCCACTCACCCACGCCGATGTCGGAGTCGTTCATCGCGCCTTGCCAGCGGGCTTCGAGCATCGCCATTTCGCCGATCAGTGCGGTGACCATCAACGGCATCGCTGTCAGCGTGCCCACGTAGCCCCACAGCAGCATCAGGCTGGAAGCGGTGTCTGACGCCACGAACGGGCCGTGACCGCTGGCGGTGGCCCACACGCCACCGGCCGACAAGAGCAGCGCAGACAGCGAGGCCACGAAAATGCCGCTGCGTGCGGCCAGCCAGCCCAGCAACAAGTGCGGAACGAAAACCAGCGGCGTCAGGTGGGCGCCGCCGCCCGCTGCAGGCATCGCAAACGCCAGCCAACCGGCGGCCACCGTCGTCAGCGACAACAACAGCGTCGAAGCCCATCGCCAGTCACGTGCCAACCACGCGATGTGGGCGGTGGAGAAGGTGAGCAGAGGAACGCCGACGATCAAGGCACCAATGGCGTCACCCAACCACCAGTAGGTCCAAGCCGAAAATATATCGGCGGCCCCGACGAAGCCTGCAACCCAGAGCCAGAACGCGCCGCTGGTGGAGGTGATGCACATGCCTGCGCAGGCTCCGATGGAGATGTAGAGCCAGAGGTCGCGACGACGGTCGAGTTGCGAGTGCAACCCCAGGCGTTGCAACACCCATGCTGCTGCGGCCGGCCCGGCGGCGCTGCCGCAGGCCAGGGCTGTCGCCAGCCAGGGCGGTGAATCGACCGACAGGGCCACCGCGAAAGCGCCGATCCAGATGCCTGGCCAGACATTCGGACCCCAGCGCAGCAACGCCGCCAGGGCGATGCCGGTCGGCGGCCAGATCAGGCTGATGTGCGAGCCCAACTGGGGCACTGCCAACCCCAGCCGCCCGCTGGCGTAATAGGCCAGCGCCACCACCAGCAGGCGACGAATCCATGTCGAGAGTGACGCGGACAGCGCGAGGGAGGGGGTCAGAGACGGGAGGCGCAGAGGAAACACGTTACAAAATAAAACCAATCGCGGATGGTGCCCGATCGCCGCGCTCAGCGGCGGTTTTCACGACCCGTTCCCCCTTGAATGAGGGGCACCCTGACGGCCTTCTGCGGGGCCGCCGGGCTTGCGTGCGGGTGTTTAGATTGCGAAGTCTTGCAACTTGCGGCCAGTGGCGATCGCCGCCTTCAGCCACTTGGGTTGCAGGCCACGGCCGCTCCACGTACTGCCCGTTGCCGCGTCGCGGAACTTCGGTGCGACCTTGGCACCTTTGCCGGCCTTTGCCGCGCCGGCTTTCGGGCCGCTGCGCTGCACCAGATCGGCGGCCGTCAGACCATATTCAGTCATCATGGCCCGAACCTTTTCAATCCCGTCTGATTTCTGCTGGCGGCGGGTGGTATCGATTTCCTTTTCGAGCGCCACTTTCTGGTCGAGCAATTGTTGCAGCTTGTTCATTTTGAAGTCTCCGGAGTCTGGAAAGAATGCCATCAGGCGTAGCGATTCTATCGGAACGCGAAGCGCACGGAGTATCAAGTCGTCGGCGGGACATATCCGGCGGGTTGTTCCACGCCGCCGCCGAAGAAGAACATTTCCATCTGCCGCGCCAGATACTGCCGGGCTCGCTGGTCGGCCAGATTGAGTCGGTTTTCATTCACCAGCATGGTCTGGTGTTTCATCCAGAGCTGCCAGGCTTCCTTGCTGACTTCGTTGTAGATTCGCTTGCCCAGTTCTCCGGGGTAGGGTGCGAAATCCATGCCCTCGGCTTCTTTTTTGAGGTGAATGCATTGAACGGTACGGGCCATGCTGCTGCTCCTTGATAAGAATTTGAATGTTGCGTGCGCTGGTCGCACAACGCGGAGGTGCCGTCAGGCGAGTTTCTTGACCAGCACTTGCGAGCGACGGTCCCAGTTGTATTTTCGCTTGCGGGCTTCGGGCAGCCAATCGGGGTCGACCGACACGAAGCCGCGTTTGATAAACCAGTGCATGGTGCGTGTGGTCAGTACGAAGATGCTGTCGAACCCTTGGGCGCGGGCGCGCTGCTCGATGCGCTTGAGAATGCGTTCGCCGTCGCCCTGACCCTGCACATTCGGAGATACCGTGAGCGCGGCCATTTCGGCAGTTCGGCTTTCCGGATACGGATACAGCGCTGCGCAGCCGAAGATCACGCCGTCGTGCTCGATCACGGTGTAGTGGCCGATGTCGCGCTCGATCTCGGTTCGGTCTCGCTTGACCAGGGTTCCGTCGCGCTCGAACGGTTCGATCAACTGCAGCACACCGCCGATGTCGTCCGACGCGGCCTCGCGCAGGCTCTCGAGTTTTTCGTCGACCACCATGGTGCCGATGCCGTCGTGCGTGAACACCTCCATCAGCAACGCGCCGTCCATCGCAAACGGCAGGATGTGCGAACGCTCGACGCCGCCCCGACACGCCCGCACGCAGTGCTGCAGGTAGAAGGCCGGGTCGGTCGGCAGCGTCGGTCGCGGCAGGCTGGCCAGCAGGCGTTCGGCATCGGCCAACGCCAGCTCGGTGTCGATGGCGCTCTCGGGGTCGGCCAGGTCTTCGTGAATGCCCGCGACTTCGGTGATGAACAGCAGCTTGTCGGCCTGCAGCGCGATGGCGGTGCTGGTGGCCACGTCTTCCATCGTCAGATTGAAGGCCTCGCCGGTCGGCGAAAAGCCGAACGGCGACAGCAACACCATCGCGCCGATGTCGATCGCGCGGCGGATGGCGGTGCCGTCGACCTTGCGCACCACGCCGCTGTGGATGAAGTCGACCCCGTCGACGATGCCGACCGGGCGCGCGGTGAGGAAGTTGCCCGACACCACACGCACGATCGCGTTCGCCATCGGTGTGTTGGGCAGGCCTTGCGAAAACGCGGCCTCGATCTCGAAGCGCAACTGGCCGGCGGCCTCTTGCGCCGAGTCGAGCGCCACCGCATCGGTGATGCGCAGCCCGTGGCTGAAGCGTGCCTGGTGTCCCTTGGATCGCAGCTGCTCGTTGACCTGCGGCCGGAAGCCATGCACCAGCACCAGCTTGATGCCCATCGCGTGCAGGATGGCCAGGTCTTGCGCGAACGGACTGAGCTTGCCGGCCGCGATCAACTCGCCGGTGATCGCCACCACGAACGTCTTGCCGTGGTACGCGTGAATGTGCGGCGCCACAGCGCGAAACCAGGGCACAAAAGTGTGGGGAAAGACGAGGCTCAAGGTCGTGGACTCAGGTGAGGCGATGCGGTCGCGATTCTGGCACGCACCGGCATACGCACAACCATACGCACAGGCACACGCAAATGCGTTCCGTCGCGTCAGCCGGCAGGCCAGGCGAGGGCGTGGCTGCCGGGTGGCATCGAGGGTCGACGGTAGCCGGCCGGCGTGTGCGAGAACTGCGCCGCAGGGCGAACGGCGCTCAGCGCGCCCCAGCCCGACGCGACCGTTTCCATCACGCCGCTGAAGTCGGCCGGCGGCGCGTCGAAGCCGTTCGCCACGCGCCCGAGCGCGCGCAGCCACAGCCCGGTGTGTGCGAGCGAAACGCGCACGTGCCAGCTGCCGCCTTCACGCTGTTGGCGCAGCAGCGCGGCCTGCGCGCCCAGGGCCATCAACGCGCCGCTGGCGATGTCGAGGATCTGCATCGGCAAGGCGCGCGGCGTTGCGTCACCTGCCGCCTGGGCCTCGGCGTGGTTGAAGCCGGTGGCCGTTTGCACCAGCGAGTCGAAACCGCGCTTGCCGGCCCAGGGACCGGACTCACCATAGGCCGACAGCGACACCATCACGATGCCGGGCCGCGTCTGCGCGACCGCCTCGGGTGTGAAGCCGAGTGCCGCGAGCGCACCGGGCCGGTAACCCTGCACGAACACATGGGCCTCGCGCAGCACGCCGCGCAGTGCATCGGCATCCGCAGCAGTGCGCACGTCGGCAAGGGCCGAGAGCTTGCCGCGGCTGGTGTCGGCGATCGCTTCGATGTTGGGCAGGTGGGGCGCGTTGACCAGCATCACTTCGGCACCGTACGCGGCCAGCGTGCGGCCGCAGAACGGCCCGGCCAGGATGCGCGTCAGGTCGAGCACGCGCAGCCCGCTCAGCGGGCCGCTGGTGAGTGGCAAGTTGGGCCACGCCAGCGGTGGCGCGTCGCCGATGCGCTCGATCGCGACCAGGGGCGTCGCGGCGATGGCCTGCGACTGCGCGTGCGCGTCCCATTCTTGAAAGCTGCGCAGCGCGGCAACCACCAGGCCGGCGTCGGTGGCGGCCTGCTCGAAGGCCAGCGCGTCCCAGCCCGTCAACGCTGCTGCGACGGCGGCGCGTTCGGTGGCCGGCCCTTCGGCCAGCTTCAGCAAGCGCAGCACGCCGTCACATTGGTGCGCAAAGTTCGTGTGCAGACGCACCCAGCCGCCGGCTGCATCCGGCCCGCAGGCGTACAGGCCGGCCAGCTTGTCCCAGCTGTTCGGCGCCACGCCGTCGATCAGGAAGTGGCTGCAGCATTCGAGCGCGGCATGGCGCATGTCCACCTGCACCTGCTGGCGCAAGCCGTTGCGGTGGTGACCGATCTCGGCAGCGGCCAGCGCTGCGGCGGCCATGGAAATCTGCGCTGCGCTGCCGACCGCGAACGACGAGGGCAGTGCCGGATCGGTGCCGGTCAGCGAAAGCTGCGCGAGCGAATCGCCGGGCAGCGCCAGCGACTGCCACAGCGCGTTCAAAGGGACCTCAGGCCTGCTCTGCGCAGTTGACGCAGGCGCTTCGTTCCGGCCTGAGGCGAGCCGACTTCGCTGCACAGCTTCGCAGGTGCTTCGCTGCGTCGCCTCAGTGGCCGCCACCGCCGCCCAGGTAGGC
>JANNBZ010000404.1:0-9385 GCA_031386065.1 Burkholderiales bacterium
GCAAGCGCGCTATCCTCGTCGCCCCGCCCGCCACCGCCATGCCCTCACTGCACATCACCGACATCGAATCGGCCATCAACTGGTGGCGCGACAAGTCGCCCTCGCCCGACGGCATCACCGCCTGCCCCGAGGTGCGCGCGCTGGCCGAGGTGTATGCGCTGATGGTGTACTACCGCGAGCCCGAATGCGACGAAGACTCGATGCCCGCGAAGGCGAAGGACGCCTGGCTGGCCTGGTACGCCAGCACGCCCGACGCGCCGTGCATTGCCATCTGCTCGACCAGCCAGGGCGACGACTTGTGCAAGGGCTGCGGCCGCACCTTCGACGAAGTGCAGCACTGGCCGGTGATGACGCCGGCCGAGAAGCGCAGCACCTGGCGGCGCATCACGATGCAGGGCACAGCGTGGCGCTTCAACCGTTACGCAGAACGTGCGCGCGAAGGCATTGCCACCGAGGCTGAAGGCAGCGACAAGGGCGCCGCTTGACGCGCCCTTCGGTGCTGCAAAGCGCCCGGCGCATCGCCCCACTGGCGTGGCCGGTGCTGGTGGGCCAACTGGCGGTGCTGGCGTTCAGCACCGTCGACACGGTGATGGCGGCGCGCTACGGCGCACTCGACCTGGCCGCACTGGCGGTGGGCGGCGCCATCTACATCAGCGTCTTCGTCGGGCTGATGGGCGTGGTGCTGGCGGTGGGCCCGATCACCGGGCAGTTGTTCGGCGCGCGCAAATTGCCCGAGGCCGGCCGACAACTGCACCAGGCGCTGTGGCTGGCGCTGGGCTTGTCGGTGATCGGCTGCACCGCGCTGCTGTTTCCACAACCCTTTCTGAGCCTGGCGCGGGCGCAGCCCGAGGTGGCCGACAAGGTGCGCGGCTACCTGAACGCGCTGGCGTTCGCGCTGCCGCCGGCCCTGCTGTTCACCGCCTTTCGCGGCTTCAACACCGCGGTGTCGCGCCCGAAGATCGTGATGGCGCTGCAACTCGGCGCGCTGCTGTTGAAGGTGCCGTTGACCGCGCTGCTGGTGTTCGGGGGTGGTGTCGACACGCCTTGGGGCGCTCTGTCCGTGGCCGAGCAAGGCGCGCCCGGTTGCGGCATCGCCACCGCCATCGCGATGTGCCTGCAATTGCTGGCGGCGTGGCTGGTGCTGCAGCGCGATCCGTTCTACGACCGCTTCGGCCTGCGCGGCCGGGGCATCGGCCCGCCGCACCGCGCCAGCATCGCCGAGCTGCTGCGGCTGGGCATTCCGATGGGGCTGTCCATTGGGGTCGAAGTGACCGGCTTCACCTTCATGGCGTTTTTCATTTCGCGCATCGGTGCCACGCCGGTGGCGGGCCATCAGATCGCGGTCAACCTGGTGTCGCTGATGTTCATGGTGCCGCTGTCGCTGGCCAATGCCACCAGCACCCTGGTGGCGCAGCGCATCGGTGCCGCAGACCCCACCGACGCGCGGCGCATCGGCTGGCACGGTCTGCTGATCGGCGTGGCGATTGCCGCTGCGATGGGCTGCGCGGTGTACCTGCTGCGCGAGCCGATTCTGGGCGCCTACACGCGCGACCCGCTGATCGTCGCCGCGGCGATGCCGCTGCTGGCCTGGGTGGTGGTGTTCCACATCGCCGACGCCGCGCAAACGGTGGCCGGCTTCGTGCTGCGCGCCTACCGCGTCACCACCGTCTCGCTGGTCATCTACGTGGCCGCGCTGTGGGGCGTGGGGCTGGCCGGTGGCTATGCGCTGGCCTTTGACAGCAGCGGTCTCGCACCGCGCTCGCTGCAAGGCGCGCTCGGCTTCTGGTCGGCCGCCACCGCCGGCCTGACGCTGGCCGCGCTGGCGCTGAGCGGGTTTCTGGTGTGGATGCTGCGGCGGCAGAAGCGCGAGCTGGCAAGGGCCGCGTTCTCGGGTGTTTCAGGGGCGGCGGGTGGCTGACGGGAGGTGCCGTCAACGATCACTCACGCCAATGCGCGCCTTGCGATGTAACCCGAGCGCGACTCGCCCGCTGCTTTGGCAGCTTGGTCGATCCGCCGCAAAACGCGCGCAGGCAAGGTGATGTTGATGCGCTCGACCTTGTCGGACAGCGACGCGATATCCACTGTGACCAGCCCCCAGGTCCAGCCCTTGAATTCGCGCTTGCGCTGGTGCTCACCGAGGGGCGTGGGCTCCGGGATGGCCGCGCCATCGTCAATTGCCACTTCAAGCCACAACTCGATGGCCTCCTTGGCGTTGTTCATGGCTTCGTCGAGCGTGTCTCCAGCCGAAAAACAGCCCGGCAGATCGGGCACCACGACGCCGTAGGCCTGAGTGCCTGTGCCGCTTTCGATGGCGATGGGGAAATGCATGGCGATGTCCTCGTACTCAACGATCCAGCTCGGTCTGCTTCAGCAACTTCTGCAGCAGCCCCGTGCCCAGCTCCTTTCGCGGATGCGGCACGGTCACATGACCAGGGCGCTGCGGATGAACGTACACATGGTGCGAACCCTTGACGCCGCGCAGCACCCAGCCCGCTTTGAGCATTCGCTTGATCAACTGCGCGCTGGTCATCGTGTGTATTATCCACACTTTCGGTGATTTTCCCCTTTCGGCAACCTCTTCAAGCCTTTGCTCGGGCCGCCTCGACCACGCTGAACGCCACCCCCGCCTCGCGCAGCGCAGCCACCGCCTCGATGCCCAGCGCCGCTGCCGGCGTGACGATGCCGTACTGACCCGTGCGGCCCAGTTCGCCGCGCGCCAGGCCGACGGCCGCAGTCACCGCCATCTCGGGGGTCGAGCGGTAGCCCGGATGACCTTGCGCTTCCATGCGGCCACGCAGCAGCTTGCCGCTGCTTGACGTGGCAACGATGTCAAACACATAGCCGGTACCTTCGAGCGCGTCGTCGCTGGGGCCATCGCCTGCCTTGGGCGCCAGCCAGTCGATCAGCTTGCGCAGGCCCTGGCGCTGGAATTCCAGCGGCCCGGCGATGGCGGCACTCAAGCCGGCCAGTGGCGCGGCCAGCGCAGCAGCCGCCGCCCACTGCAGCGGCAGGTTCGACGCCTTCGGCAGGAACGACACGCGGGGCATCAGGCTGGCCATGCTCATCGCCTCGACATAGCGGAAGTCGGCACTGAACAACGGCTCGCGCGCGCCGGGTTCTGCCGCCAGCAAGGCCTGCGTCCGCAGCACGATCGGCGGGTTGATGAAGGGCGCGGGAATGGTGGGCGCGGTGACGCAGCCCAGGTCGGCGTCGAACTGCGGCACGAATCGGTAAGCGTTGCGCCGGGCCACCTCGGCGGCGTCGGGTGAGTCAGCCGGCAACAGGCAGGCCGGGTTTCGCACGCAGTCGCTGTGATCGTGTTCCAGCAGCATCTTCATCGAGGCCACGGTGCCGCCGCTGACCGCGTCTTTCACGCTCTTGATGCGCCGCCCGGTGAAGCTGACAACCAGCTTCACCTCGCGGCACGGCTCGTTGAAGCGGTCGCGCACCTGCTGCGCCGCCCACAGCACTGCGATGTCGAACGGCAGCGCTTCGTAGCCGCAGCAGGGAATGATCTTGACCTTGGCCGCCCGCGCCGCCGCGTGGTGTCGCGCGATCAGTTGCTGCACCCAGAAGGTCTCGCCAGTGAGGTCGAGGTGGTGCGTGCCGTGGGCGATGCAGGCCTGCACCACGGCCTCGCCGGTCAGCGCGTACGGACCGGCCAGGTTGAGCAGCACATCGGTCTGCGCCGCCAGGGTTTGCAGGCTGGCCGCGTCACTCAGATCGGCCAGCAGAATGCCTGGTTGGGCGGCCGCCGCCGGCACCGATTCCGTCACCAGCGCCTGCAGTCTTTCGCGGTTGCGCCCCGCCACCGCCCAGCGCAGCGGCCGGTTAGCGGCCCGGTGCAGCAGCGCGCGCACCGCCTGCCGGCCGGTGAAGCCGGTGGCTCCGAGCACGGTCACTTCATAGGGCTTGGCGCTCATCGTCACTCCTGCAGTGGAGTGAGCAGGTTACGCCAGTGCGAGCACGTCGACCCCGGCGGCGAGTAACTGCCGGTCAGGCCGGCAGGCTGATCACGAAGCAGCTGCCGCCGCCTTCGCGCGATTCGCAGCGCACGCTGCCGCCGTGACGTTCGGCGATCTGCTTGACCAGGCTCAGGCCCAGGCCCACGCCACCGGCTTTTTCGGCGTGGCCGGGCAGGCGGTAGAAGGGTTCGAAGATGCGCTCGCGCAGCGCCTCGGGCACACCGGGGCCGCGGTCGCAAACGCGCACCTGCGCGCTGGCGCCCTCGCGCGACAGGCCGATGGCCACATCGTCACCACCGTAGCGGCGCGCGTTCTCCAGCAAGTTGCGCAGCGCGCGGCGCAGCAGGCGCTCGTCGCAACGCACGCTGAAAGCCGCCAGCGGTGCGCCGGCCAGCACAGCGCCCACGCGTGCGGCTTCTTCGGCGGCCACCCCGAGGAAGTCGACGGGTTCGAACGAGGCTTCGGTCTTGAGGCCGTCAAGCCGGCTTGCCAGCAGCACCTCTTCGACCAGCACATCAAGTTCGGCGATGTTGGTGTCGATCTCGCGCCTGAGGCCCTGCTGCTGCGCCGGCGCGGCGCTGTCGAGCATGGCCACCGCCATGCGCATGCGCGCTAGCGGCGAGCGCAATTCGTGGCTGGCGTTGGCCAGCAGCGACTGGTGCGCCCGCACCAGGGTCTCGATGCGCGAGGCCGCCTGGTTGAAGCTTTCGGCCACTGCCGCCACTTCGTCGTGACCGGACACCTCGACGCGTTGGTGCAAGGCGCCGGCACCGAATTTTTCTACGCCCAGTTTCAGCGCCTGCAGCCGGCGCGTGAGGCGGCTGACCACCGGCCAGGCGCCTGCAGAAACCGCCACGAAAAGCAGCAGCAGGATCACCGCCAGGCCGACGCCGCGTTGCCACGCTGGCGGCACGAACGGCAGGTTGCCGAACGGCATGAACGCACCCGGCGGGCCTTGCATGCCTGGCGGGCCACCGGGCCCATCGGGACCGCCTTCACCGCGCAGCCCACTCGGCGGGGGCCGCATTGCGCCTGGCCGCCCCGCGCCGGGCCGCATCACCCACAGCGTGCGGCCGTCTTCCAGCCGCACCGCAAAGCCGCGCTGCATGCCGTCAGTCTGGCGGCGCATGAACGAGTCGGACGCGGCAATGCGTTCGCCCTGCGCGCTGTCGAGCGCCAGCGGCAGCCGCAGTCGCTGCGACCAGTCGCGCAGCGCGGCGGCCTGCTCGGCGGGCGGCGATTCATTGCCGGGCAGCGAACGCTGGATCAGGTCGCCCCAGGCCGACATGCGGTCGGACAGCACCGACTCGGCGCGCGTGCGCTCTTGCTCGATGTGGTGCTGGAACACCCAACCCGAAACCACGGCAAACAGCAGCAGCACCGCCACCACCGTGAGGTAGATGCGCAGCGTCAGCGTCCTCATCGCCGGCGCGGCTCAGCGCTCGTCATCGCCGTCTTGCTTGCGGACGAACAGGTAGCCCGCGCCGCGCACCGTCAGCACGCGGCGCGGGTTTTTCGGGTCGTCTTCGATCAGCGCACGGATGCGCGAAATGTGCACGTCGATGGAACGGTCGAAGGCCTCCAGCGGGTGACCTTTCAGCGAGTCCATGATCTGGTCGCGCGACAGCACGCGGCCCGGGCTTTGCGCCAGCACCACCAGCAGATCGAACTGGTGGCTGGTCAGGTCGCAGGGCCTGGCGTCGAGGTGCGCCACGCGCTCGCCGAGGTCGATCTCCAGGCGGCCGAAGCGCAGCACCTCGTCGCCCACGGCATGCGGCGCGGCACGGCGCAGCAAGGCCTTCACCCGGGCCAGCAGCTCGCGCGGCTCGAACGGTTTGGGCAGATAGTCGTCGGCGCCCAACTCCAGGCCGACGATGCGGTCCAGCGGCTCGCCGCGAGCGGTCAGCATCAACAACGGCAGGTGCCGCGTGCGCGGACTGGCGCGCAGTTCGCGGCACAGGTCGAGGCCGTCACCGTCGGGCAGCATCAAGTCGAGCACCAACGCGTCGAAGCCGACCGACGCAAGCGACTCGCGCCCGGCCGCCAGACTGCCCGCATGGTCGACCTCGAAACCGGCGGCTCGCAGGTAGTCCCCCACCATCGCGGCCAGGCGAACGTCGTCGTCGATCAGCAGCAGGCGAGGTGACATGGCGGCGTGGAGTTGCGAGGTTGTTGGGCAAGGGATAGCCGCTGATTGAACACTAGAAAGCGCCCGGCGGCGAAAGCTGCCGGGCGCGGAGGACACGCTGCCACGATGGCAGTCACGGCCGGGTCAGGACTTCGGACGCTCCCGCTCACTGCGCTGCATGCGCTCGCGCATCGAGTCGCCGCGCTGCTTCATGCGTTCGCCCAGCTTGGCGCGCTGTTCCGGCGTCAGCACCTTGCTCGCGTCGAGCATCGCCTGCAGGGTGCGGCGGCTCAGTTGGTCGTGCTGGGCCAGCATTTGCTGGCGCAACTGTTCGGCGGCAGCCGCATCGACGGTCGGCGCGGTGAAGATCTGCATGCCCTTTTCGCGCAAGGCGCGACCGGCTTCACGCTGCGCTTTCATGTCGGTCGCGGCAGCTTGGGTGATCTGCTTGATCTGCGCGCGCTGCGCATCGGTGGCATTCAGGCCGTCGAGCATGCGGTCGAGCATGCGACCCATGTGCTCGGGTGCGCCACCAAACATCCCGGGGCCACCCATGCCACCGTGTTCGCCGTGGCCGCCCGGCCCGTGTTGCGCCCAGGCCGACAGGCCGACCGTCGCCGACAGCGCGACCAGCAACCCCAACACGGTTCGCTTGATGCCGCGTCCGTGGCCGGCCGGCGTCTGCTTGCTTGAATTCATCATCACCATTTCCTTGTCACGTCGAGCCCCATGCCCGTTCCCGAATGCTCGGGCGGTGCAGTGAATGGACGGTGGCGTGGCGGTAAAGATGTGTGAAATGGTGATCGGACGAGCCCACTGACGACAGCGTGGGCCTACAGTGCGCAGGTACAGCATGACAGCGCAACAACTTGCGCCGTGTTGGCCAGCTAGGCTCTGCCCCGAAGGATTGCAAACCATGAAGACCCGGCCGAATCTGACCCGCCTCGCAGTGGCTGCGGTGGTCATCGCTGCAGTGGGTGCGGCCTTGTTTGGCGTCGTCACGTCCAACGAACGGGTGAGCGAGCGCCGCGAAATCGCCCGATCCGTCTGTGCCGCCAGTGGTGGCGCGTGGGTCAAGACCCCGAAGCACGAGATGTGCGTGAAAGCCGAAGTGGCCAGCAAGAGCTGATCCGTTGCCTGTCGACAGACAACAAAAAAGCCGCTGATTGCGGCTTCTTTCTATGGTGGAGAGGGTGGGATTCGAACCCACGGTACCTTGCGGTACGCCTGATTTCGAGCCCGGTTATGACTGGCGGGTAATCGCGAGGCTGGACGCGGGCTAGCGGCCGATTGACACTACTTCTCAATGTCGAAAGACGCTTTATTGGGAAGCAATGGGAAGAACGGCCAGCGCGAAAGCGCCGATCAAAGACGGCTCACGGATCGAGAAGTCGATCTTCGCTCGGGTAGCGAAGGACGGGCGTATCACTGCCTTCCAGGTCAAGATCCACGCGTCGGGCTCAAAGCATCCAATCTGCGAGGCGTTCGACTCGGTCTCCGAGGCTCGGTCGTTCCGTGACTCGGTGCGCGCCGACCTGGAGCTCGACCCGTACAAGGAAAAGGTGCTCCGCGCGCGTGAGGAAGGCCGGGCCGCGAAACGAATGGCCGGCGTCAGCTTAGGCGATCTTCTTGGTGACTACCTTGAACAAGTCACTCCGACGAAGAAGGGGGCATACAGCGAGACCTACATGATCGGCAAGATCAAGCGATTCCCGATCGCCCGCCAGCCGGTCATTGCGCTGAGCGTGTCGGCGGTTCGGACGTTCATGCGCGCTCTGCTCGCGGATGGAACGGGCGCAAACTCGGTGTCCAAGTACCTCAGCACGATCTCGGCATGCTTGAAGTGGGGCAAGGGCAAGCTTGACTACCCGATTCCGAACCCGGTTCTAGAGATCCCGGCCGCAGAGCGTCGGACGCAAGGTGTTGAGCGCAGTCGTCGGTTCCGGCCGGGAGAGGAATTCCATCTGCAGGCAGCCATTGGAGGGCTGTTCAATGACGAAATGCTTCCCCTCTACACGCTCAGTCTCGAGACCGGCGCGCGAATGAGCGAATTGCTGAGCTTAAAGTGGCAAGACATCGACGGCGCAGTGGCGACGGCGCGCGACACTAAGAACGGGCACGATCGCCCGCTGCTGCTGTCGCACGTCGCAGTTGCGATTTTCCAGAGTCTTCGCGACCGTCCTGTAAGGGCACTGGACGGGCGGGTGTTTCGCCTCACAAAAGGCAACGTCACCATGCGCTTCAGAGAGGCCAAGGTGAACGCAACGCAAGCTTACTTGGCCGAATGCTCTCGGGCGGGAATTGAGCCCACCAAAGACTTCCTGGACGGACTGCGCTGGCACGACCTCAGGAGGGAGTCGATCAGCACTGCTGCCGAGCAATCGATCTCCGGCGAGTTGGACCTACTCAGGTTCAGCGGGCATCGGGACGCGCGATCTGTCCGCCCGTATCTCAAACGCGCCGACGACGCCAAGTTGGCAAGTCGCCTGCTTGGTCGGTCTGCCCCGGTGGGCATCGACGGCGGATCAGCGAAGTCGGCTGTTTGATTGCGGAGCCGAATCTGCGATGGTCGGGAAAGTAGTCGCACGGCCAGGAAGCGGCGGCTAAGGTGCTTTGCTGCTCGTCCGTCGGGGTGACATCAAAGGACAGCCCGGTGTCGAGATGCCGCAAGTCCCGCGATCCGCGCGATACTGTGATTACGTAAGGGGTATCCATTTAGCTCCAGTCGAGCGATGAATACTGGATGTCCATCCAGTTATGCTACCCGCGCTTCGCCGGCTTGGATAGTGGCTTGACGACGTTGTTGTAGGTCACCGGTTCGGTGACGACGGCTTGCTGGAGCAGCCGGTAGAACAGCATGCCGCGCGAGTTCGATGTGCGGCGGTTAAAGCGGAACACGAACTCGTCCAGGTAGGCGTCCAGGTGTGCCGGCTGGACCGATCCATGGTGCGTTCCCAGGATCCAGCGCTTGACCAGCGAAGCGACCCGGTGCACGCCGGCCATGGACACGTGGGCGGGCACATCGGAGCCGAGCATGACAGTGCGTTGGTGGTCATAGCCCAACTTGCCGAGAGACCGGTAGGCCGCCGAGCCATCGGTGCACACCTGAGCGCCGGATCGATGGACTCCTGAACGAATGGCACGACACATTCATCGGAATCGTTCTCGATGCGTCGCAAGCGAATCCGTCCAAAGCCCTTGGGCTGCAGCATCTCCACTGCGAGCGCAACCAGCACCTTGCTCGTATTGCCCTTGCGCCCTACGCGCGAGATCGGCTTCACACGGTCGGTGA
>JANNBZ010000408.1:0-22220 GCA_031386065.1 Burkholderiales bacterium
AACCAAATCGGCGGCCGATTTCTACACCGCCGGCGGCGGCATCACCGGCTTCCAGAACGGGCTGGCGATTGCCGGCGACTACATGTCGGCGGCGTCCTTCCTCGGCATCTCGGCGGCCGTGATGGCCAGCGGCTTCGACGGACTGATCTACTCCATCGGCTTCCTCGTCGGCTGGCCGGTGATCACCTTCCTGATGGCCGAGCGGCTGCGCAACCTGGGCAAGTTCACCTTCGCCGACGTGGCGGCGTTTCGCTTCAAGCAGGCGCCGGTGCGCATCTTCGCGGCCTCGGGCACGCTGGTGGTGGTCGCGTTCTATTTGATCGCGCAAATGGTCGGCGCGGGGCAACTCATCAAGCTGCTGTTCGGCCTGGAGTACTGGATCGCGGTGGTCATTGTCGGCTCGCTGATGATGGTCTACGTGCTGTTCGGCGGCATGACGGCGACCACCTGGGTGCAGATCATCAAGGCCTGTCTGCTGCTGGGCGGCGCCACCTACATGGCGCTGGCCGTGTTGTGGCACTTCGGCTTCAGCCCCGAAGCGATGTTCGCGCAGGCGGTGGCGATCAAGACCGACCTGGCGCTGAAGGACGGCAAGGTGGCCTCGACCGCCGCTCAGATCGGCCAGTCCATCATGGGCCCGGGCAACTTCGTCAAAGACCCGATCTCGGCCATCAGCTTCGGCATGGCGCTGATGTTCGGCACCGCCGGCCTGCCGCACATCCTGATGCGCTTCTTCACCGTGCCCAGTGCAAAAGCAGCCCGCACCTCGGTGATGTGGGCAACCGGCTGGATCGGCTATTTCTACCTGCTGACCTTCATCATCGGCTTCGGTGCCATCACCTTCGTGCTGACCAACCCCGACTTCCTCGACGCCAAGGGCGCGCTCAAGGGTGGCGGCAACATGGCGGCGATCCACCTCGCCAACGCGGTCGGCGGCAACGTGTTCCTCGGCTTCATTTCGGCGGTGGCGTTCGCGACCATCCTCGCGGTGGTGGCGGGGCTGACGTTGTCGGGCGCCTCGGCCGTGTCGCACGACCTGTATGCCACGGTGATCAAGAACGGCAAGGCCGACAGCGCCTCCGAGCTGAAGGTGTCGCGCTGGACCACGGTCGCACTCGGCGTGCTGGCGGTGATCCTGGGCATCGTGTTCGAGAAGCAGAACATCGCCTTCATGGTCTCGCTGGCCTTCGCGATCGCGGCCTCGGCCAACTTCCCCGTGCTCTTCATGAGCGTGCTGTGGAAAGACTGCACCACGCGCGGCGCGGTCATCGGTGGCTTCCTCGGCCTGGTCTCGTCGGTGGGGCTGACCATCGTCTCGCCGTCGGTGTGGGAAGCCACGCTGGGCAACCCCAAGGGCTCGGCGCTGTTCCCGTACACCTCGCCGGCGCTGTTCTCTATGAGCATCGCCTTCGTCGGCATCTGGCTGTTCTCGATCCTCGACAACAGCCAGCGGGCGAAGATCGACCGCGCCGGCTTCCTGGCGCAGCAGGTGCGATCCGAGACCGGCATCGGCGCCTCCGGGGCGTCGGGACACTGAGCGCGTCGATGCAAGCCCCGCCAGCGCCGCAGCCCGACGAGGCCGCGCTGGCGGCACAGATCGACGCTGCCGGTTCGCTGCCGGACCTGCAGCCGGCCGCGCAACGGATCGACACGCTGATCGTCGACTGGCGCGGCGCGCGCGTGCCCATCGAACGCATCGCCGCGGTGGTCAGCGACTTGAATGCGCGCCTGTTTTCGCGCGCCTGGTCGCTGGTCGCGCCCGACGATCTGGTGGCCAATAGCTGCCTCGTCGTGATGGGCAGCGAAGGACGCGGCGAACAACTGCTGAAGACCGACCAGGACAACGCGCTGCTGCTGCGCGACGGGTTCGAGGCGCCCGGCATCGAGGCCATTGCCACGCGCTTCAGTGCCGCGCTGATCGACTTCGGCTACCCGCGCTGCCCGGGCAACATCATGCTGAGCGACCCGCTGTGGCGCCAGCCGGTGGCCGGCTTCCGGGCCACCTTGCGCCGCTGGATGTTCGACGGCGAGGCTGACGGCGCGATGGACCTGGCCATCTTCCTCGACGCCGCGCCGGTGGCCGGCGATGCCAGTCTGCTGGCCGAGGCGATGCGTTTCGTCGACGAGTTCGCGCCGGGCAGCGACGCTTTCCTGGCGCGCTTCGCGGCCGCCGCCGACCAGTTCGACGATGGCCACCACTGGTGGCATCACCTCCCCGTGTTCGGCGGGTCGGACGCCGTGCCGGTCGACCTGAAAAAGCTCGGCACGTTTCCTGTCGTGCACGGCGTGCGCGCGTTGGCGCTGCAGCACCAGGTGCATGAACGCGCCACCGGCGCGCGGTTGCAGGCGCTGGCCGAGCGCGGGCAGCTGTCGGCCACGATGGCGCGCCAACTGATCGGCACGCTGCAACTGCTGATGGGCTTGAAACTCGACCACCAACTGCGCAGGCGTGACGCCGGCGAGGCGCTGGACAACCTGCTGCGACTGGCCGAGCTGGCGGCGCCGGATCGCGAAGCGCTGACCGAAGCGCTGACCGTAGTGCGGCACTTCCGCCAGTACGTGCGCCAGCACTTCCGGCTCGACGGGCTGTGACGCGCCGCAGCGGCTGACAGGCAGGCTTCAATGCAGCACAACCCCCCGCGCGGTCTGGTCAGCCAACGACTGGTGGCGCTGTTCGTGGCCGGTTGGCTGCTGCTGAACTTTCCGTTGCTGGCGCTGTGGGATCGTGACGCCACGCTGTTCGGCCTGCCGCTGTTTCCGGCCGCTCTGTTCATGCTGTGGGCCGGCCTGATTGCGCTTGTCGCGTGGGCACTCGAACGCAGCGCCGACTGAGCTTTTTTTTCATGCTCTCCACCCCGCTCGTCGTTGCTGCGTCGTTCGCCTACCTGCTGCTGCTGTTCGCGGTGGCCGCGTTCGCCGATTCACGCGCGCGACAGGGGCGTTCGATCATCGGCAATGCCTGGGTTTATGCGTTGTCACTGGCGGTCTACTGCACCGCCTGGACGTATTTCGGCAGCGTGGGCCGCGCCGCCAGCGGCGGGGTCTGGTTCTTGCCGATCTACCTCGGCCCGACGCTGGCCATGGTGCTGGCCTGGCTGGTGATCCGCAAGATGATCCGCATCGCCGCCGCCTACCGCATCACCTCCATCGCCGACTTCATCGGCAGCCGATACGGCAAGAGCCGGCTGCTGGCCGGCGCGGTGACGCTGATCACCGTGGTGGGCATCGTTCCCTACATCGCGCTGCAGCTGAAGGCGGTGGCCAGCGGCTACGCGCTGCTGACCACCCCGCTGGGCACGCCGCTGGCCGTGCCGCTGGCCTGGTGGCGCGACAGCACTTTCTACTTCGCGCTGACGCTGGCCGGCTTCACGATGGTGTTCGGCGCGCGCCACCTGGACAGCGCCGAAAAACACGAAGGCATGGTGGCCGCGATCGCGTTCGAGTCGGTCGTCAAGCTGGTCGCATTCATCGCGGTGGGCGCCTTCGTGACCTGGGGCCTGTTCAACGGGCCGGCCGACATCTTCGCGCGCGCGCGGGCCGTGCCCGAACTGCAGGCGCTGCTCACGCTGACGCAGAAGCCGGGTCAGAAGTTCGCCTACGAACAGTGGTTCTCGCTGACGCTGCTGGCGATGCTGTCGGTGGTCTTCCTGCCGCGTCAGTTCCAGATGATGGTGGTCGAGAACGTCGATGAATCGCACCTGAAACGCGCCGCCTGGGTGTTTCCGCTGTACCTGCTGCTGATCAACCTGTTCGTGCTGCCGATCGCGCTTGGCGGCCTGCTGCACTTCGGGCCCGGCGCCATGGACGCCGACAGCTTCGTGCTGTCGCTGCCGCTGTCGCAGGGGCAGACCGCGCTGGCGCTGCTGGTGTTCATCGGCGGGCTGTCGGCGGCCACCGGCATGGTGATCGTCGAGGCCACCGCCGTCTCGACCATGGTCTGCAACGACCTGGTGATGCCGGCGCTGTTGCGATCGGTGTGGCGCACGCGGAGCATCAGTGCGGGCAGCGACCTGAGCGGCTTGCTGCTGGTCATCCGGCGTGCTGCGATCGTGGCGATCCTGCTGCTCGGCTACGCCTATTACGCGATTGCCGGCGAGGCCTACGCACTCGTCAGCATCGGCCTGATCAGCTTTGCCGCCGTGGCCCAGTTCGCGCCCGCGATGCTGGCCGGTTTGTACTGGAAGGGCGGCACGCGCAACGGTGCGCTGGCCGGCCTGCTGCTGGGCTTTGCGCTGTGGGCCTGGACGCTGATGCTGCCGTCGGTGGCGAAGTCGGGCTGGCTGCCCGCCGGCTTCGTGCACGACGGTCCCTGGGGCATCGCGCTGCTGAAACCCGAGCAGTTGTTGGGCCTGAGCGGGCTGGACAACCTGACCCACGCGATGTTCTGGAGCCTGCTGGCCAACGGGGTTGCGTTCGTCGCGGTCTCGCTGTGGCGGCCTCCGTCGGCGCGCGAGGCCGGCCAGGCGCTGCTGTTCGTCGACGCCATGCATGCCCGCGCCGGCCCGGTGTTCTGGCGCGGTCGCGCCCAACTGCGCGAGCTGATGCCGCTGGCCAGCCGCTTCCTCGGCGCGTCGCGTGCGGCAGCGCTGTTCGCCGACTTTGCGCGTGCTCGCGGCGTGGCCAGCGTCGCGCAGATCCCGGCCGATGCGCAACTGGTGCAGTTCGTCGAAACGCAACTCGCCGGCGCCATCGGCAGCGCCTCGGCGCGCAGCCTGGTCGCCGCCGCGGTCGACGAAGAATCGCTGGGCCTGGACGACGTGATGCGCATCCTCGACGAAGCCTCTGAACTGCGCGCCGCCAACGACCAGCTGAAAAGCCTGGACCGGCTGAAGGACGACTTCATGGCGTCGGTGACGCACGAGCTGCGCACGCCGCTGACATCGATCCGTGCGCTGTCGGAAATGATGGCCGACGAGCCCGACATGCCGGCGCCGCAGCGGGCGCAGTTCCTGCACATCATCCGCTCCGAAACCGAGCGCCTGGGCCGGCTCGTGAACCAGGTGCTGGAGATGGCCAAGATAGAGGCCGGCCAGGCGCAGTGGCACTGTGCCGACGTCGACCTGCGCGAGCTGCTGACGCACGCGGTGCACACCACCGCCGAGATGTTTCGCGAGCGTGGCGCGACGGTCGCGCTCGATCTGCCGGCCCAGCCCGACGCCGTGCCGCTGCTGCACATCGACGCCGACCGGCTGACCCAGGTGCTGCTGAACCTGCTGTCGAACGCCGCCAAGTTTTTGCCGCCGCACGGTGGTCGCGTGGACCTGCGGCTGCGGGTGAATGCGGACGGGCTGCGGGTCGAGGTGCAGGACAACGGCAGCGGCGTGGCGGCCGAGCAGCGCGCGCTGATCTTCGAGAAGTTCCGCCAGGGCGGCGACGCGGCGCACCGACCGCAAGGCACCGGCCTGGGCCTGCCGATCAGCCGCAGCATCGTCGAGCATTTCGGTGGCCGTCTGTGGCTGGAACCGATGGCTGAACCTGGCGCATGCTTTGCGTTCGAACTGCCATGGCAGGCCCCTGCACACCCACCGGAAGACGCAGCATGAGCCAGCACATCCTGATTGCCGACGACGAGCCGAACATCGTGATTTCGCTCGAGTATCTGATGCAGCGCGAGGGCTACACCGTCAGCGTGGCGCGCGATGGGCAGGCGGCCATCGACACCATCCTGCGCGAGCGGCCCGCGCTGGTGCTGCTCGACGTGATGATGCCGAAGAAGTCGGGCTTCGAGGTCTGCCAGGCGGTGCGCGCCGACGAAGCCGCCCGCAACACGCTGATCCTGATGCTGAGCGCAAAAGGGCGCGACACCGATGCCGCCAAAGGCCTGGGCCTGGGCGCGAACGCCTACATGACCAAGCCGTTTTCGACCCAGGCCCTGGTGCGCAAGGTGCGCGAACTGCTGGAGGCGCGCGCTTGAAGTCCATCCATCGCCTGCCGCTGTTGTGGGCCGCCCTGGCGGTCGCGCTGGGGTTACTCGCGGCGGCCAGCGTGGGCGTTGTCTGGGTCACGCTGGAGGCGGACCAACGCGCCACGCTGGCGGCGCTGCTGGCGCCGAGGGCGATGCTGGTGGTCGCGTTGTGGCTGGCCGCGTTCGGCCTGGCGGCCTGGGGCGCGGCGCGTGCATTCCACCACGTCGTCGAGTCGCCGGCGCGCCTGCACGAACAGGCCCAGGTGCTGTTGACCGACGCGCTGCCGCAGGCGCTGTCGGAACAGCAGGGCAGTGCCGCACAGCAGGGGCTGGCCGCCACGCTGAACGCACTGGTGCGCCAACGCACGCTGTTGCGGCAGGACGTGTCGCAGCAGATCGCCGAGGCGAGCCGCAGCATCGAGCAGGAGCGGGCGATGCTGTCGGCGCTGATGGCCGAGCTGAGGCAGAGCGTGCTGGTGTGCAACCTGGACGGCCGCATCCTGCTCTACAACAGCCGTGCGCGGGCGCTGTTCAAAGACTGGTCGGCCACGCCGGTCGCGGCAAGTGGGGCCGAACTGATCGGCCTGGGCCGCTCGGTCTACATGGTGTTCGACCGCGCCCTGGTGGCGCACGCGCTGGAGAGCATCGAGCACCGTGTGCGGGCCGGTGCGGACAGCCCGACGGCGCAGTTCGTCACGGCAGGTCCGGCGGGCCAGCTGCTGCGCGTGCAGATGGCGCCGGTGCGGCAGGCTGCGTCGCCTGCGGTGGCGATCGGCGGCTTCGTGCTGATGCTCGACGACATCAGCGTCGAGGTCGAACAAGAGGCGCTGCGCGACCGCTTGTTGCTGGCGCTGACTGAAGGCAGCCGCGCCTCGCTGGGCAGCCTGCAGGCGGCGGTCGAAATGCTGGCGCTGCCCGACATGGAATTGGGCCTGCGCGAGCGCTTGCAGCGCGTCGTGCGCGACGAGGTCGCAGCCATGACCGCGCGCCTGCAGACGCTGGCCGCCGACCAGCGAGTCGGCATGAAATCCCGCTGGCCGATGGAGGACATGCTGGGCGCCGACCTGGTGTCGGCCGCGCGGCGCCGCATCGAAGGCCTGGGTTCGGTGCGGGTCGGCACCGGCGATGTCGATGCCGCGCTGTGGCTCAAGGTCGACAGCTATTCGCTGCTGCAGGCTTTGGTGTACCTGGCCGGCCGACTGATCGACGAGCACGGCGTGCGTTCGCTGCAATTGCGCTTGCAGCCGGCCGGCCCGCGAGCGCACCTCGACCTGGTGTGGTTCGGGCAGTCGATCAGCACCGAAACCGTGATGGGCTGGCAGATGGACGCGATGGTGTTCCGCAATGGCGGCGGTGTGGCCGCCACGCCGTTGACGGTGCGCGACGTGGTCGAGCGCCACGGCGGTGAATTCTGGTTCGAGCGCGAACGCGTGCGCCATGAATCGTTCATGCGCTTGCTGCTGCCCTGCGCTGAAGCCCCGGTGACGGCGTCGGTGGCGATGCCGGGGGCTGCGCCGCCAGCGCAAGCCGGCGACGGCCGTCCCGAGTTCTACGACTTCGACCTGTTCCAGACCTCGCCGCAGGGGCGCGCGCTCGACGATCGCTGGCTCAGCGACCTGACCTACACCGTGTTCGACACCGAGACCACCGGACTGAATCCGTCCGATGGCGACGAGATCATCCAGATCGGCGCCACCCGCATCGTCAACGGCAAGCTGCTGCGCCGCGAGTGCCTGGACCAGCTCGTCGACCCGCAGCGCCCGCTGTCCGCCGCGTCAACCGCCATCCACGGCATCGAGCCGCGCATGCTGGTCGGACAGCCGACCATCTTGCAGGTGCTGCCGGTGTTCCACGCGTTCGCGTTCGACACCGTGCTGGTGGCGCACAACGCCGCCTTCGACATGCGCTTCCTGCAACTCAAGGAAGCAGCGAGCGGCCTGCGCTTCGACCAACCGGTGCTCGACACGTTGCTGCTGTCGGCCTGGGTGCATCCGGCGCAGGCGTCGCACCGGCTGGAGGCGATTGCCGAGCGCCTGGGCGTGCCGCTGCGCGGCCGGCACACAGCACTCGGCGACGCGTTGGTGACGGCCCAGGTGTTCCTCAAGCTGATTCCGCTGCTGCAGGCCCGCGGCGTCAACAGCCTGGGCGAAGCGCGCGCGGCGGCGTTGCAGACCTACCAGGCACGACTCAGCTATTGAGCGCCGCAAGGCCGTCGCCCTGCGGCGCGCGGTGTTTACCCGCAGTGGCGGTTCTTGTGGTCCGATTTCCCGCATCGGGTAACGCATCGTCAGGGTTACCACTGAAAGTGTCAGCCAGCGGTCAGGCGCGCGTCAGGCCATGGTCAGAGCCCAGCCCCAACATCGCGCCCAGGCACCGCCAGGGGGGCGGGGCAAGTTCAATTCAGGAGACATCGCATGGCGACAAGCACTGCAGCACGGCCGGGGCCGGTATCGTCGGGCGGCAAGCCGATGACGGCCGAGGAAAAGAAGGTCATCTTCGCCTCCAGCCTGGGCACGGTTTTCGAGTGGTACGACTTCTACCTGTACGGCTCGTTGGCACCGATCATCGCGAAGCAGTTCTTTTCGGGGTTGGACGCCGGGTCGGCCTTCATCTTTGCGCTGCTGGCGTTTGCCGCCGGCTTCATCGTGCGGCCGTTCGGCGCCATCTTCTTCGGCCGCCTGGGCGACATGATCGGCCGCAAGTACACCTTCCTGGTGACCATCCTGATCATGGGTTTGTCGACCTTCATCGTCGGCCTGCTGCCCAACTACGCCGCCATCGGCGTGGCCGCGCCGGTGATCCTGATTGCGCTGCGCCTGCTGCAGGGCCTGGCACTGGGCGGCGAGTACGGTGGTGCTGCCACCTATGTCGCTGAACACGCGCCGCACGACAAGCGCGGTGCCTTCACGTCGTGGATTCAAACCACCGCCACGCTGGGCCTGTTCCTGTCGCTGATGGTGATTCTGGGCACCCGCACCGCGATCGGCGAAGACGCGTTTGCCGAGTGGGGCTGGCGCATTCCGTTCCTGGTCTCGATCGCGCTGCTGGCCATCAGCGTGTGGATCCGCCTGAGCATGAACGAGTCGCCTGCCTTCAAGAAGATGAAGGAAGAAGGCAAGACCTCGAAGGCACCGCTGACCGAGTCGTTCGGCCAGTGGAAGAACCTGAAGATCGTGATCCTGGCGCTGGTCGGCCTGACCGCCGGCCAGGCCGTGGTCTGGTACACCGGCCAGTTCTACGCGCTGTTCTTCCTGACGCAATCGCTGAAGGTCGACGGCCCGACGGCCAACATCCTGATCGCGTTCTCGCTGCTGATCGGCACGCCGTTCTTCATCGTCTTCGGCACCCTGTCGGACAAGATCGGCCGCAAGCCCATCATCATGGCCGGCTGCCTGATCGCCGCGCTCACGTTCTTCCCGCTGTTCAAGGCGCTGACCGAACAGGCCAACCCTGAGCTGGCTGCGGCACAGGCGAAGAACAAGGTCACCGTCACGGCCGACCCGAGCGAGTGCTCGTTCCAGTTCAACCCGACCGGCACCGTCAAGTTCACCAGCTCGTGCGACATCGCCAAGCAAGTGTTGGCCGGCAGTTCGGTGAGCTACGACAACGTGGTGGGCACCGGCGCCGCCAAGATCGCCATCGGCGACAAGGTGATCGAGGGCTACACCTCGAAGGGCATTCCCGCTGATGAAGCCAAGAAGAAGGACGCCGAGTTCAAGAAGGCCGTCTCCGGCGCACTGAAGGAAGCCGGCTATCCCGCCAAGGCCAAGCCGATCGCCTTCATGAGCGGCCAGTGGTGGAGCATCGTCGGCATCCTGGCCATCCTGGTGATCTACGTGACCATGGTGTACGGGCCGATCGCCGCGATGCTGGTGGAAATGTTCCCGACCCGCATCCGCTACACCTCGATGAGCCTGCCGTACCACATCGGCAACGGCTGGTTCGGGGGCCTGCTGCCGACCACGGCCTTCGCGATCGTGGCGCAGACCGGCAACATGTACAACGGCCTGTGGTACCCGGTGATCATCGCGGCGGCCACCTTCGTCATCGGCATGATCTTCGTGCGCGAAACCAAGGACGTGGACATCTACGCCAACGACTGATCCCTGTCACGTCGTTGCCATCGGGGCGCACCGCACGCGGTGCGCCCCGTTTTCATTTCAAGCCTCACTGGAAGCCGTTGATCATGTGGAAAATCTTGCTGGCGTTTGTGGCGTTTGCCGCCTTGGCGCTGTTCATCCTGAAGAAGAGTGGCGCCGACATCGACATGGGCGGCGAGAAGCACGGCGACGATGCGGTGCACGCGCCGGCAGCGGCGTCTGCAGTAGCGCCGGCAGCGGCGTCGGCCGCGTCAAAGTAGCGTCGGGCCCTGAGCCTCGGCTCGTCAGGAGACCGGGCGCGCCAGGCCCTGCGCTTGCAGTTCGGCCAGGCAGGTCAGGCACAGGCAGCCGTCGAACTGCGCACGCAGCGCGGCGGTCAATTCGGGTGTGAGTGTGAGGTCGCTGCAGGGACAGGGCGCGGCATCGGCGACGCCGCAATGAAACGCCTGCCGGCAGCGCGGGCAGGTGTCGGTCAGCGGTGGCGTGATGCTGTTCATCTCAGTGCCGCCCGGCCGCCCGAAGGTGCTGAGACGCCCCCTCGGGGGCAGGAGCAAAGCGACGTGGGGGGTTGCTTCATCTCAGTTCGCGAACAACGCCTTGTGCTGTTCGCGCAGCACATTCTTCTGCACCTTGCCCATCGCATTGCGCGGCAGTTCGTCGACCAGGAACACCTGCTTGGGCACCTTGAAGTTGGCGATGCGCGACTTCAATTCAGCGATCAGTCCGGCGGCGTTCGGCGCACTGCCGGGCCGCGCCACCACCACCGCCAGCCCGGCCTCGCCGAAGTCGGCGTGCGGCACGCCGATGACGGCACTTTCGGCCACGCCGGTCATGTCGTTCAGGTAGCCCTCGATCTCGGCCGGGTAGACGTTGTAGCCGCCGGTGATGATGAGGTCCTTGCTGCGCCCGACGATGACGACGTAGCCGCGTTCGTCGAACTTGCCCACGTCGCCGGTCTTGAACCAGCGCCGGCCCGAAGCGTCGGTGCTGAATTCCTCAGCCGTTTTTTCGGGCATGCGCCAGTAGCCCTTGAACACGTTCGGGCCGCTCACCTCGATGCCGCCGATCTGACCCGGCGCGCAGGCGTGGCCCGCCTCGTCCATCACCCGCAGCGCCACGCCGGGCAACGGGAAACCCACCGTGCCGCCGCGCCGTTCGCCTTCAGATTCTGCGCAGGCGTTGGAGGTGAGCATCACCGTTTCGCTCATGCCGTAGCGTTCGATGATCGTGTGGCCAGTGCGCTCGCGCCAGTCGTTGAAGGTGTCGATCAGCAGGGGCGCCGAGCCGGCGATGAAGACGCGCATGTGGCGGCAGGCCTCGCGCGTCAGGCCCGGCTCGGCCAGCAGGCGCACGTACAGCGTGGGCACGCCCATGAACACCGTGGCCTCGGGCAGCCGCGCCAGCACCGCCTTCGCATCGAACTTGCTGAACCAGATCATCTTGCTGCCGCTGAGCAAGGCACCGTGCGAGGCCACGAACAGGCCGTGCACGTGGAAGATCGGCAGCGCGTGGATCAGCACGTCGTCCTGCCGCCAGCCCCAATACGACTTCAGCGTGAGCGCGTTGCTCAGCAGGTTGCCGTGGCTCAGCATCGCGCCCTTGCTGCGCCCGGTGGTGCCGCTGGTGTACAGGATGGCGGCCAGGTCGTCGGCGCTGCGCTCGGCCGGGGTGTGCTGGTCGCTGTGCTGGGCCGCGCGTTGCAGCAGGCTGCCGCTGCGGTCGTCGTTGAGCGTGAACACATGCGCCGTGCCGGCCTTGAAGGCCAGCTTGCTGAACCAGCCGAAATTCTTGCCCGAGCACACCACCACGCTGGGCTCGGCGTTGGCCACGAAGTACTCGACCTCGGCGGCCTGGTAGGCGGTATTCAGCGGCAGGTACACCAAACCGGCGCGCAGCACGGCCAGGTAGAGCATCAGCGCTTCGACCGATTTTTCGGTTTGCACCGCCACCCGCGCACCGGCCGGCAGGTTCAGCGACTGCAGCAGGTTGGCCAGCATCGCGGTGGCACGGTCGAGGTCGCGCCAGCAGTAGGTCAGCCGATCGCCGTCGGCGGTCTCGATGGCGCAGGCGTCGAGGTCGGCCGGGAAGGCGTTGCGCAGGGCGCAGAACAAGTTCTGATTCATGTGACGGGGCGATTCGCTTATCCGTCCAGCTTCGCGCCCGACCCCTTCACCACCGCCGCCCAGCGCTTGATTTCGCTGCTGACGAACTTGCCGAAGGCATCGCCGTAGAGGTCGGGGGTTTCGGCACCGATGCCGTTCCAGATCTTCACCAGCTCGTCGGACGTGAGCGCCTTGGTCAGCTCGGCTCGCATGCGGTCGACCAGTTCCTTGGGCGTGCCCTTGGGTGCCCACAGGCCGTACCAGGTGGCGACCTGGTACGACGGCACGCCGGCCTCGACACTGGTGGGCACGTCGGCAAATCCCGGCGCGCGCTTTTGCGCTGCGACGGCCAGCGCCTTGATGCGGCCGCTCTTGATGTGCGTGGCCGACGAGCCCAGCCCGTCGAACATCATGTCGACCTGACCGGCGATCAGGTCTTGCAATGCCGGGCCGGCGCCGCGGTACGGAATGTGGGTGATGAAGGTCTGCGTCTGCAGCTTGAACAGCTCGCCGGCCAGATGGTGCGAGGTGCCGTTGCCAGCCGAACCGTAGTTCAGCTTGCCGGGGTTCTTGCGCACGAAATCGAGCAGGCCTTTCAGGTCGGCCACCGGCACCCGCTGCGGGTTCACCACCACCACCTGCGGCACGCTGGAGACCAGGCCGACCGGGATGAAATCGGTCTCCAGGTTGTAGTCGTGCTTGGGGTACATCGACGGCGCAATGGCGTGGTGCACCGCGCCCATGAAGAAGGTGTAGCCGTCGGGCGCGGCCTTGGCAGCGATGGTCGCCCCCACCGTGCCGCCGGCACCGCCCCGGTTGTCGATCACGATCTGCTTGCCGAGGTTCTTGGTCAACACCGCCGACAAGGGCCGCGCGAACGCATCGGTGCCGCCGCCTGCGGGGAAGGGCACGACGAAGGTCACCGGCCGATTCGGCCAGGCACTCTGTGCGCGCGCCAGCGGCGCGCCGATGAGGGTGGCGGCACCGGCCGCGCCTTGCAGCAGGCTGCGCCGGGTCACGCCGCGCGGGAAGGTGGGGTGGGTCATGTTGTCTCCGTCTGTTGTGATGGCTGTTCTGCGTGCTGGCGACGCAGTGGATTCATGCCAGCAATGATGCCAAGCTGCGCGAGTGCGCCACCTCGCCGAGAACGAATTTTTCGTGGTGAGTTTCGACTTTTTGCAGATCGTAGAGGTAGTTCACCATCAAGCCGAACGACTGCTTCAGGCCCTTGGCCGACAGGTCGCCCAGCGGGTTGAGCCGTTCCAGCCGGGCCCCGTTGTCGAGGTGGAAGCGGGCCACCGGGTCGCCGGTGGCGGTGGCTGAATTCAGGCCGAGGTAGCCGGCGCACAGCCGCGTGAGCGCCTGCGTGGCGTCGTTGCTCAAGGCCCGCAGCGTGGTCGATTGCGTCAGCCGGTCGAGGTCGCCGTCGCAGGCGGCCAGCAGGGTCTGGCGCGCCTGGGCGAAACGTTCGGCGCGCGGCTTGGTCAGGCCTTCCAGCGGTGTGTTCGACCGCAGCCAGCGCGCGAAGCCCGGGATCGGCGACAAGGTGCAAAAGGTCTTGAGCTGCGGCAACTCGCGCTTCAATTCCTCGGCCACCCGCTTGATCAGGAAGTTGCCCAGTGATACGCCTTTCAGCCCCGGCTGGCAGTTGCTGATGGAGTAGAACGCCGCCACCTTGAACTGGCCGGCGGGCTGCGCCACCGAGGTCTTGTCGATCAGCGGCGCAATCGCGGCGGGCATGTCGTGCAGCAAGGCCACCTCGACGAAAATCAGCGGTTCGTCGGGCAGTTGCGGGTGGAAGAACGCGAAGCAGCGGCGGTCCGGCTGCAGGCGGCGGCGCAGGTCGTCCCGGCCGTCGATGGCGTGCACCGCCTCGTGGTGGATCAGCTGCTCCAGCAACTGCGCCGGGGCGTTCCAGTCGACCCGCCGCAGTTGCAGAAAACCGGGGTTGAACCAGCTCGACAGCAGGTGCAGAAAGTCGGCCTCCAGCGCTTCGAGCTCGGGTTGTTTCGCCACCCGCGACAGCAGCGCGCGGCGCATCGCGACGATGCTGGCGGTGCCACCCGGCGAGCGGTTGATGCGCCGCAGCAGCTCCTGGCGCGGCGGCTCGGCCAGCCGCGTCAGGCGGATCAGGTTGCCGGCGTTGGGCTGGTCCGCATAGGCCAGCGCGCTGTGCAGCACGGCCTGCGGGTCGGGGCTGAAATCGCGCGATAGGCGCTCGAAGAATCTGCCTTGCTGAGGTTCCGGCAGGGCAGTGAAGCGGCGGACGAGGTCGTGCGCAATCGCCACGCTGTTGGCTTCGCCGCGCTCGCTGAGCAGGCGTCGGCAGTCGGTCATCAGGCTGCGCAGGGCGCGGTCGTCGCCGACCTTGCGCGCCGCATTGCGCAGCCCGTCAAGCACGCTGGCCTCGCAACTTTTTTTCGTGCGTGCGCATCGCGTTCAACGCGGTCAGTTGGGCCAGCAGGTGGTCGTGCATCAGGCGGCCGGCCAGCGCGGCGTCGCGGCGCTCTACCGCGTCGATCAGCGCGCGGTGTTCGGTGATCGACTCCTGCATGCGGCCCGGCCAATTCAGTTGCCGGCCGCGCAACAGCCGCACGAAGGTGCGCAGGTCGTTAGTGGCGCGGTCGAGCCAGCGGTTGTCGGCCAGCGCTTGCACCCGGGTGTGAAAGTCGTGGTTGGCGCGGTAATAGCCGTCGACGTTGTTCGCGGCCGCGTGCTTCTCAAGCGCGTCGTGCAGGCGGCGCAGGCCCTTCACGTCGGCCGGCGTCGCCTTCAGCACGGCCTCGAAGGCGCAACGCCCTTCCAGCAGGGCCATCACCGGGAACAACTGCTCGGCGTCTTCTTCCGAGACTTCGGTGACGCGGCAGCCCTGGCGCGGCACCAGCGTCACCAGGCCCTCGGCGGCCAGCACTTTCAGGGCTTCGCGCAGCGGCGTGCGGCTGATTTGCCAGTCGCGCGCCAGCGCCATTTCGTCGACCCACTGGCCCGGCGCCAGGGCGCGCTCGAACACCATGCTGCGCAGGCGCGCCGCGACCTCTTCGTGCAACGAGGCGGGCCGCAGCGGGGTGGGATTGACCATGGCCCGGAGTTTATAACCAGTAATTTATAATTACAAATTGTGTCGCCATTGGCAGGGCCGCCGTTTCCGAACGATGCGGTTCGGGGTCTCCGGGGTGCGCCGGGTACAGTGCACGCCAGACCCACGCCCTGGAGAGCGCCATGACGGACGTCGGTGTCCCCGCCCCCGCCCCCGCCTTCGATTTGCCCGCCGACGCCGACAGCGTCCTCAAGCTGGCGGCGAAAAGCATGTTCGACACCCTGGCCGCCACCGCGATGGGCATGCTGGTGGTCGACCGCAGCCACCGCATCGTCTGGATCAGCGAAGGCTACAAGCGCTTCCTGCCCGGCCTGGGCCATGCCGAGTCGGACTTCGTCGGCCGCCTGGTCGAAGAAGTGGTGCCCAACACGCTGATCCCGCAGGTGATCGACAGCGGCGAACCGATCCTGGTCGACCTGCTGACCAACCAGGCGGGCACCTTCCTGGTCAGCCGGCTGCCGCTGCGCGATGGCCACGGTGCGGTGATCGGCGTGCTGGGGCTGGTGTTGCTCGACCAGTCCGAAGCCACGATGCAGCCGCTGATCGTCAAATTCAGCCGCCTGCAGAAGGAGCTGAGCGAAGCGCGCCAGCAACTCGCCGCGCAGCGCCGGCCCAAGCACACCGTGGCCAGTTTCATCGGCACCAGTGCGCCGGCCATCGAGGTCAAGCGCCAGGCGCGGCGTGTGGCGCAGACCGACAGTACGGTGCTGTTGCTGGGTGAAACCGGCACCGGCAAGGAACTGTTGGCGCACGCCATTCACGCCGCCAGCCCGCGCGCGGCGCGGCCCTTCGTCGGCGTGAACATCGCGGCGGTGCCCGACACGCTGCTGGAGGCCGAATTCTTCGGCGTGGCGCCCGGCGCCTACACCGGTGCCGACCGCAAAGGCCGCGAAGGCAAGTTCAAGCTGGCCGACGGCGGCACGCTGCTGCTCGACGAGATCGGCGACATGCCGCTGTCGTTGCAGAGCAAGCTGCTGCGCGTGCTGCAGGAGCAGGAGGTCGAGCCGCTGGGCAGCAACCAGGTGCAGCGTATCGACGTGCGCATCATCGCGGCCACCAGCCGCGACCTGCCGGCGATGGTGGCGGCGGGCAGCTTCCGCGCCGACCTGTACTACCGGCTCAACGTGCTGCCGATTCGCCTGCCCGCGCTGCGCGAGCGCATCGGCGATCTGGAAGCGCTGGCCGAAGTGCTGTGCGAGGACATCGCCCGCCGCAGCGGCCTGCCGCACAAGGGCCTCAGCGCCGATGCCTTGCAACTGCTGGCCCGCCAGCCCTGGCCCGGCAACATTCGCGAGTTGCGCAACGTGCTCGAACAGGCCACGCTGATGAGCGACGACACGCTGCTGACGGCGGCACATTTCGCGCCGCTGTTCGGGGCCAGCGACGCGGCGCCGGAGCCCACCGACGGCGCGGAAGCGGCGCGCCGAGCCAGGCCCGGTGTGTCGGCCACGGTGATTGCGATGCCGGCTGCGCGGGGTGCGCACGCTTCGATCCAGCCGCTGCCGCAGGCGATTGCCGAACTCGAAGCGCGTGCCATTCGCGAGGCGCTGGCGGTCACTGGCGGCAACAAGCTGGCAGCGTCGCGCTTGCTGGGCATCTCGCGCGCGTCGCTGTACGAGAAGCTGTCGCTGCAGCCGCGCGTCGAGCCGTCGTGAGCACGTGAAAAAAGGCGGCCGAAGCCGCCTTTGATGGCAGGACGATGCTGGTGCGGATCAGATCTGCTTCTGGCGGCGGCGTGCCACGAAGCCGATGCTCATCAGGCCGGCGGCCATCAGCGCGTAGGTCGAAGGCTCGGGCACGGCCTGGGCGAACACCACGTCCTGGTGACCGCGAGCGTGTCGAGTTGACAGGCTTTCAAGCACCTTCACGTCCATCGTGTTCGCGCCCAGCGAACCGAGCCAGCTCGTCGCCAACGTCAGTGCGCCGGAGCTGGCTGCGGTGCCGCCGGAGAACTTCGCGGTGCCGCTGCCCAGGTTGTAGCTGCCGCTGGTCTCGTAGGCGATTTCCCAGATCGCAATCTGGAAAGCCGCTTGCGTCTTGGCGTTGTTCACCAGGTGGCCGGCAGAGAAGAGCTTGCCGATGTCGGCGTCGGCTGCAGCGTGCAGGCCGGTGAAGTGTGCGGAGCCGTCGACCTCGTTGTAGTTGGTGTAGGCCGGGTCTGCAAACCGGATGGTCTCGTACAGGTCGACGCAGTAGCTGGTAAAGGACGGGCCGCCGTTCAGCACGGTGGTGAAGCCGCCTGCTGCGGCGCTGCCGTTCTTGGCGACATTCGGTGCAGTGAGTTTGTAGTTGACGGTCTTCGAGCCATTGGCAAAGCCGAGGAAGTCGACGCTGTCGGCATGGGCCTGAACGGTGCCCAGGGCGAGGCAGGCCAGGGCGATAGGTTTGAGGAATGAGCGTGACATGGAATCTCCGATTTGAGTGAAGGGGTTGAGCGGTCGACAGGGCTGTTGGGTCGGTTGAAGAGAGCGTACGCAAGCAGTTGTTCTGACGCACCCCGCGCTCGCGGGGGCGTGTTGGACGGCAGCACCCCGATGTGGCAGCAGGCCGTGATCGAACTCACGTTGTTCCACCAGCCACCCCTCACACAGGGGGCCACCGCGATGAACGCCGGGGCATCGAGCGAGTCGGTGTTTCGGCCCGTCTGATAATTCACCTTGCATGCAAACCACTCGCTCCTGCCGCTCACATTTCCTTTGCTTTTTGGCTGTGACGATCGCCGCATTGATCGGCATCGGAGCCCAGGCTCAGCCGGCCGCAACCGCATCGCCGCCGGTGCCAGCGGCGAGCGCGCCCGCCACCACGCTGCAACGGGTCGAGATCACCGGCGGCCGCGCCGACGACACGCAGCAGCGGCGCCAATCGACCGCCGCGAAAATCATCGTTGGCCGCGACGAGATCGAGCGTTTCGGCGACAGCACGGTGGGCGACCTGCTGAAGCGCCTGCCCGGCGTGACCGTGCAAGGCCCGCCCGGCCGCGGCGGCGCGATTCGCATGCGCGGGCTCGGCAGCGGCTACACGCAGATCCTGCTCGACGGCGAACGCGTGCCGCCGGGTTTCTCGCTCGACTCGCTGGCGCCCGAGCAGATCGAACGCATTGAAATATTGCGCGCGCCCACCGCCGAAACCGGTGCCCGCGCGATCGCCGGCAGCATCAACATCATCACGCGTGAAGGCTTCACGAAGAAGCTGAACGACCTGCGGCTCACGCTGGGGGTCGAGAACGACCGGCTGCAGCCCGCCGCATCGTGGTCGCGCAACGACACGCTCTACGGCTTGCCGTACAGCTTCTCGTTGTCGGCCTCGCGCAATGACCGCCAAAGCGACAGCCGCACCGTTACGCAAGGGCGCGACGTGGCCACCGATGCGCTGCTGCTCGACCAGACCGACACCGGCAGCGTGCGCGAACGTCGGCAAGGCCTGCACGCCAGCGGGCGCCTGCAATGGCGCGGCGAACAAGGCGACGCGGTGACGCTGGCGCCGGTGTTGATCTACGGCACCGGCAACACGCAGCGGCACGGCGCGCTCGAGCAGCGCGTGGGCGCCGATCCCGTGCCCTACGCTCAGGCCGACACGGTGAGCGACGGCAGCTTCACGCTGCTGCGCATGAACGCGACCTGGACGCGCCGCTTCGGCGAGTCCACCCGCATGGAATGGCGTGCCGGCTTCGGCCACAGCCGGTCCGCGTATCAGGGCCTGCGTCAAGAGAGCGGCGGCCGTCTTCCGCGAACCCTGCAGGACACCTCCGACACGCGCGACCGCAACCTGACCCTGAACGGCAAGCTGAGCCAGTTGCTGGCCAGCGAACACAGCCTGGTGTCCGGTGTCGAGGCCGAAAGCAACCGCCGCAGCGACGCGCGCAACACGCTGCAGAACGGCCTGCCGTTGCTGGTCGACTTCGGCGACAACGTGGCCGCGTCGGCGACGCGGCTGGCGTTGTACGCGCAAGACGAATGGACCGTCTCGCCGCAATGGGCGGCGCACGCGGGCTTGCGCTGGGAGGGCATTCAAACCCGCGGCGGCGGCGGCATCAATGCGGCCGAGGCCAGCAACCGCAGCAGCGTCTGGACGCCGCTGTTGCACGCGGTGTGGAAGCCGGACGAAAAAAGTCGCGACCAGGTGCGGTTCAGCCTGACCCGCAGCTACCGCGCGCCGGCGCTGGCAAGCCTGATCGCGCGGCCCAGCATCAACAGCTGCTGCCAGGCGCCGGGCCCGAACGAAAAGACCAAGCCCGACCGCGCCGGCAACCCGAACCTGCGGCCCGAACTGGCCACCGGCATCGACATCGCCGTCGAGCGTTACCTCGCTGGCAGCGGCCTGCTCAGCGCCAACGTCTTCCACCGCCAGATCAAGAACTACATGCGCAACCAGACGGCGCTGGAAGACGTGTCGTGGTCGCCGGGCCAGCCGCGCTACGTGTCGCGGCCGCAGAACGTGGGCGACGCGGTGACCCAGGGCATCGAGCTGGAAGCCAAGTTCCGTCTCAGCGAACTGCTGGTCGACGCGCCCAAGCTCGATCTGCGCGCCAACGCCAGCGTGTTCCGTTCGCGCGTGAAGTCGGTTCCCGGCCCCGACAACCGGCTCGACCAGCAGCCCGGTTTCACCGCCAACCTGGGCGCCGACTACCGGCTGCCGGGACTGCCGCTCAGCCTGGGCGGAAACCTGAATTGGACGCCCGGCTACAGCACACGATTGAGCGACGTGCAGACCGTCGAGCAGGGCCGCAAGCTGGTCGCCGATGCCTACGCGCTGTGGGTGTTCAGCCCGACGCTGCAACTGCGCACCAGCTTCAGCAACCTCGATCCGCGCGACTACGTCAGCGGCGGCAGCGTGGTGGATGGCGGGGTGCGCGAAACTTCGCAGACCACCGCGCCGACGTACCTGAATCTTCAGGTGCGGCTCGAAATCAAGCTGTGAACTGAATTGTCTTATTTTTAGGCAATGCCCAAAGTTAATGCAATCGGTCAGATGCAATTTGCATGAATGTCAGACGATCCTGGCGCTGAAATGGCTCAGGCCGAGTCGCTTCAGCCCGGCCCGCTCAGTGTTTGCCCTGATTTGGTGCGACGTGGCACATCGATTGCAATTTGTCTGTATCCCGAGCCGCCAGCGGCTCGCCGTTCAGACACCGGAGACCGTTCCATGACCCGTCGAATCGTTGCTTCACTGCTGGCCTCGGCAGTCGCCGCCGCCGCGCTTTCGCTGATGCTGCCGACCGCCGCCGTGGCGCAGAGCAAGGGCGAGATCAAGATCGCCCACGTCTACAGCAAGACCGGTCCGCTCGAGGCCTACGGCAAGCAGACCGCCACCGGCTTCATGATGGGCCTGGACTACGCCACCGGCGGCACCATGATGGTGGCAGGCAAGAAGATCACCGTCATCGAAAAAGACGACCAGGGCAAGCCCGATGTGGGCAAGAGCCTGCTGGCCGCCGCCTATGGCGACGACAAGGCCGACATCGCGGTCGGCCCCACGTCCAGTGGTGTCGCGCTGGCCCTGCTGCCGGTGGCCGAGGAGTACAAGAAGATCCTGCTGGTTGAGCCGGCCGTGGCCGATTCGATCACCGGCGACAAGTGGAACAAGTACATCTTCCGCACCGGTCGCAACAGCTCGCAAGACGCCATCAGCAACGCGGTGGCGCAAGACAAGGCAGGCACCAGCATCGCCACTCTGGCGCAAGACTACGCGTTCGGCCGCGACGGCGTGAAGGCGTTTCGCGACTCGATCAAGAAGGCCAAGATCGTTCACGAGGAATACCTGCCCACCACCACCACCGACTTCACCGCCGGTGCGCAACGCATCATCGACAAGCTGAAGGACCAGCCCGGCCGCAAGGTGATCTGGATCATCTGGGCCGGTGCCGGCAACCCGTTCAAGATCGCCGACCTCGACCTGAAGCGCTACAGCATCGAGATCGTCACCGGCGGCAACATCATGCCGGCGATGGTGGCCTACAAGCAGTTCCCCGGCATGGAAGGCGCCACCTACTACTACTTCGGCATTCCGAAGAACCCGGTCAACGAGTGGCTGGTCGCCAACCACTACAGCAAGTTCAAGAGCCCGCCCGATTTCTTCACCGCCGGCGGCATGGCCGCGGCGATTGCGGTGGTCGACGCGCTCAAGAAAACCAAGGGCGACACCAACACCGACAAGCTCATCGCGACGATGGAAGGCATGAGCTTCGACACCCCCAAGGGCAAGATGAGCTTCCGCAAGCAGGACCACCAGGCGATGCAAAGCATGTACCACTTCAAGATCAAGGCCGACCCCGCGTTCGCCTGGGGCGTGCCTGAGCTGGTGCGCGAGATCAAGGCCGAAGAGATGGACGTGCCGATTCGAAACAAGCGCTAGCCCGTTCACTCCTTCCCCTCGAAGGGGGAAGGCCGGGATGGGGGTGAAAATGCGCCCGTAAGACGGCATGTGTTTGCTGATTCCACCCCCTCACCAACCCTCCCCCTGCCAGGGGGAGGGAGGAACCCATGCTCACCACCAAGAACCTCACCATCCGTTTCGGTGGCCACGTGGCTGTCGACCACGTCAGCTGTGCCTTTCAACCCGGCACGCTGACCGCCATCGTCGGGCCCAACGGGGCCGGCAAGACGACCTACTTCAACCTGATCTCGGGCCAGTTGCGCGCCAGCGAAGGGTCGGTGTTGCTGGACGGTGTGGACATCACGCGCGAGGCCGCGTCGGCACGCACGCACCGGGGCCTGGGGCGCGCCTTCCAGCTGACGCAGCTGTTCCCCAACCTGTCGGTGGTCGAGAACGTTCGGCTGGCGGTGCAGTCGCGCCGCAAGCAGGGCCTGAACCTGTGGGCGGTGTGGCTGGACCAGCGCGCCACGCTCGACCGCGCGATGGAACTCGTCGCCCGCGTGAAGCTGGCGCCGCGTGCCAACGCCGCGGCCAGCAGCCTGCCGCACGGCGACCAGCGCAAGCTCGAAGTGGCGATGCTGATGGCGCTGGAACCCAGCGTCTACATGTTCGACGAACCCACCGCCGGCATGAGCGTGGATGAC
>JANNBZ010000436.1:0-5469 GCA_031386065.1 Burkholderiales bacterium
CCGCCATCGCGATGCCGAGTTCGACGCCGGAAATCGGATGCAGGTCGTGCGGGTTCGGGGCTTGCAGGTTGACGGGCATGGCGGTCTTTGCGGGGTGGGAGATGACGGGAATTGTAGGAAGGGACCGGGCTCGGCGTGGAACGGGACCGACATCGCCTGACCTCGACGCACCTGCGGGCTCGTCAGCGTCGCAGCTTCAGCGCCAGCACCTTCTTCGCCACGCACAGTCCCTGCACCTGGCCGGCCTCCACGCCGCTGCGAAAGTGGATGCCGGCGTACAGGCGCGACAGCGCGGCTTCATCGGCTGCGGCCTGGAAGCTCTTGAAGCTGCGCGGGCCCCAGCCGCGGTCGTTGTGGGTGTTGTCGACAAAAGCGGTGGCCGCGCCGAAATCGGCGGCAAGCACGGCTGCTGCGGCACTCGACTGGCCGGAGTGGCCGGATGGGAACTCGGGGAACGGCGGCGAGTGCATCAGCGCGGGCACCCAGTTGCTGTCGATCACGAGTTGAACGTAAGTCACCGGCCGCAACAGGTTGACCTGGTACTTGGTGTGCCAGCCGGCGGTGAAGGCATCGGCCATCGCCAGGGTCAGGCGCACATAGGTCTCGGCGGCGCCGGCCAAGTTCGCTTGCCGCGCTTTCAACACGTCGCCGGCGATGAACACCCAGTGGCCTGACGGCGTGGGCGTCTTGCCCGGATCGTCGGCCCAGTAGAGCGCGAACTGGCGCTGTTCCTGCGTCGCGGCATTGGCGATGCGGTGCACCTCCTGGCCTTCCTTGTAGAACGGCGAGCCGGGCGCCTCGGAGTAAGCCGGCGGCGGCGGCGCGGGGCAGTCGTCGGCGCTCGCCAGCACGAACGGCCGGTTGCTGCCCCAGTAGGGCAACAGCGGCGCCGCGAAGGCCGGTGGCGTGGCCGTCCACTGACCGGCGCCGCTGGGCGGCACGTAGGCCTCGCGGCTGCGGCGCAGCGGGCCCCAGGCCTCGTGGCCGCCGTCGGTGCGGGCCCAGATCATCAGCGCCATCGCCATCAGCTTGCCGAAGCTCTCGGACCGGTTGCCGACCTCGGGCGGTACGTCGGCGGGGTCGAAGTCGGCTTGCAGCTTCAGCGGCAGGCTGCGTTCGAGCAGGTCGATGCGGGCCTTGTTCTCGGCACTCGCGGTCGGGAACATCATCCGCGTCATCGTGGCCATCGCCGCATTCGCCGCCGTGGGCCAGTGCAACGGCTCGTCGGGCTGGGCCCAGGGCAGCGAACTCAGCTCGTTCAACTGCCCGGCCAGGCTCACGTTGGCAGGCATGCCGGGCAGCACCGATTCGTACAGCGCCAGGCCCAGGTAGCCGAACGAACGCGAGGCCACCGGCGGGCTGAAGCCAGGCGTCTGCTGGGCCAGCAGCAGCGCGAGCTGGAACCATTCGGTGGCCACGTTGGCGCTGTAGGCGGAGGCGGGTTTGGCGACCCCGGCGGGTGACTGCGCCTGCGCTGGCGCCGCACCAAGCATCGCCGTCGCGAGCAGCGCGTGCGAGACAACCCGTCGCAGCGTGGCGGCGATTCTCATGGCGCCTTCCATTCCACGACGCCGCGCTGCCGGTCCACACCGTAGAACGCGTCGGCCGCCACCGTGTGCCATGCGCTCCACTCGCCCTGCGGCCACTGCACGCGCAGCTTGACGCTGCGCGCCTCACCGAGCCCGAAATGCATCCAACCGAGGTGGCCGCTGGCATGGCCACCGCCGACCGTCAGCTCCTTGCGAACCACGCGCTCGCCGAGGTCGACCTCGACCCAGGCGCCGATGGCGTCGACGTTGCCGCCGCCCTGGCGCAGGCGCAGTTGCAGCCAGTGCCCCATCGGCACCGCCTTGCCGGCCGTGCCGGCACCCAGGTTGCGCCAGAGCTGGGCCTTGTCCCAGCGGTTGACGACGATCATGTCCAGCAGCCCGTCGCCATTCAGGTCGGCCAGCATGCCGCCGCGGCCGCGCCGAACGCTGGCGATGCCGGCCTGCTGGCCGACTTCGACAAAGCGGCCGTCGGCCTGCTGCAGCAGCAGGTTGTTCGGGTCCAGCGTGGCGAAGTCGGGCATGGTCGACACATTGCCCTTGACGATGAACAGGTCGACCCGGCCGTCGTGGTTCACGTCCTCGAACTGCGCATGCCAGGCCGTCGACGGGTGCACGTCGCCGCCCACGTAAGGCCGGTGCGCGGTGACGCCGCGCTTGTAGGCCATGTCGACATAGCTGGGCGCGTTCTTGTCGCGCGCGCCGGGCTCCAGCGTTTGCAGCTTGTTGTCGGACATGCTGGTCAAAAAGACCTCGGGCAGGCCGTCGCCGTCCAGGTCGTGGCTGGCAATGCCCATGCCCCAAATCTGCAGCGGCTTCCAGCCCTCAACTGTCGTGTACAGCGTCGGCGGCTGGCCGGCTGCGAGCTTCCACAACTGTTCCTGCCCGCCCTTGTAGTACTCGCGGTCGTTGCTGACGCGCAGCGCCGCCTGCCCACTGCGGTTCCAGTCCGAGAACAACATCGACAGCGCGCAGTGGCCGGGCACCAGCGGCAGCGCCGGCGCATAAGCGGTGCCCGACGCGTCGGGCCGCCACAGGCTGCCGGGCGTGCAGGTGCCCCACGGGAACTCGGGCTTGCTGCGGTCCACGTAGGTGCCGAAGGCCAGCGTCGGCATCGTCTGCCCGCGCTCCCAGGTGGCCGAGAAAGCGCTGTGCCAGGCGTTGCCGGTGCGCAGCTTCCAGCGATCATTCGCGCGTTCGAATTTGCAGTTGCCGAGGCCGCGGAACAACTGCACTTCGCCGACGCGCAGCACCACCAGGTCGGCCTGGCCATCGCCGTCGATGTCCAGCGGATAGGCGCCGATGGCGTTGGTCAGCTCCAGCCCCGAGCGTTCTTCAACCAGCTTGATGGTCCCGCCGCGCGCGCTGCGGTTGCGGTAGAACTTGGCCTTGTTGACGCCTGCCGTGACATAGACCTCGGGCAGGCCGTCGCCGTCGCAGTCGAAGGTCGCCACGCCCCCGCCGACCATGTATTCGGCCTCGCCTTCGAAGCGGCTTTGCAGGCCGGCGGAGTCGGTTTCTTCGATGAAGCGCGGGATGGTCGGTGGGCTCTGGGCCGCAGCCACCGTGGCCAGCAGGCTCGATGCGAAGGCGGCACGACGCAGCGACACGCCCATCTCAGATGAATCGATTGACCACGTTCTCCAGTCGCTCCTGCCGACCCGAACGCGGCTGCGGCGAGAGACCTTGCGAATGCACGCGCTCGGCCAGCGCATCCAGGCCGGCACCGGCTTCGATCGACCGGCCCAGCTCGCCTTCCCAGCCCGCATAGCGCTCGCTCACCACACGCTCCAGCTCGCCCGATTCGAACAGCGCCGCCGCGCTGAGGAAGGCGCGCGCCAGCGTGTCCAGCCCGCCGATGTGGCCTTCGATCTGATCGACGGGATCGATGCTTTGGCGCCGCACCTTGGCGTCGAAGTTCATGCCGCCGCTGCCCAGCCCGCCGTGGCGAATGATTTCCAGCATCGCCGGCACCAGCGAGGCATGGTTGTTCGGAAACTGGTCGGTGTCCCAGCCCAGTTGCTCGTCGCCCCGATTGGCGTCGATGGAACCGAGGATGCCCAGCGCTGCGGCAGTGGCCACCTCGTGCTCGAAGCTGTGGCCGGCCAGCGTGGCGTGGTTGACTTCGAGGTTGACCTTCACCTCGCCCTCCAGACCGTAGCGCCGCAGGAATCCGTAGACCGTGGCGGCGTCGTAGTCGTACTGGTGTTTGGTGGGTTCCTGCGGTTTCGGCTCGATCAGGATCGTGCCTTTGAAACCGATTCGGTGCTTGTATTCGACCACCGCCGCCAGGAAGCGGCCGTAGTGGTCGAGCTCGCGGCGCAGGTCGGTGTTCAGCAGCGTTTCGTAGCCTTCGCGGCCACCCCACAGCACGTAGTTTTCGCCGTTCAGGCGCTGCGTCCACTCCAGCACATGCTTGACCTGAGCCGCCGCGTAGGCGTAAACCTCGGGGTCGGGGTTGGTGGCCGCGCCGCTCATGTAGCGCGCGTGCGAAAACAGATTCGCCGTGCCCCACAGCAGTTGGATGCCGCTGTCCTGCATCTTCTTCGCAGCCCGTTCGAGCACCGCGTCGAGATGCGCGTTCGACTCTCGCAGCGTCGCGCCTTCCGGCGCCACATCGCGGTCATGGAAGCACCAGTACGGCATGCCGAGACGCTGGAAGAAATCGAACGCGGCGTCGAGCTTCTGTTGCGCTGCGGCCAGTGGTTCGCCGGTGAACCAGGGCCGCTCGAACAGGTTGCCGCCGAGCGCGAACGGATCTTGTCCGCCCCAACAGAAGGTGTGCCAGTAGCAGACCGCCGGGCGCATATGTTCGGCCAGCGTCTTGCCGAGCACGACGCGCTTGGCGTCGTACCAACGGTAGGCCAGCGGGTTGCTGCTGTGCGGGCCTTCATAGCGGATGGGGTCGATGGGGCTGTAGACGGACTTCATGCGTGCCTCGAAAAAAACGTTTCAGGACAGCGCACGCAACGGCGCGTACGCCGCGCGATAGCGCGCCAGGCGGGATTGCAGCGCGGCGTGGCGCGCGGCATCCGGGGTGAACGATTGCGCCAGCGGCGGCGCGGTGACGACCTCGTCGCGCGGCAGCCCCAGGCTCAGCAGCGCCAGCCGCGCAGCGCCGAGCGCCGGGCCGACTTCCGCCGCCGCGGGTCGGTCGACCACCACGCCCAGCGCGTCGGCCAGCAGTTGCAGCCACACGTCCGACCGCGCGCCGCCGCCGATGGCCAGCAGGCGTTGCGGGTCGCTGCCGGCCTCGCGCAGCGCGGCAAGGCCGTCGGCGAATGCGAAGGCCACGCCTTCGATCACCGCGTAGCTCAGGTCGTCGCGGCCATGCGCATGCGTCAGGCCGTGGAAGCTGGCGCTGGAGGCAGGGTCGGCATGCGGCGTGCGCTCGCCCGACAGGTAGGGCAGGAACAGCGGCGCACTGTGTCGCACAGCGCCGATGGGCAAGGCCGCCAGCACGTCGCCCGGTGTGGCACCGGTGATGCCGCACCACCAGCTCAGCGCGCTGCTGGCCGACAGCATCACCGCCATCTGGTGCCAGGTGTCGGGCAGCGCGTGGCAGAAGGTGTGCACGCCGCGTTCGGGATTCGCGCGCGACCCGTCGGTGGCGACGAAGATCACGCCCGAGGTGCCAAGCGACAGGAACGCCTCACCGGGCCGCACCACGCCGACACCGATCGCACCGGCCGCGTTGTCGCCGGCACCGGCGGCAATGCGCACATCGCCGGGCAGGCCCCAGGCCTCGCACCAACGCGGGCTCAACACACCGACCGCGTCCGGCCCTTCGTGCAGCACCGGCATCTGGTCGGCGCGCATGCCGCTGGCGGCCAGCATCGCAGCGCTCCAGCGGCGCTGCGCCACGTCAAGCCACAGCGTGCCGGCGGCGTCGGAACAGTCGCTGCTCAGCACGCCGGCCAGT
>JANNBZ010000075.1:0-1593 GCA_031386065.1 Burkholderiales bacterium
CGACCTGCCGGTGGGCGCGCTGTACGACCTGTCGGGCTTCGTCGTGCGCGACAACTTCGGCATCAGCGCCGCCGTGCCCGCGTCCGACCACGCACTGGCGCCCGGCGCGCCGTGGCGCATGTTCGAGCTGGGCACGCGCGGTGCGGTGCCCGCCGAAGTGGGCGACACGCTGTGCCTGCCCGACACGCTGACCGGCACGCTCGAAGGCGCGCCGCTCGAAGAGCTGCTGCTGGTGCGCGATGAGATGGCCAACCTGGCCTGGGGCATAGAGCAGCGCGTGCAAGGCAGCAGCGGCGAGCCGCTGGACAGAAAGCTGGAGGCCGATCGACTCGCCTACCGGCAGCGCCTGCCCGACGCCCCGAACGACCCCGCGCTGGTCTACCGCTTGGCCTCGCAAGTGCCCGCCCACTGGATTCCGCTGGTGCCCAAGGGCAACGGCGACGCGCTGCACTTCATCGTCACCCTGCAGCGCGGCGGCATGGCCCGCTTCTACTCCGTCGAGCCCGCGCTGATGGCCGACAAGGCCTATGCCGACTTCATTGCGCTGCTGAAAGCGCAGAACGATTTCATCGAAGAAGGCGCGGTTGAAAACGGCGTGCAGACCTTCGTGCTGCACCCGCGCGGCCGCCTGCTCAAGGTCGACCCCGGCGCGATGGGCGACGCCCTGGCCACCGACAGTTTGGCCATCGCCGAAGAAGAAGTGCCACGCGCCGGCGCCATCGTCAAACGCAACTTCCAGTACGCCCGCAGCAGCGACGGCCGTGCCTGGATGTGGATAGGCCGCAGCAAGTCGACCGGCCGCGGCGAGTCGAACAGCGGGCTGCGGTTTGATGCGGTGGAGAAGAGGGTGGCGATTAATTGACGGGGTGGGGGGGTGTGGACAGGCCGCACCGAGTGGACGTTTGCGATGCCCGCCCAAGAAACAAGCCATCCCCGTAAAGAACCGTTCGGGCTGAGGTATCGAAGCCTGCGCAGACGCTCGTGGTGACGCCGCCGGGAGGCTTGAATGCGTTCAGGATTGATGACGGCTCCCTGAGCCTGATCGCTAGTCGTGTGAGACGTTCGGGCTCGAAACATGAGCGGCGGAACGCGCAGCTTCACCACGCCGGACGAGAGAACGCAGGACTTTTGCGCTGCTGCCTCATCCCAGACGGTCCGTGTGGGACTGGCTGATGCTGGATGTCCGCAGGAGCAATAAGCCTCAATTGGCATGCGGCTCTATGAAGTCTGTATCCAAGTTTCCAACGAGAATGATGCGTCCTCACTCCGAAAGATTCGCGTGTCCACACCCACCTCACAGGTACCTCCTCAAGGAGGCAATCTCGAACACAAGCCCACAAGAGTCAACGGCGGCGTATTGGCTCCGACACTCGTACAACCGCCACCGCCACCGGCAACTCCGCCACCCAAGAAGTGATGGAGGCGAGTGCTGACGCAAACGATTCGTCTGTCACTGAACCGCCCCGGATTTTGAGGAGGCTCCTTCGATTGAGAATGGAGCCATGATGAGGAAGTCCCCGAAGTTTTCCCCCGAAGTGCAGGAGCGTGCGGTGCGCATGGTCTTCGACGCCAAGGACCAGTATCCATCGCAGT
>JANNBZ010000009.1:0-4614 GCA_031386065.1 Burkholderiales bacterium
CGGCATCGGCTACTTCGTGTGGAACGAGTGGAACAACCTGTCGCTGACGAATGTGCTGTTCGCGATTTTTGTGATCGGCCTGGTCGGCATGGGGCTCGACATGCTGTTCGCGCGGGCGCAGAAGGCGGTGACGTATGTCGACTGACGCCTTCCTGAAAGTCGAAGGCCTGGCCAAAACCTACCCCGGCAGCACCGAGCCGGTGTTCGACAGCGTCAATTTCGGCATTGCGCGCGGCGAGTTCGTCTGCATCATCGGCCACTCGGGCTGCGGCAAGACGACCATCCTGAACGTGCTGGCGGGGCTGGAGACCGCCAGCAGCGGCAATGTGTTCATGGACAACCGCGAGGTCAACGGGCCGAGCCTGGAACGCGGCGTCGTGTTCCAGGGCCACGCGCTGATGCCGTGGCTCAGCGTGCGCCGCAACATCGCCTTCGCGGTGCGCAGCAAGTGGCCCGACTGGTCGGCGGCACAGGTCGATGCGCAGGTCGAGAAATATGTGCAACTGGTCGGGCTGGCCGGTGCCATCGACAAGAAGCCGTCGGCCCTGTCGGGCGGCATGAAGCAGCGGGTCGGCATTGCGCGCGCCTTCGCCATCGAGCCCAAGATGTTGCTGCTCGACGAGCCTTTCGGTGCGCTCGATGCGCTGACGCGCGGCACCATTCAAGACGAGCTGCTGCGCATTTGCGCCGAGACGAAGCAGACGGTGTTCATGATCACGCACGACGTGGACGAAGCGATTCTTCTGGCCGACAACATCTTGTTGATGAGCAACGGCCCGCAGGCGCGCGTGGCCGAGATCGTGCGCAACACGATGCGGCCGTCTGGTGAAAACGCGCGCCAACGCGCCACGCTGCACCACGACCCGCAGTACTACCGCATCCGCAACCACTTGGTCGACTTCCTGGTGTCGCGCTCGAAGGACCTGTCGCACGGCAAGGCGCCGGCCACACCACAGGTGGTGGAACCCGGACTCGCGAAGCAAGGCCACGCCGACGAGCCCGAGCCGCAGCCAGAACCGCACCCAGAACCGCAGAGAGCGAGTGCCACCGTGCACAGGCTGGGCGAGAAACTGGCCTGACCCATCTCGAAATTTCAAGTCAACAGCAACGCGCAGGAGCACGCATGAACCGCAACGACGTCACCGAAATGATCATCGAGGCCAAGGTCAAGAAGGGCCTGAAGTGGGAGGACGTGGCCAAGAAGGTCGGCCTCAGCAAAGAGTGGGTCACGGCGGGCTGCCTGGGCCAGATGACCTTCGATGCCAAGCAGGCCAAGCTCATCGCCAAGACTTTCGGCTTGCCGCCCGAGGCCGAAAAATGGCTGCAGGTGGTGCCGTACCGAGGCTCGCTGCCCACCGCCGTGCCGACCGACCCGCTGATCTACCGCTTCTACGAGCTCGTCAGCGTTTACGGCACCACCTTCAAGGAACTGATCCACGAAGAATTCGGCGACGGCATCATGAGTGCGATTGACTTCAAGATGGACCTGACGCGCGAGCCGAATGCAAACGGCGATCGCGTGAACATCGTGATGTCGGGCAAGTTTCTGTCTTACAAGACGTACTGACGTTCAGGCCTCTTCCGACAAGCCCAGGTAGGTTTCGCTGACTGCTGCGGCGAGCGCTGGCGGCGCCGTCACGCCGCCGCCCAGCACGCCTTGCGCCTGCAAGGTGTGCAGCACCGCCAGTTCCTGCGCCTGGCGCAGCATCTGCGCCATCGGCGAAGTCGCAGCGTCGAGGCCGCTGTGGCCGATCTCTTGCGCCAGCGCGCTCAGTGCGGTGCCAAGCTGCCACGGCGGCACCAGCTTGGCGAACAGGCGATCCCGTCGCACGAACAGGGCTTCGGCCACGGCCGGGTGGCCCCACGACGCCGCCGGCAGCGCCGCGCCTGAGGCGTTGTCGATGGCGCGCACGGCCGCGCTCCAGCCTGCGTTGTGCAGCAGCCCGGCCAGGTAGGCGTCGAGCGGATCGATGCCGCTGCCGTGGGCCAGCGCGGCGCACAGCCGGGCCTTCTTGTCGGCGTCGGCCCAGATGTGCGGCGCGGCGCGCGCCGACAACGTGTTGCCGTGCGCGGCAAACAGCGGCCGCAGCACCACGCGCGCGATCACGCGGCGCAGGCCTTCCGTGCCGATCACCGCCACTGCCTGCGCCAGGTCGGCAGTTGCCATGTCGTTGCGGCGCAGCGTGTTCGATGCGAGGCGGATCACCTCGGCGCTCAGCACCACGTCGCGCGAAATGCGCCGTGCCACCTCGACCGACGAGTAGCTGTCGTCGCGCAGCGTGCGCATCAGTTGCGGCACCACGTCGGGTGCGCGCGGCAGCAACTGGCTGCACTGCGCGTCGGAGGCAATCACGCGGTCGAGTTGGTCGAGCATCTGCAGCGCGGCCCGGTCGGGTTCTGTCGACCCCACTCGTACGGCTAACGCCGAGGCCGGGCGCGGTGTGCAGCCCAGCAGGCAGAGCACGAAGGCGGGCCGCAGCGGCCTGGCGACAGCCGTGTCGGCGGCGGGTGGCAAGGAGGGCGGGCTGTTGCCGGAGGCCGGCGCCGCAGCAACCGAATGTGTCGGCGCTGGCGCGGCAGCGATGCGTTGCTCACCGCCCGGTTGAAACCACCGCGTCAGTGAGCGCCACCATCCGGCCTGATTCATGCAGCATGCAGTCGTTGTGGTGTCACGGGCGCGAGTATCTCAAGGAAAAGTGACTCCGCCACGTTTTGGTATTCCCGCACGGACTGCCGACGCAACGCGGTCGCCTTGGGGCCCGCCTGGTAAGAGGTGTGACGGCCTGCGCTTTGTGGTCGGCCGCACGGACGGCAGAAACGTTGGGGCTGCATCATCGACCGCAAGCTACAAACGCCAGGAGCCGTGCATGACCGTCATCAAGTTGATTTCCCTTTCCAGTGCCGTCGCCTGTGCCGCGCTGCTTGCCAGTTGCGGCGGTGGCAGTGACGGAACGGTCAATTCAACGGCGCGGCAGGCCTGCGAATCCATAGGCGGCACCAACGTCCCCGGCGTGGGCTACGTGTTCGCGACACCGGTCAGCGCCGAGGGCGCCGTGCCCAACTTCTGCAAGATCAGCGGCAGCCTTGCCTCCGGCAAGCTGAACTTCGAACTGCGCTTGCCCGAGGTCTGGAACGGCAAGCTCCACTACGGCGGTGGTGGCGGCTACAACGGCGCCATCCCCGGGGTGAGTGAAACCATTCTGGCCGCGTTGAAGCAGGGCTACGCCACCGTCAGCAGCGACTCCGGCCACCAGGCCGGCGTGTTCGACGCGTCGTTCGCGCTGAACGATCCGCAGGCCGCGCAGCTGTTCGGCAGCCAGTCGGTGCCCACCGTCATGACGGCAGCGAAGGCCCTGCTGCTCACCGCCTACAACACCGCGCCGACGCGCAGCTATTTCGAAGGTTGCTCGAACGGCGGGCGCGAGGCGCTGATGAGCGCGCAGCGCAACCCCACGTTGTTCGACGGCATCATCGCGCGCGCCCCGGCCTACAACTGGGCCGGCCTGATGGGCGCCTTCAACCGCAACTCGAAGGCGCTGGCTGCGCCCGGCGGACAGTTGTCGAACGCCAAGATCCAACTGCTGGCCGGCGCGGTGCGCAATGCCTGCGACGGGCTCGACGGCATCAACGACGGCGTGGTGTCCAACCAGGCAGCCTGCTCGGCGGTGTTCGACGTGTCGGCGCTGCGTTGCGTGGGCGGCGGCGACACCGGCAACAGTTGCCTTTCCGACGCGCAACTCGGCGTGGTGGCGTCGTGGGTGTCGCCTGCGGTCTTCGCCGGCAACTACCGCAACGCCGGCTGGAACCTGACCGGCAACGAAGACGACGCCGGCGCCTGGCCGGTCTGGGAAACCGGCAACGGCAACGGCAGCGGCAACCTCGGCAGCGCACTGCAGTTCCTGTTTCAGGACACCACCGTCAAGAACTACCTGGCGCGCGATCCGGCCGCCAACTCGCTGCTCTATTCGCCGTACGACCGCGACCCGGCCAGGCTGAATTCGATGGCCGCGTTGAACGACGCCACGTCGACCGACCTGCGTCCCTTCAACGGCCGAGGCGCCAAGCTGATCCTGTGGCACGGCGGCAACGACGCGGCGCTCAGCGTCAACAGCACCAGCGAGTACCACGCCGGTGTGGTGTCGGCGGTGGGTGGCCAGGGCACGGCCGATGGCTTCATGCGCTACTACGTCGCGCCTGGCGTGAACCACTGTTCCGGCGGCCCCGGCGCCGACAGCGTCGACCTGCTGACCGCGCTGGACGCCTGGGTCAGCAAAGGCAGCGCACCCGAAACGCTGACCGCACAGAAGCTCGCGACCGACGGCTCGACCGAACTGGCGCGTCCGCTGTGCCGCTACCCGCTGTACCCGCGCTACACCGGCCCGGCGAACAACGTGGCGGCGGCGAAGCTGGCGGCGAACTACGTCTGCACGGCGCCATGACGACGGGGCGCTGCCAAAGAACCCGCAGCCTGCCCTGCGCCTCGATGCGACGGCGTTTTCAGTAAACCGTGAATCCCTTCGACCCCGTCTTCACCCTCACTGGCGGCCGTGTGCTGATGTAGGCCGCGGCAGGCGCGCCGGTCACGGTGTCGGCAATCAGCTTCGCCTGGCGGGC
>JANNBZ010000170.1:0-18633 GCA_031386065.1 Burkholderiales bacterium
TCAGGCCGATGCCCGCCTCAAACGCGGCATCGGCCAGCGCCCAGCTCAGTGCGGCCGGGTCGGCATACGGCCGTCCGTCGGGCGCGTGCTGCAGGTAGTGGAACTCGCAGACCTGGGTGTAGCCGCCGCGCAGCAGCTCCATGTACAACTGCGCTGCGACCGCGCGCAGTTGTTCGGGCGTGATGCGCAGCGCGACGCCGTACATGCGGTCGCGCCACGACCAGAAGTCGTCGGTGGCCGCTTGTTCGCGTCGCTCCGACAAGCCCGCGAAGGCACGCTGAAACGCGTGGCTGTGCGCATTCACCAACCCCGGCAGCAGCGGACCGATCAACACCTGCGCGCCCTCGGGCGGCGTGTGCACGTCGGGGGTCACCTCGGCCCAGCAGCCGTCACGGCCGATGCACAGCAGCACGTGGTCGCGCCAGCCTGCGCTGCCGCCGTGCGACAGCCAGGCGCGCGGCGCCCACAGCAGCGATGGCTCAGGCGGCATCGGGTGTCCAGGCCAGCAGCGTGGCCATCAGTTCGCGCAGCAGCGGCGTGATGCCGGCCACGCGGGCATCGTCCAGCACGAAGGGCGGGCGCTCTTGCATGTAGCAGCGCCAGCACATTTCCAGCTGCACCGCATGCACACCGTCTTGCGGGCGGCCATAGTGGCGCGTGATGTGCCCGCCCTTGAAGCGACCGTCGACCACCTGGCTGTAGGCGGTCTGCGCTTGCAGCACGCGGGCCAGCGCTGCACGCAGCGAGGGCGCGCACGTGGTGCCGTCGGCGCTGCCGAGGTTCAGGTCGGGCAGCAGGCCTTCGAACAGCCACGGTAATTCCGAGCGGATGCTGTGACCATCGAACAGCAGCGCATGGCCGTGCGTGGCGCGCAGCCGCTGCAGTTCACCGTGCAGCGCGTCGTGATACGGCCGCCAGTACACGCCGCGCCGGCGCTCGACCTCGGCCTCGTCGGGCGCCATGCCGTCGCGGTACAGCGGCTCGCCGGTGAAGAAGCGCGTCGGGCACAGCTCGGTGTTGTTGACGCCCGCATACATCGGCGCGTTCTCGGGCGGCCGGTTCAGGTCGATCACATATCGCGAATGCAGCGGCACGATCAGGCTGGCGCCCATCTGGCGCACGAAGTCGTACAGCCGATCCAGGTGCCAGTCGGTGTCTTCCACCGCCAGCGCGCGGGGCACGTAGCGGTGCTGCTGGTCGGCCGGGATCAGCGTGCCGACATGCGGCAGGCTGACCAGCAGCGGCGTGCTGCCGCAGTGCAGCGTGAAGATGTCATTCATCGTCGGCTCCGTTCGCTTCCACCGACCACCACCTGCCGGCACGGGTTGCTGCCGAAGCGGTACGCCAACTCGTTCGGGTGGTCCACGTCCCACACCGCGAAGTCGGCGCGCTGGCCGGCTGCCAGTGTGCCCCGGTCGGCCAGCCCCAGCGCGCGCGCACCGTTCACGGTCACGCCGCGCAGCGCCTCTTCGGGCGTCAGGCGGAACAGCGTGCAGGCCATGTTCAGCATCAGCAGCAGCGACAGGCCGGGTGATGAGCCGGGGTTGTGGTCGCTGGCGATGGCGATCGGCACGCCGTGCGCGCGTAGCGCGGCGATGGGCGGCAGTTTGGTTTCGCGCAGAAAGTAGAACGCGCCGGGCAACAGCACCGCCAACGTGCCTGACGAGGCCATCGCGGCCACGCCGCTGTCGCTCAGGTGTTCGAGGTGGTCGCACGACAGCGCGTTGAAGCTGGCCGCCAATGCCGCGCCGCTTTGGTCGCTGAGTTGTTCGGCGTGCAGCTTCACCGGCAGGCCCAACGCCCGCGCGGCCTCGAACACGCGGCGGGTTTGCGCCGGGCTGAATGCGATGGTGTCGCAGAAGGCATCCACCGCATCGACCAGGCCCTCTGCGTGCAGCGCGGGCAGCCAGTCGCTCACGGCGCTGATGTAGTCGTCGGCACGGCCGTCGAACTCGGGCGGCAGTGCATGCGCACCGAGGTACGTGGTGCGCACGCTGACGGCATGCTCGCGCGCGAGTTGGCGCGCGGTGCGCAGGCAGCGGGCCTCGTGCTGCAGGCTCAGGCCGTAGCCTGACTTGATCTCGACCGTGGTCACGCCCTCGGCCATCAGCGTGCGCAGGCGCGATGTGGCGGTGGCCAGCAACTGCGCGTCGCTGGCGGCGCGCGTGGCGGTCACGGTGGCGCGAATGCCGCCGCCGGCGCGTGCAATGTCTTCGTAGCTGGCGCCTTGCAAGCGCAACTCGAACTCGCGCGCGCGTTGGCCGCCGTAGACCAGGTGGGTGTGGCAGTCGACCAGGCCGGGGGTGACGACCGCGCCGGCCAGGTCGTGCTCGACCGTGATTTGATTCTTCAACAACGCGGGCAGATCGGCTTCTGCACCGACCCATTGCAGCGCGTCACCGTCGACCAGCATCGCGCCGTGTTCTATCCAGCCCCAGGCATCGGCGCCGGTCATCGTGGCCAGGTGGGCGTTGTGCCAGAGGGTGGTCATGCGCGCGCTCCTTGCGGATCAAACGCCAGCCACCACGCGGGGCCGTGGCTGTCGACGAAGCTGAACGCCAGCGCCGTGGCATCGTTCAGCCACAGCAGGCTGCGCGCAGCCAGCGGCTGCTGCCGGCCATCGCTGCAGCGCCACCGCCCGGGCGCGGCGCAGAACAGGCCGCGCTGCGGTGCCGCGTGAATCCACGCTTCACCGGCGCGCGCCGTCTGCATCCACCCGGCACCGCTGCGCGTCATCAGGTTCAGGTCGCGCGTGGGCCCGTTTAGCAGGCGACACATCGGCGCCAGCACGCCGTCGAAACACAGAGGTGCATCGAGCGGTGTGAGCTGCCGTGGCGCGTCGCCGAAGTGCAGCGTCACGCCGGCCCCGGCGATCACCGCGAACCAGCGCTGCGCGCGGTCGAAGCTTGAGAACGGCCCGTCGGCGTCGATGTCGGCCAGGCTGATGCGCAGCGCCCAGTCGGCGGCCGACGGCCACGCCAGCAACTCGCGCGTGCGCCCGCCGCCGTTGCGCCAGGGCTGCGGCGGCACGTCGTCGGCACACAGCAGCGTGTTCGCGCTCGTTACGGTCACGGTCGTCGTCATGGCTTGAACTGCCCGTCGATCTGGTAGCGCGAGCCGGGGTGCACCAGGCGCGCCAGCGTGATCGGCACACCGCGGCTCATGGTTCGCCGCACCACGATCAGGCAGGCGTCGGTGGCGCGCAGGCCCAGCAGCGTGGCCTCTTGCGGCGTCGGCGCGCTGGCCTCGATGGAGTACTGCGCCTCCCACAACGGCGCCACCTGCAGCAGGTAGTGGGTGGGCGTGGTGCGGGTGAAGTCGACGCTCAGGTAGTCGGGCGCGCAGGCCGGGTTGACGTAGCGGTCTTCGCACTGCAACGGCACGCCGTTCTCGAAGTGAACGATCAGCGTGTGGAACACCATCGCCTGCGTCGGCAGGCCCAGCTGCCGTGCCAGTTCGAGCGGCGCGCGCTCTTGCCGCGCCACATGTACCTCGGCATCGTGGCGGTGGCCGCGCGCGGTGATCTCTTCGTGCAGGTCGCGAATGGTCAGCGTGGACGCCACGCGCGACAGGTGCGCTGCGAACGTGCCCACGCCCTGCAGCCGCTCGACCAGCCCCTCGGCCTGCAACTCGCGCAGCGCGCGCGTCACCGTCATGCGGCTGACACCGAACTGCGCCACCAGCTCGGCGTCGGACGGCATCAGGCTGCCGGGCGGCCAGCGGCCGGCCGACAGCTCGCGCTTCAGGAATGCCTTCACCTGCGCATACGGCGCCGTGGGTGCCATGGGCGAAGCGCCGGAGGCGGGTCGCTGCGCGTCCTGAAGCTCAGGGAAAACCATGCGCGCAGTCTACTTGCCTAGACTTGTCTAGACAACTACAGTGCAGCTCTTGGCGATCATCGTTTTCCCGAACTTCGCCGCCCGTCAAAACCCCTGCCGAGCTTGCCATGTCCGACCTGTCCTCCGTTCAGCATGTTGCCGCCGGGCCGCGCCCGGTGCGTGCCCCGCGCGGCAGTGAAATTAGCTGCAAGAACTGGCTGATCGAAGCCGCCTACCGCATGCTGCAGAACAACCTCGACCCCGAGGTGGCCGAGAACCCTGACGCGCTGGTGGTCTACGGCGGTATCGGCAAGGCGGCCCGCAACTGGGACTGCTTCGACGCCATGCTGAAGGCGCTGCGCGAGCTGAACGAAGACGAGACCCTGCTGGTGCAGTCGGGCAAGCCGGTGGGCGTGTTCCGCACCCACGTCGACGCGCCCCGGGTGCTGATCGCCAACTCGAACCTGGTGCCCAAGTGGGCGACGTGGGAGCACTTCCACGAGCTGGACCGCAAGGGTTTGATGATGTACGGCCAGATGACCGCCGGCTCGTGGATCTACATCGGCAGCCAGGGCATCGTGCAGGGCACGTATGAAACCTTTGTCGAAGCCGCGAAACAGCACTTTGGCGGCAACATGGAGGGGCGGTGGATACTGACCTCGGGCCTCGGCGGCATGGGCGGCGCGCAGCCGCTGGCCGCCACCTTCGCCGGGGCCTCGTCGCTGAACATCGAATGCCAGCAGTCGCGCATCGACTTCCGCCTGCGCTCGCGCTACCTCGACGAACAGGCCACCGACATCGACGATGCGCTGGCGCGGCTTGAGCAGTATTCGCGCGAGAAGAAAGCCGTCTCGATCGGCTTGCTTGGCAACGCGGCCGAGGTGCTGCCCGAGCTGGTCAAGCGGGTCAAGGCGGGCAGCATTCGGCCTGACATGGTGACCGACCAGACCTCGGCGCACGACCTCGTCAACGGCTACCTGCCGGCCGGCTGGAGCGTCGAGGCCTGGCGCGCGGCGCAGGCCGATTCGGGCCAGCATGCGGCGCTGCGCGATGCCGCCGCGCAAAGCTGCGCCGTCCACGTGCAGGCCATGCTGGACTTTCAGGCGATGGGCATCCCCACCGTCGACTACGGCAACAACATCCGCCAGGTGGCGTTCGACGCCGGCGTGACCAACGCGTTCGCGTTCCCCGGCTTCGTGCCGGCCTATGTGCGCCCGCTGTTCTGCCAGGGCAAGGGGCCATTCCGCTGGGTCGCGCTGAGCGGCGACCCCGACGACATTTGCAAGACCGACGCGAAGATGAAAGAGCTGTTCCCGCAGGACGCCCACCTGCACCGCTGGCTCGACATGGCGGCCGAGCGCATCGCCTTCCAGGGCCTGCCGGCGCGCATCTGCTGGATCGGCCTGGGCGAGCGGCACCGGGCTGGACTGACCTTCAACGCGATGGTGCGCAGCGGCGAGCTGAAGGCGCCGATCGTGATCGGCCGCGACCACCTCGACAGCGGCTCGGTCGCCTCGCCCAACCGCGAAACCGAGGCCATGCGCGATGGGTCGGATGCGGTGTCCGACTGGCCGCTGCTGAACGCGCTGCTGAACACCGCGGGCGGCGCGACCTGGGTCTCGCTGCACCACGGCGGCGGCGTCGGCATGGGCTACTCGCAGCATGCCGGCGTGGTGATCGTCTGCGATGGCACCGCAGCCGCCGACAAACGCATCGAGCGCGTGCTGTGGAACGATCCGGCCACCGGCGTGATGCGGCATGCCGATGCGGGCTATGAGGCCGCAGTGAAGTGCGCGCACGAGCAGGGCGTGAAGATGCCGATGGCGGGGGCTTGAGGGTGGCTGTCGTCGCGGCGAATGACCTGGTGCTGCCGCCGGGCGCGATCACGCTCGACCAGCTTCAATCCATCCACACGGGCGGCGTCACGTTGAGCCTGCCGGCCAGCGCCTACGACGCCATCCGCGCCAGTGCGCAAGTGGTGCAGCGCGCTGCCGATGGCGATGCGCCGGTCTACGGCGTCAACACCGGCTTCGGCAAGCTGGCCAACCAGCGCATCAGCAAGGCCCAACTGGCTACCTTGCAGCTGAACCTGATCCGCTCGCACAGCGTCGGCGTCGGCGAGCCGCTGTCGCCCGAGGTGGTGCGGCTGATGCTGGCGCTGAAGGCGGCCAGCCTGGCGCGCGGCCACTCCGGCGTGCGCCCGGTGGTGGTCGACACCCTGCTCGCGGTGCACAACGCCGGCCTGGTGCCACACGTGCCGTCGCAAGGTTCGGTCGGTGCCTCGGGCGACCTGGCGCCGCTGGCCCACATGACGCTGGCGCTGCTGGGCGAAGGCGAGATGTGGGTCGATGGCCGGCGCGTTGAAGCAGCGCAGGCCCTGAAGCAGGCCGGCATTACGCCGCTGACGCTGGGCGCGAAGGAAGGCCTTGCGCTGATCAACGGCACGCAGACCTCGACCGCCCTCGCGCTGCACGCGCTGCTGGCCTTCGAGCCGGTGCTGGAAGCCGCGCTGGTGATCGGTGCGCTGACGGTCGACGCCGCGCGCGGCAGCGACGGCCCGTTCGACCCACGCATCCACGCGCTGCGCGGTCAGCCGGGGCAGATCGACGTGGCCCAGTACTACCGCGCGCTGCTGGCCGGGAGCGAAATTCGCCAATCGCATCTGGCAGGCGACGACCGCGTGCAAGACCCGTATTCATTGCGCTGCCAGCCGCAAGTGGTGGGCGCCTGCCTGGACCAGCTGCGCCACGCCGCGCTGGTGCTGCTGCGCGAAGCGAACGCCGTCACCGACAACCCACTCGTTTTTGCGGAGGACGGAGCGATGGTCTCTGGTGGCAACTTTCACGCCGAGCCGGTGGCGTTGGCGGCCGACGGCATGGCGCTGGCGATTGCCGAAGTGGGCGCCATCGCCGAGCGCCGCATCGCGATGCTGATCGACAGCGGCGTCTCGCGGCTTCCGCCGTTCCTCACGCGCGATGCGGGGCTGAACAGCGGCTTCATGATTGCCCACGTAACGGCGGCATCGCTCGCGTCCGAGAACAAATCGCTGGCGCACCCGGCCAGCGTCGACAGCCTGCCCACCAGCGCGAATCAGGAAGACCATGTGTCGATGGCCACCTTCGCGGCGCGCCGGCTGCAGGCCATGATTTCGAACACCGCGCACATCCTGGGCATCGAACTGCTGGCCGCCGCGCAGGGCATCGAATTCCTGCGCCCGCTGCACAGCTCGGCCGCGCTCGAACGGGTGCACGCGCTGTTGCGCGAGACGGTGCCTGAGATGGCGCAGGACCGCTACTTGGCACCCGACATCGAGCATGCCACCGAGCTGGTGCGCGATGGTTCTCTGGCGCGCATTTTGCGTAGCTTGCCGAACTTGCCGGTGCTGTGGACACCGACCTGACCGAACCGCTTTTCAACCCCTAGGAAGCCGCATGAAAAAGACCCTGCTCGCCATCGCCGCCGCAGCCCTTTGCGTCGCCAACGTCAACGCCCAGGAGACCAAGGTCGCCATCGGCATGTCGGGCTGGACCGGCTTCGCGCCGCTCACACTGGCCAAGGAAGCCGGCCTGTTCAAGAAGCACGGCCTCGACGTGTCGATCAAGAAAATTCCGCAGAAAGACCGGCACCTGGTGCTGGCCTCGGGCGACATTCAATGCGCCGCCACCACGGTCGAAACCTGGATCGTCTGGAACGCCAACGGCGTGCCGACCACGCAGATCTTCCAGCTCGACAAAAGCTACGGCGCCGACGGCATGGTGGTGAAGCCCGGCATCGGCAAGATCACCGACCTGAAAGGCAAGACCGTGGCCGCCAGCGCGCCCGGCACCGCCCCGTATTTCACGCTGGCCTGGATGCTGAAGAAGAACGGCCTGTCATTGAAGGACGTGAAGATCGTCAACCTGGAGCCGCAGGCCGCCGCCAACGCGATGATCGCCGGCACCGCCGACCTTGACGCCGGCATGACCTACGAGCCCTACTTGTCGGCGGTGCGCGCCAAGCCCGAGGCCGGCAAGATCATCGCCACCACGCTCGACTACCCGATGGTGATGGACACCTTCGGCTGCACGCCCAAATTCCTGGCCGACAACCCGAAGGCCGCGCAGGGCCTGGCCGACGCCTACTTCGAGGCGCTCGACCTCATCAAGGCCGACCCGAAACGGAGCTTCGAGATCATGGGCGCCGACGTGAAGTCCACCGGTGAAGCCTTCGAGGGCTCGCAAAAATTCCTGCGCTGGCAAGACCGCGCTGCGAACCAGAAATTCTTTGCCGGCGAACACGCGGCGTTCAGCAAGGAAGCGGGCGAGCTGCTGCTCGAGGCCGGCATCATCAAGGCGCTGCCCGACATGAGCAAACTGGTGGACACGCGGTTCATCAAGTAGTCGACAGGCCCGACGGTGACGCCGCTCAAGCCCGTCGAGCCCGCCACGCGCATCGCGCTGGGTGTGTCGTACTTCATCCTCTTCACCGCCGTATGGGCCGGCTTCACGCTCGGCGGCTTCGTGTCGAAGACCTTCCTTGCCGACCCGATCACGATGGTTCGGTCGGGCTGGACGCTGCTGACGGAAATGGGCTTCGGCTGGGACATCGCGATGACGGTGTGGCGCGTGCTGGGCGGCTTTGCCATTGCGGCCGTGCTCGCGTTGCCGCTGGGCGTGGCGATGGGCGCCTACAAGCCCATCGAAGCCTTCTTCGAGCCCTTTGTCTCCTTCGCGCGCTACCTGCCGGCCAGTGCCTTCATTCCGCTGCTGATCCTGTGGGCCGGCATCGGCGAGGCGCAGAAGCTGTCGGTCATCTTCATCGGCAGCTTTTTCCAGTTGGTGCTGATGATCGCGGTGGTGGTGGGCAACACCCGGCGCGACCTGGTGGAAGCCGCCTACACGCTGGGCTGCAGCGACACCGGCATCGTCAAGCGGGTGATGATCCGCGGCGCCGCGCCCGAGATCTGCGAAATCCTGCGCATGGTGCTGGGCTGGGCCTGGACGTATGTGATCGTGGCCGAACTCATCGGCGCCAGCAGCGGCATTGGCCACATGATCACCGACAGCCAGGCGCTGCTGGCCACCGACCAGATCATCTTCGGCATCATCGTGATCGGGCTGATCGGCCTCATCAGCGACCTCGGCTTCAAGTGGCTGAACCGCTGGCTGTTTCCGTGGGCCCAGCTGGGTCGTTGAAGGGCACGCCATGGACTGCACCGCATGACCGATTTCCTGTCCATTCGCGGCGTCTCGCGCAGCTTTGCGTCCACCTCGGGCGGCGCACCGACCATCGCCCTGCAGGCCACCGACCTGGGCGTGTCCGAGAACGACTTCATCACCATCCTCGGCCCCTCGGGCTGCGGCAAGAGCACGCTGCTGCGCATCGTGGCCGGGCTCGACGTGCCGTCGTCGGGCGAGGTGCAGTTGGCCGGCCAGCGCATCGTTGGCCCGGGGGCCGACCGCGGCATGGTGTTCCAGAGCTACACCCTGTTCCCCTGGCTGACGGTGCGCGACAACGTCTGCTTCGGCCTCAACGAGCGCGGCATGCCGCGCGCGCAGCAGCTCGACGTGGCGCAGGCCTTCCTGAAAAAAGTCGGTCTGGTCGGCTTCGAGCATCACTACCCGAAGCAGTTGTCGGGCGGCATGCAGCAGCGCACTGCCATCGCCCGCGCACTCGCCAACGGCCCACGCATGCTGTTGATGGACGAGCCCTTCGGCGCGCTCGACCACCAGACGCGCGAGCTGATGCAGGAGCTGCTGCTCGGCATCTGGGAGGCTGAGAAAAAGACCGTGCTGTTCGTCACTCACGACATCGACGAAGCCGTGTTCATGGGCAGCCGCGTGGTGGTGATGAGCGCGCGCCCCGGCCGCATCAAGCTCGACCGCACGGTCAGCCTGCCGCACCCGCGCAGCTACGCCGTGAAAACCACGCCGGCCTTCATGGCGCTGAAGGCCGAACTGACCGAGCAGGTGCGCACCGAGGTGCTGGCCGCGCAGGCGGCGTTGGCTTGAGCCGACGCAGCGAAGGACCTGCGAAGCTGTCCAGCGAAGTCGGCTCGCGAAGGCCACGGAAGAACCTTCGATCAATCACCGATGTGCAGGCCTGAGCAAACGACTCGGCCCTGACATCGCCAGCGACAATCGCTGCCGATGTCTCTTCAGGCGCTTGCCCTCGTCCTCACTGCCGCCTTGCTGCATGCGCTGTGGAACATCGCCGCCAAGCACGCTGGCGGCGACCACCGCTTTGCGCTGATCTCTGCGCTGCTGGTGCTGCTGCTGTGGGCGCCTGCGGGCCTGTGGGTGGGCTGGAACGTGGTGCCGCAGTGGGGGTGGGCCGAGTGGGGCATCGTGCTGGCCAGCGCGGTGGTGCACCTCGTCTACTTCAACACTCTGCTGCGCGGCTACCGTGCGTCTGACCTGACCGTGGTGTACCCGATGGCGCGCGGCAGCGGGCCGCTGCTGAGTTCCATCGGCGCGGTGCTGTTGCTGGGCGAACACCTGGGGCCGCTCGGCGTGGCGGGCGTGGCGGGCGTCACCTTCGGCGTGTTCCTGGTGGCGGGCGGGCCGGGGCTGTGGGCCAAGGCGCACGACCCAGCGCAACGTTCGCGCGTGCGCGCCGGCCTGGCCTACGGCGCCGCCACCGGCGCGCTGATCGCCGGCTACACGCTGATCGACGGCTACGCCGTGAAGGTGATGCTGCTGTCGCCCATCGTGATCGACTACTTCGGCAACGTCTTCCGCGTGCCTTTCCTGTTGCCCGCGGCGCTGCGCGACCCGGCCGGTTTCAAGCGCGCCTGGTGGACGCAGTGGCGGCATGCCGCGGTGGTGGCCGTGCTCGGCCCGCTGGGCTACGTGCTGGTGCTGTACGCGATGCAAACCGCGCCGCTCAGCCACGTTGCGCCGGCGCGCGAGGTTTCGATGCTGTTCGCTGCGCTGATCGGCGGGCGGCTGCTGGGCGAGGGCGACCGCGGCTGGCGGCTGGCCGGCGCGGCGTGCATCGCCGGCGGTGTGGCCTCGCTGGCGCTGGGGTAGTGGGGCCGGGTCCGCGCGTCTTTCGCAACTTTCCGGTTCACGTTTTCAGCCGTTTGCCGATAAACAGGGGTCGCGCCGTTTGCGACCTGAGTTTCCGGATGCCTGCCATGACCTACCTTTACCGCCTGCGCGACGGGTTCGGCCGAATCCCGGTCAGGCTGCAGTTGTTCGCTGCGTTCACGATGATGATGTTGCTGACCGCGACGGTCGGCGGCGTGGCTTTGAACGGGCTGTCGCGTGTCGACGCGCAGGCCGACGCACTGGCCCAGAAGTGGCTGCACGGCGTGGGCCTGGTGGCCGAGCTGAGGCTGGAAGTCTCTGAAGTGCGCGAGAACGAAGTCAAGCACAGCCGCGCCACCGACGCGAGCCACCACACCGAATACGAAGAGAAGATCGCCCGCGCCGGCAAGCGGGTCGGCCCCAGCCTGCAGGCCTACGAACTGCTGCTGAACAGCGACACCGAGCGCGCGTTGTTTGCGCAAGTCGGCAGGGCATGGGCCGGCTACCAGGCCACGGTGCAGCGCGTGGTGGCCGCCGGCCGCAACAAGAAGCAGCAAGACGCCGCCGACTTCAGCAACGGCGCTGCGAGCATGGCCTTCGACGAGGCGATCGGTGCGCTGGCCAAGCTGACGAAGTACGGTTTCGACGGCGGTGCCGCGGCCGCTGAACGCGCCGACGCGGTCTACGACGAAGTGAAGACCTCGATGATGGGACTGCTGGTGGGCGCGCTGTTGTTGGGGCTGACCTTGGCCTATGCCATCAGCCGCCAATTGCTGGGCCAGTTGGGCGGTGAACCGTGCACGGCGGCCGACGTGGCCAAGGCCGTGGCCGAGGGCGACCTGACCACGCAGATTCAAGTCAAGGCGGGCGACACGCACAGCCTGATGGCGCAACTGGCGGCCATGCAGCAGGCCTTGACGCAGGCCGTCACCCACGTGCGCAACGGCTCTGAGAACGTGGCCACCGCCAGCGCTGAAATCGCGCAGGGCAACCAGGACCTGTCGAGCCGCACCGAGCAACAGGCCGGTGCGCTGGAGGAAACCGCCGCGACGATGGACCAGCTGGGCGCGACGGTGCGCAACAACGCCGACAACGCCAGGCAGGCGAACCAGCTCGCGCTGGGCGCGTCGACCGTGGCCGTCAAGGGCGGCGCCGTGGTCGAGCAGGTGGTGCAGACCATGAAGGGTATCAACGACAGCAGCCGCAAGATTGCCGACATCACCTCGGTGATCGACAGCATCGCCTTCCAGACCAACATCCTGGCGCTGAACGCAGCAGTGGAAGCGGCACGCGCCGGCGAGCAAGGCCGCGGCTTTGCGGTGGTGGCCAGCGAGGTGCGTAACCTGGCCCAGCGCAGCGCCGACGCCGCCAAGGAGATCAAGCTGCTGATCAACGCCAGCGTCGAGCGCGTGGCGCACGGCACCGCGCTGGTCGATCAGGCGGGGCTCACCATGGGCGAGATCGTCGGCGCCATCAAGCGCGTGACCGACATCATGGGCGAGATCAGCGCGGCCAGCACCGAGCAGAGTTCAGGCGTGGCACAGGTCGGCGAAGCGGTCTCGCAAATGGACCGTGCCACGCAGCAGAACGCCGCCCTGGTCGAGCAAAGCGCGGCGGCTGCCGAAAGCATGAAGCAGCAGGCGCAGCAACTGGTGCAGGCGGTGGCGGTGTTCAAGCTGCGCGCTGGCGCGACAGCCGCACCCGCGTGGACCGCCAGTGCCGAGCCGGCAGACCCGCCCGCCGCTCACCGAACCGTGGAACGACGCGGACCGAACCGCGCCACCAACGTGGCGCGCTTGAAGGCCGGCGGCAGCGCGCGTACCGGCAGGCTGCCTGCCGAACCGGGCGCGTCACGCCAGGTGGTGCACGCGAATGCCGGGTCCGACGAGTGGGAAAGTTTCTGAAGCGAGCTTCAAAGCGATCAGCGGCACGTTGCCGCGGTCGACACGGCCACTGAGTCGGCCGACGCAGACCACGCTCACTCGTGCAGAAACGCCTGCACTGCCGCCAGCGACGCAGCCGCGGCCTCTTCCTGCGGCAAGTGGCCCACGTTCGGCAGCGTCACCAGGCGCGCCTTCGGCATCGCGCGCAGGTAGTCGGCCGCGTTGGCCACCGGAATCATCGCGTCCTTGTCGCCCCACAGCAGCAGCGTGGGCGCCGCGATGCGCTGCAGCAGCGGCAGCGGGTCTTGCAGCACCATCTGCTCCATGCGCTGGATCATCGCGCCGCGCACACCCGGTGCCAGCATCAGGTCGTGGTATCGGGTGGCACGTTCTTCCGTCATTTGCGCCGGGTCGGCGTAGGCGGGTTTCAGGCTCATCGTCAGCAGGGGGCGCGGCAGCACGTATCGCATCAGGCGCACCGCAGCGCCTACGTCGGGCGCCTTGCCGTACTCGAAGCCCGGGCTGGCAAACCCATCGGGCGCCAGCAGCACCAGCTTGTCCACGCGGGCCGGTATCGCCGCAGCAAAACGCCGGGCCATGCGCCCGCCCATCGAGTGGCCCACCAGGCTCGCGCGCGACACGCCCAGCGCGTCCATCAGCGCTGCGATGACCTGCACCGAGCGCTCGTCGGAATAGTCGCCCGTGGGGTCGGCGCCGGTCAGCCCCGAGCCTGGCAGGTCGACGCGGATCACGCGGCGGTCGACCGCCATCGCCTGCGCCCAGGCCTCCCAGGTGTGAAGGCTGGCGCCGAAGCCGTGCAGCAACAGCACCACTGGCGCGTCCGTTGGCCCGCTGTCGCGCACATGCAGGCGCAGCCCCGCCGCCTGCACGAAATCGGTCGGCGCGTTGGCGTAGCGTGCTTCCAGCTCGGCGCGGTTTTTGTCGGGCGTGTAAAGCAGGCCGCCCGTGAGCAAGCCAAGCAACAGGACGATCGCTGTGATGGTCATGGCCTTCAACGCTGTGCCTCGGTTTTCATGGGTACTTGTGATTGACCAGTTCCTGCTGAGAAACCATAATGGTTTCATTATGGTGGAGGTCAATGCATGCCCACGACCCTGACGTTGAAGAACATTCCGGACGCGGTCTACGAGCGTTTAAAGCTATCGGCGCAAACGCATCGCCGCAGCTTGAACGGCGAGGCCATTGTTTGCCTTGAGGCCGTGCTGCTGCCGACCAGGCTGGACGTCAGCGACCGGCTCGCGCGCGCGCAAGCCTTGCGCGCAGCGCTCACGCACAAGGCATTTCGTGCGCGCGACATTCAGGCACTCAAGACCGCAGGCCGACCATGATCGTGGTCGACTCGAATGTGCTGGCGTACCTGTACCTGCCCGGCGAACACACCGCCGCCGCAGAGGCGCTGTTGCAGCGCGACCCCGACTGGGCAGCGCCGGTCCTGTGGCGCAGCGAGTTTCGAAACATCCTTGCCGGCTACATGCGGCGCAAGGCGCTCAGCTTCGAGCAGGCCTGCGGCTTGCAACGCGAGGCTGAAAGCCTGCTTTCAGATTCAGAGTTCGAGGTCGATTCGTTGAGCGTTCTCGAACTGGTTCGCGACAGCGATTGTTCCGCGTACGACTGCGAATTCATCGCTCTTGCGGTTCAGCTGAACACCCAACTGGTGACGATGGACGGCAAACTGTTGCGGGCGTTTCCGCAGCGCGCCGTTTCGCTCGGCGGCTAGCCCGCGCAGGCCTTCGACAACTCAGGCCGAACGGATTTCGGATTGCGTTCGCGCTTGAACGAAGCCCATCGAGACCCGGCCCAGCTTCAGCGCTTTGCTGGTCGCACGAAGCGCGAAATCCGCGCCGCAATTCGCGCGGGCAGCTTTCGTTCTGCGAACAGAACGCGAACCTCGGCCAGGCTCAGGTACGCGCCGTCACCTTCGCCTTCGCCCTTCCCCAGCACGTTCAACAGCACCGGCCACTCGCCGTTCATCAACAGGCGGTCGACCTTGCGCCGTGCCCCCGCTGCGCGCGCGTAGTTGGCATCCATCATCGTGCGCAACTGCGGCAGGCCCAGGCCGCGCTCGGTGCCGCCGCCGTCGGGGCGTTGAAAGTCGGCCGCGAACTCGTCCAGCCGATCCAGTTCGGCCGGCGTTAGCTCGCCGTGCGAGTCAAGAATTCGCGAGCCCGCGCCGCGCTTGTCCAGCGGCCCGCCGCGCAGCGCATCGGCATGCAGCCCGTCGGCCAGGTTGTGCAACACCGCCAACGGCCCCAGCCCGTTGGCCACGGCGGCAATCGCCACCGAACCGATGCGCACCTTGCGCCTGTTGGTCGGTGTGCCGCCGCTCGCCTCGGCGATCAGATCGGCAACGCGAGACACCGGCTCGGTATGTGGGTCGATGTAGCCGCCCGCCACGGCGGCGCGCAAGAACGGGCACGGGTTGTTGGGCGATACGGCGGCGGCCTCGCTGTGGTTCGCCGACGTGGGGGTGGTGGGTCTGGCCATGGTGGCGCCGCTTTCATGGGGTCGCTAAGGAGATGGGGCTTTCGGGCATCACTGGGCTGCCGTGACGCGCGCTGCGTTCGGCGGCGTCACCGACGCTGCCGCGCGGCTTTGGGTGACCAGACCTTGAGATTGCAGTGCTTCGCGGCGTGTACGAAATCTTGGTCGGTGCTCAACAGAAGCAGATCATGTCTGATGCAGAGTTGGCCGATGAGCGCGTCGACGGTGCCTATCTGCACACCCGCCCGACGGCACAGGTTTCTGAGCCCTGCTGCGGCAATATGGTCTTCGCGGTCGGGCTGAAGCAGAGCGAGTGACGAAAATCGCTCGATGATCTGGCTGCTTGCTTTTGCGCCCGAGAAGCCTTGCAGCAATTCCTGCAACACGATGCCCGTGGTGACGACCATGTCGGCTCCGGCCAGGGCGTCCTTGAGTGCTTGTACCTCGGGCGATTCAACCTCGACATCCCGCCTGAGGGCAAGCGACCAGACGCTCGTGTCAACGAAGAGGGTCACCTGCGCGATCGCTCCGACTTGTAGTCATACGACGGATCCCACTCCAACTTCCCCATCAGGTCGAGAACCCGCTTCTGCTGCCGTCGCGCGATGAACTCCTGCAGCGCCAAGGTGACCGCAGCCTTCTTCGTGCGCTCACCGCTGACCTGAAGGGCGCGGTCTAGCAAGTCTGGATCGATTGCGAGGTTGGTGGCCATGTGCGTCTCCGTGTGTGGGATTTTACACAGTGCCAAGGGCTCTAGCTATTGAAGCCGCTGGGCGCGCGCGGACGGAATGCGACCCCTGCGTTTGGCATGAGGGGTCACTGTCAGGCCGCCGTCGTCAGCCAACCAACGGGAACCGAAAGGCTTTGTGCACTGCCGGCAGAGTTGCATGGGCAAGCGACACGGCGAGCGGCATTCCGCGTTCACTGTTTGTGAGGACGACGAAACCGTCCCTGGACGAAGCAGAAACCATCGCGAATGCGCGAAACCCGGGGTTGTTTCCCCATTGCCACAAGTAAGGACCTCCTTCCGCACGCTCGATTCCCCAGCCATATCCCCACTCGAGCCCAAGTTCGCGGTCCACCAGAACCGGCTTTTCCATCGTCAGTGAAGTGAGCTGGTCGTCTGCCAATAGCGCTGCCAAGAAACGTGCGTAGTCAGATGCCGTTGTACACAACGAAGCCGCCGCCACAGGGGCGACGAATCGAAGCTGTTTTACCGGCCAGAGCCCGGACGTTCCGGGCTGAGCACGAGTACCGAACGAGTCTCTCCAGATGAGGCTCGTGTCGTGCAAGCCGAGTGGCCGGAAGATGTGCTCATCGAAGTACGCAGACAGGCTCGTCCCTGTGACCGCTTCCAGCACGCTTTGAAGCAGGACATACCCTTCGCCGGAGTACCCCCACCGCTCGCCGGGCTGGAACTCGAACGACAGGTTGCCACCGTTCCAGTTTGGCAACCCTGAGGTGTGATTGAGCAGCGCAGCGACAGTGATTTTGGCCAGTTCACTTGCCGGAAAGATGTCGCTCTGATCAGCCGGAGACCGGGCGAGAACGCTGTGGTAGTGCCGGTATCCGCGAGGCAGATAGCGAGAGACCGGTGAATGAACATCCAACTCGCCCTTGACGACGAACCGAAGCGCACCGAATGCCACAACGGGCTTCGTCAAGGATGCCGCTTGAAAGATCGAATCTGGCTGGGTCGCTGCGGATTCCTTGCATCCAGAAACCGCAACGGCAGGGCCTGCAATGCCAGCTTTCAAGAGCGCGTACGCGGCCGAGCAAACCCCAAGGTCCGCAGCAAGACTCGTTACGGGCCTGCCCCCGTACTTTGAGATGTCGCTTGCGCAGGATGCCAGGGCTGGCAGCGCTGGGGCAGCTAGAAGAAGGTCTCGGCGAGTGATCGGCATGTCAGGTCGATGCGAAAAGCGGCGCTCGTACGTGCCGGCGGGTTGAACAACGCAGCGGTGGCTTCAGGAAGCGCGACGGCGCAAGGCTTAACTCGGCTACCTACGCGGCGGCTGACGCCTTCGGCAACTCAGTGGCCTGCGACCAAACTGCGAGCCAGGCCGATGCTCTGAGTTCATAGGTGTCTGTGTGCCAGCAATTCGCAATTCTTCCGGACGAAAAGGTGATTCTGGCCAGATACCTGACGACTGCCATTTCGGCTGACGCTCTCACTTCCATTGGTCCGTGCTCCCAAGCGGAGTAGAACGGCTCGGCCTTGATCATTTCAAGGTATTGCGTTCGGCTGAAGGTGCGTCCGGCCGGGGTGATCAGTTGGTATTCCGGTGCGTGGAGGCGCTCGATTGCTTCCAGGTCGCGCTCAACGATAGCGCCGGTGCGGCGGACTTCAAGGGCGCGGAAGAATTCGAGGTTCATAGGCGATACGTCAGCGGGGAGTCGGTGAGGCCTCCCCAACATCTGGCGCAGACCTGGATTGATATTCAGGATAGCAGCGCGAGGTTGCGCCTTTCGCCGGATGTGGGTGCAGGCGGATCGGATTTGGACTGCTTGCTGCTGGGTTCGGTTGGCATCGTGCCGCGCCGTCACAGCCCCGAATAATCCACGAACCCCTTGTTCACGTCGACGATCTTGCGGTGCAGCCGGTACACGCCGCCGCCTTCGCGCGTCTTGCTGGCGTCGGTGTTGCCTTCGATGGTGGTGATCAACCCGCCGTCGACTTGCTCCACCAATCCCGTATGGCCAGTGCCGCCGCCGAAGTCCATGATGAAAATCATGCCGGGTTGCACCAGCGACGGGTCGGCGCTGGCCTGGCTCTTGGGGATGCGGGTAGCGCCAGCGGCTGCGGCGCGGCTCCAGTGGTCCATGCAGCCGGCGGTCTTGACCATCGGGTTGACGCGGCCTGCGGCAAGCGCCGCTTCGTCGAAGCACCAGTAGACGAAGGCGCAGCACCACGCGAAGCCGGGGTTCAGGCCGACGCGCCGCAGGTACAGGTCGACCTCGGGTCCGCGGTTCGAGTTGCGCGGGTCTTCGCGCACCTGCTTGGCTTCCTGGCCGGCGGCGATGCCCAGCACGTGGGCCAGGAAGTTGTCGGTCGAGGCATCGGCCGACGGCACCGTGTCGGCCCCGAACAGGCGCGACCAGGTGATCGAGCCCACCTCGCCGTCGGGTTTCAGCGGGCGGCCGTCGTCGTCGACGCTGCGCGCCTGGAACAGTTGCACCGCCTGCTTGGTCTTGAGACCGAAGTTCGCGTCGTTCAGGTCGAGCTTGAGTGCGGCGATGCGCTGCACCGCGAGCATGCGGTTGAGCTGCGTTTTCAGTGCCTTGACGATGCGGGCGTCGGGCTCGCCGAGCTTGACGATGTGGCCGGGGTATTGCATGCGCGCGCTCCTTCGCATGGCCAGGGTTGACGGGTGTCGACGCGGGTTGCGAGCCATGCGTGCAACCCGCTTTGAGGCTAGC
>JANNBZ010000222.1:0-10222 GCA_031386065.1 Burkholderiales bacterium
AGCCGCGCGCGAAGCACGTGGCGCGCGGCAAGCTGCTGCCGCGCGACCGCGTCGAGATGCTGCTCGACCCGGACACGCCCTTCTTGGAGGTGGCACCGCTGGCCGCGCTGGACATGAACAACAACGACGCGCCGGGTGCCGGGCTGATTGCCGGCATCGGCCGCATCAGTGGCGTCGACTGCATGGTGGTCTGCAACGACGCCACGGTGAAGGGCGGCACCTACTTCCCGATGACGGTGAAGAAGCATTTGCGGGCACAAGAGATCGCGCAGCAGAACCGCCTGCCGTGCATCTACCTGGTCGACAGCGGCGGCGCGAACCTGCCGAACCAGGACGAGGTATTTCCCGACCGCGATCACTTCGGCCGCATCTTTTTCAACCAGGCCAACATGAGCGCGCTGGGCATTCCGCAGATTGCGGTGGTGATGGGCTCGTGCACCGCAGGCGGCGCCTACATGCCGGCGATGAGCGACGAATCCATCATCGTGAAGAACCAGGGCACCATCTTCCTGGCCGGCCCGCCGCTGGTGAAGGCCGCCATCGGCGAGGTGGTCAGCGCCGAAGACCTGGGCGGCGGTGACGTGCACACGCGGCTGTCCGGCGTGGCCGACCACCTGGCGCAGAACGACACCCATGCGTTGGCGATTGCACGTGCCAGCGTGGCCAACCTGAATTGGCGCAAGGACGTTGCCACGCACTGCGTGCCGCCGCGCGCGCCGCTGTTCGACACCATCGAGCTGCACGGCGTGATCCCCACCGACACCCGCAAACCGTACGACGTGCGCGAGATCATTGCGCGCATCGTCGACGCGTCGGAGTTCGACGAATTCAAGGCCCGTTACGGCGCCACGCTGGTGACTGGCTTCGCCCACATCGAAGGCATGCCGGTGGGCATCATCGCCAACAACGGCGTGCTGTTTTCAGAGTCGGCGATGAAGGGCGCGCACTTCATCGAGCTGTGCTGCCAGCGCAAGATTCCGCTGGTGTTCTTGCAGAACATCACCGGCTTCATGGTGGGCCGCAAGTACGAAGCCGAAGGCATTGCCAAGCACGGCGCCAAGATGGTCACGGCGGTGTCGACCGCGCAGGTGCCGAAGTTCACCGTGATCATCGGCGGCAGCTACGGCGCCGGCAACTACGGCATGTGCGGCCGCGCCTACAGCCCGCGCTTCCTGTGGATGTGGCCGAACGCGCGCATCAGCGTGATGGGCGGCGAGCAGGCCGCCAGCGTGCTGGCCAGCGTGCGGCGCGTCGGCATCGAAGCGCGCGGCGGCGCCTGGAGCGCAGATGAAGAACAGGCCTTCAAGCAACCCATCCTCGACCAGTTCGCGCACCAGGCACACCCGTATTTTTCGAGCGCGCGGCTCTGGGACGACGGCGTCATCGACCCCGCCGACACGCGCCGCGTGCTGGCGCTGGCGATGTCGGCCAGCCTGAATGCGGCTATCCCGGAAGCGAAGTTCGGGATTTTTCGGATGTGATGTACGATGTGCATATTTTGCTAACTTTCTACACATCATGCGCACCAATATTGTCATCGACGAAAAGCTGATGGCCGATGCCATGAAGGCGGGCCCCTACAAGACCAAGAAAGACGCTGTCGAGGCCGGCTTGAAACTCCTGGCCCGCCAGGCGGCTTACCGCGAGATCCTCAAATGGCGCGGCAAGCTCAAGTGGGAGGGTGACGAAAGCATCGACTGGACGGCGCCCGCCGAGCTGGCGGTTCATGAGCCTGCGCCAAGGAAGTACCGTGCTCGTCGTTGACTCCAGCGTCTGGGTCGACTTCTTCAACGACGCCGACAACCCTGCCGCAGACCTGCTCGAACAGCTGCTCGATCACGGCGAAGTGCGGCTGGTGGTGCCCGACCTGGTGTTGTTCGAAGTGCTGCGCGGATTTCGCCTCGAGCGCGAGTACCGGCAAGCCCGGCTGTTGATGGAGACGCTGAGCATCGAGGCCGCAGGCGGCACTGAAGTGGCGCTGGCTGCCGCGCAGCACTACCGCAGCCTGCGCGCCCAGGGCGTCACGATGCGCAGCCCCATCGACGTTCTGCTGGCAGCCTTCTGCATCGAGAACGACTACGCGCTGCTGCACAGCGACCGCGACTTCCACGCCTTCGAAGAGCTGCGCGGCCTGCGCAGTTGGAAGCATTGATCGCAGCCCATGCAGCAACGCCTCGCCGCCGTTCAATCGCTGTGGTCCTCGTTCGAGGCCCGCGACTGGGCGACCGCACGACGTTTGTTCGCCGGCAACGCGACGATGACCTGGCACACCTCGGGCGAACGCATGCTCGATGCCGACGCGATCATCCGCGTCAACGCCGTCTACCCTGAAGGCTGGAACATTCGGGTGATCGAGGTGAACGCCTTGCAAGACGGTCGCGTCCACTCCGTGGTCGAAGTGAGCCACCCGCCGGCGAAATTCATCGCCAACTCGGTGTTCTGTTTTGAGCAGGAGCACATCGCGAACGTGGACGAATACTGGTCTACCGTCGAGCCGCCGCCTGCGTGGCGAGTCGCGGCGGTCATCGGTGCCTACGAGAGGTTTGATGTGGACGCCCAGCCCGGCTCCTCGCTGGTCACCATCCGGCCGCTGAATGCAGGCGATTCACTGGAGGCGTTGACGCAGCTACTGCACCGCGCTTATGCGCCTCTTGCACAGGCGGGAATGAATTTCACGGCCTGCGACCAAGCGATCGAGGTGACGGCACAGCGCGTGGCCTCGGGGCACTGTTTTGTTGCGACTGCGGCTGGCGTTGTGATCGGCACGGTCACCGTGAGCGGGGCTTACGACCCGGTGCGCTCGCCCTGGGCTTTGCAGACTGAGTGGTTCTACCGCCCCGACACGGCGCACCTGCATCAGCTCGCGGTCGACCCGCAGCGGCAGGGCCAGCACATCGGGCAGAGGCTGGTCGCCCGCTGCGAGCAATGGGCCCGCGAGCGTGGCTTTCAACACATGGCGCTGGACACTGCCGCGCCAGCGCAGCAGCTTCGCGAGCGCTATCGGCGGCTGGGCTATCGTGAGGTGGGCGAGGTGCAGTGGGAAGGCAAAACCTACCGCAGCGTCATCATGGTGAAGGATCTGCCGTGCTCGGCCATCCGGTCGCACTGCCTCACGCTGGCGCGCTACAACCTCTGGGCCACGCGCAAGCTGTTCGAGCATGTCGACGCGCTGCCCGAAGACGATTACCGGCGCGACGCGGGCCTGTTCTTCAAAAGCGTTCACCGCACCTTGAACCACCTGCTGATCGCGGAACACCTGGTCTGGTTTCCGCGTTTCGCCGATGGCGTGTCGAACCGCATCGCGCTCGATGCCGAGGTCGAGCCCGACCGCGTTCGCCTGCGCCATCGCCTGCTGGAAGGCGCGCAACGCTGGCAGCCGCTGATCGCCGCGTGCGATGAAGCGCGCTTCGATTCGACCCTGAGCTACACCACCACCCTGGGCGTGGCGCAGTCGATGCCGTTCGCCGCCACGCTGGCGCATGTGTTCAACCACGGCACCCACCACCGCGGCCAGATCACGGCGGCCGTCACCGCGATGGGCCACGCCTGCCCCGAGCTCGACCTGCTGTGGATGCTGCGGGCCGACAACCCCGCCCCCACGCAGGAGACCCCCCGATGACCGCCACGCTAGACATCCGACGCCCCTCGCCACACGTGGCCGAGGTGTGGCTGAACCGGCCGGAGGTTCGCAACGCTTTCAACGCCGAGGTGATCGCCGAGCTGACGGCGGCCTTCACCACGCTGGGGGCCGAACCCGATCTGCGCGCCATCGTGCTCGGCGGCCACGGCAAGGCCTTCTGCGCCGGTGCCGACCTGGGCTGGATGCGCGAGATGGCCGGCTACGACTGGGAGCAGAACCGCGCCGACGCGCAGGCGCTGGCCGACATGCTGTGGGCCGTCTACCGTTGCCCGGTGCCGGTGGTCGGACGCATCCACGGCGACTGCTACGCCGGTGGCGTGGGCCTGGCGGCGGTGTGCGATGTGCTGGTGGCGGCAGAAGGCATCAACTTCTGTTTGAGCGAGGCCCGCCTCGGGTTGCTGCCCGGCACCATCGGCCCGTATGTGGTTCGCGCGATGGGCGAGCAAGCCGCGCGCCGCTACTTCGTCACGGCCGAGCGCTTCAGTTCGCAGCAGGCGCACGGCATCGGCTTCGTGCACGAGCTGTGCGCGGCCGAGGCGCTGGACGCCAAGGTCGGCGAGATCGTGGCCGCGCTGGTGGCCAACGGGCCGATGGCCGTGCGTGCCTGCAAGCTGCTGGTGCAGGACGTGGCCGGCGTGCCGCTGACACCCGCGCTGCGCGAGGAGAGCGCGCGCCGCATTGCCGACATCCGGGCCAGCGCCGAAGGCAAGGAAGGCGTTCAATCCTTCCTGCACAAGCGCCCGCCGTCCTGGCTGGCCTGAAGCCAGCTCGCCGATGAACCTCGACACCTCGCACCTGCTGGCAATTGCCGCCGCGCTCGGCTGGGCCAGCGGCCTGCGCCTGTACCTGGTGGTGTTTCTCACCGGCCTGGCCGGCACGCTGGGCTGGGTCGACCTGCCCACCGGGCTGAAGCTGTTGCAGCACCCGGCCATGCTCGGCGCCAGCGGCTTGATGCTGTTCATCGAATTTTTCGCCGACAAGATTCCCGGCGTCGACAGCCTGTGGGACGTGATCCACACCGTGGTGCGCATCCCCGCCGGTGCCGCGCTGGCGGCCAGCGTGTTCGGTGCCGACCAGGCCACCTGGGCCCTGGTCGCGGCCCTGCTCGGCGGCACGTTGGCCGCCACCAGCCACGTGGCCAAGGCCACCACGCGGGCGGCGGTAAACACCTCGCCCGAACCGTTTTCGAACGTCGCGATGTCGCTGCTCGGCGACGCCGCCGTGCCCACCGCGCTGTGGCTGTCGTGGACGCACCCGGTGTTGTTCTTCGCCGCACTCGCGGTCGCCGTGGTGGTGATGGTCGGCTTGATCTGGGTGCTGGCGAAATTTCTGAAAGCACTGGTGCGGCGTGTGTCCGGACGCGGCGCCGATGTGGCCGCCCCGGCCGCTTGATGCGAAGGATGGAGACCCCATGTTCACAAAGATTCTGATTGCCAACCGGGGGGAGATCGCTTGCAGAGTCGCGGCCACCTGCGCCAAGCTCGGCATCCGCAGCGTCGCTGTTTTTTCCGACGCCGACGCGAACGCCAAGCACGTGCTGGCCTGCGACGAGGCGGTGCACATCGGCGCGGCCTCGCCGAAGGAAAGCTACCTGCGCGGCGACCGCATCATCGCGGCCGCGCTGGCCACCGGCGCGCAGGCGGTGCACCCGGGCTATGGTTTCCTGAGCGAGAACGATGCCTTCGCGCAGGCCTGTGCCGACGCCGGCCTGGTCTTCATCGGCCCGCCGCCTGCTGCCCTGAAAGCGATGGGCCTGAAGGCCGAGGCCAAGCAGTTGATGCAGCAGGCCGGCGTGCCGCTGGTGCCCGGCTACCACGGTGCCGACCAGGACCCGGCGCTGCTCAAACGCGAGGCCGACCGCATCGGCTACCCGGTGCTGATCAAGGCCAGCGCCGGCGGCGGCGGCAAGGGCATGCGGGCGGTCAACAGCAGCGCCGAATTCGACGCCGCACTCGCCTCGTGCCAGCGCGAGGCCCGCAGCAGCTTCGGCGACGACGCGGTGCTGGTCGAGCGCTACGTCACGCGGCCGCGCCACATCGAGATCCAGGTTTTCGGCGACACGCAGGGCGACGTGGTGTACCTGTTCGAGCGCGACTGCTCGGTGCAGCGGCGCCACCAGAAGGTGCTGGAAGAAGCGCCCGCGCCGGGCCTGGCCGATGCGCAGCGCCGCCAGATGGGCGAGGCCGCCGTGGCGGCGGCCAAGGCGGTGGCTTACGTGGGCGCGGGCACGGTCGAATTCATCGTCGAGCCGCAGTCCGATGGACAGCTGCGCTTCTATTTCATGGAGATGAACACGCGGCTGCAGGTCGAACACCCGGTCACCGAAGCCATCACCGGGCTCGACCTGGTGGAGTGGCAACTGCGCGTGGCCAGCGGCGAGCCGCTGCCGTTGAAGCAGCACGAACTGCGCATGCACGGCCACGCGATCGAGGCGCGCATTTGCGCCGAGAACCCCGACGCGCAGTTCCTGCCCGCCACCGGCACGCTGCAGGTTTTCCGCACGCCGGCGGCGGCGACTTTCGAGCGCGCACCGGGCGCTTCGGCCGGCACGCCGAACGCGCCGGTGCGTTTCGATGCCGGGGTGCGCGAGGGCGATGCCGTGCTGCCGTACTACGACTCGATGATCGCCAAGCTCATCGTCTGGGGTGCCGACCGCGAACAGGCGCTGGCCCGCATGGACGCCGCGCTGGGGCAGACCCACATCGTCGGCCTGCACACCAACGTGGCTTTTCTGCGCCGCGTGGTGCGCAGCCGTTCGTTCGCGCAGGCCGACCTCGACACCGCGCTGATCGAGCGCGAGCGCGCGGTGCTGTTCGACACCGCACCGCTGCCCATCGAGGTGGCGGCGGCGGGCGTGGTGGCGCACACGCTGGCGTGCGAACGCGCCACCGAAACGTCCGACCCTTGGTCGCGCCGCGATGGCTGGCGACTCTTCGGTGCGGCGTTGCGCCGCTTCGACCTGGAACTGGGCGGGGTGCACCACGTGGCGCGCCTGGAACGCACGCACGACGGCGCGATGTGGCTGGCGCTGGGCGAGCAGCGCTGGCCGCTGGCGATCACGCCGCGAGACACCTCGCGCGGTGCCGATTCGTTCGACGTGACGCTGGGCGAACAACGCCGCGCGCTGACCGTCTACGCCGTCGGCGAGCGCTTCAGCATCTTCAGCGCCGAAGGCTCGGTCACGCTGCGCCAGATCGACCCGATCGCGCACGCGGCCGATGGCGCGTCAGAGGGCGGGCGGCTCACCGCGCCGATGCCCGGCAAGCTGATCTCGTTCCTGGCGCGACCGGGTGATGTGGTCAAGCAAGGCCAGGCGCTGGCGGTGATCGAGGCGATGAAGATGGAACACACCATCACCTCGCCGCGCGACGGCACGGTGGCCGAACTGCTGTATGCGGTGGGCGACCAGGTGGCCGAGGGTGGCGAACTGCTGACCCTGCAAGCTGCGTGATGAAGGGCTCAGCCGCCGCTGCGCGGGCTGGCGTTGCGCAGCCAGCGGGCCGGCTTGAACCAGCCCGGCGCCGGCGCGGGCTCGGCCAGGTCGGCCGGCCTGGAGACGCCGAAGCCCGAGGTGTCTGCCGCCCAGCGGGTGTCTTGCGGCGCGTGGCCGGCAGCGGCCTGCATGCGCTGCACGGCGGGCGCGACGGGCGCGACGGGAACGTGTGCGGCCTGTGCGAACTGGCGGCCCAGCGACTGCAGGTCGGCGTCGCCCAGCGCCTCGATCACCCACAGCACTTCGCGCGCTTCGCTTTCGTGGTTCAGCATCCGCGCCACGTCGATGCCCTCGCCCAAGTGGCGCATCAGGCCGAAGTGGATGCGGGTGGCCAGCAGCAAGCGGTCGTTGGTGTTCACGGGGCGGTCTCGGTTCATTTCGAGTATCTTGGACGGCGGCCGGCCCCATCGCCACCCCTAGTCAAAGGGGGGCGCCGCACGCAGACCGACAACCCGAGGCATTTGTCATGATTCCCGACCGCGTCACCCTGGTGGAAGTCGGCCCGCGCGACGGGCTGCAGAACGAACAGCAGCCGGTGTCGGCAGCGCACAAGGTCGAACTGGTGCACTTGCTGCAGGCGGCCGGCTTGCGCGAGATCGAGGTCACCAGCTTCGTCAGCCCGAAGTGGGTGCCGCAGATGGCCGACAACGCCGAGGTGCTGGCTGCCATTCGGCGGCACGCCGGGGTTCGTTATTCGGTGCTGACGCCGAACATGAAGGGCCTGGAAGCCGCGCTGGCGCTGCCGCCTGCGGCGCGGCCCGACGAGATCGTGGTGTTCGCCGCCGCCACCGAGGCCTTCAGCCAGCGCAACATCAACTGCAGCATCGAGGAAAGCATCGAGCGTTTCCGCCCGGTGGTGCAGGCGGCGCACGCAGCCGGCATCAAGGTGCGCTCGGCGGTGTCGTGCGCGCTGGGCTGCCCCTACCAGGGCGAGGTGTCGGCCGACGAGGTGGAGCGAGTCGTGCTGTTGCTGAAAGGCATTGCCGTTGACCACATCGGCATCGCCGACACCATCGGCGTCGGCACGCCGCTGCGGGTGCAGGCAGTGATGGAACGTGCGCTCAAGCACTACCCGCTGAACGAGGTCAGCGGCCATTTCCACGACACCTACGGCCAGGCGCTGGCGAACATCTTTGCCTGCCTGCAAATGGGCATCCACAGCTTCGACGCCAGCGTGGCCGGGCTGGGCGGCTGCCCGTACGCCAAGGGCGCCACCGGCAACGTCGGCACCGAAGACGTGCTGTTCATGCTGAACGGGCTGGGCATCGGCACCGGCATCGACATCGACAAGCTGGTCGACGCGGCCGCGTTCATCTCTGGCGTGCTCGGGCGCAAGCCGGTGTCGCGCACCGGCAATGCTCTGCTGGCCAAGCGGGCGAACGCCGCTGCAGTCGCATGAGCACCTCGCTGCCCAGCCCCTGCGTCGACGTGTGCCGCATGCACGCGGCCACCGGCTGGTGCGAAGGCTGCTGCCGCACGTTGGACGAGATCGCGGCCTGGTCTGCGATGGACGACCGGCACAAGCTGCAGATCTGGAAGCAGCTGCCGGCGCGACGTGAAAGCCTGCGGCCGCAGCTCGATGCCGCTGGCCGAGACCCGGCCCGACCCACATGACCCACATCGACTTCTACTTCGACCCGATCAGCCCCTACGCGCACCTCGCGTTCGAACGGCTGCCGCAGGTGCTCGAAGGCTTGTCGTATGAAGTCGCCTACCGGCCGATTTTGTTCGCCGGGCTGTTGAAGCACTGGGGCCAGAAAGGCCCGGCCGAGATCGAACCCAAGCGCGCCTGGACCTTCCGCCAGGTGCACTGGCTGGCACACAAGCACGCTGTTGCGCTCGACACACCGGCGCAGCACCCGTTCAACCCGCTCGCCCACCTGCGGCTGCTGCTGGCCTGCGCGCCCGAGGGCGGCACGCCGAACCGGCGCGTCTGTGAAGCGGTGCTGCAGCACATCTGGCGCGGCGCTGCCGACGCGAACGAAGCGCAGCGCCTGGCCGCGCTGGCGCAGCAACTGTCGCCGCCCACCGACCCGAACAGCGATGCCGTCAAACAGGCGCTGAAGGACGCGACAGCGAGCGCCATCGCGCTCGGCATCTTCGGCGTTCCCACGCTGCGGGTGAACGGCCGCCTGTTCTGGGGCCTGGACGGGCTGGACATGCTGTCGGCGTGCCTGCGCGGCGACGCGTGGTTCGACACTGGCGCCTGGCAGGCCGAGGGCGCCCAGCGGGCCGGAATTCAGCGCGGCGCTTGACGCAGCGCAAACCAGCGGCGCCTTTGCGGCGCACGATCAGCACAGCCGCTTGCCGAATTGAAAGCCCGGCCCGTTCGTGCGGTGGTCGACGCTGAACGCGCGCCGCCGCCAGCCGGGTGCCGGTACTCGTCATGGCCACACGCCGTGGGGGCAAGCGCATGAAACACCTGCCGCGGAGACACACCATGGAACACGATCTGGCCACGCGCATCGCGAGCCACCCGAAGTACCAGGAGCTGAAAACCAAGCGCACCCGCTTCGGCTGGTGGCTGACGCTGGCGATGATGGTCGTGTACTACGGCTTCATCCTGCTGGTGGCGTTCGACAAGGAGTTCTTGTCGCGCCGCCTCGGCGACGGCGTGATGACGCTCGGCATCCCGGTCGGCTTCGGCGTCATCGTGTTCACCATCGTCATCACCGCGATCTACGTGCGGCGCGCGAACAGCGAGTTCGATGATTTGTCTGCCGACATCGCGAAGGCGGTGCTCAAATGAGCGCCCGTTTCGCAGTGATGGGCGAGGGCACCCGCCGCACGCTGACCCTGGTTGCGCTGTTCGCAGCGTCTGCGCTGGTGTATGCCGCCGGTGCCGACCTCGGGCAGGCCGACAAGCAGGCCACCAACTGGACCGCGATCAGCATGTTCGCGATCTTCGTGGTGTTCACGATGTTCGTCACCAAATGGGCCGCGTCGAAAACCAAATCGGCGGCCGATTTCTACACCGCCGGCGGCGGCATCACCGGCTTCCAGAACGGGCTGGCGATTGCCGGCGACTACATGTCGGCGGCGTCCTTCCTCGGCATCTCGGCGGCCGTGATGGCCAGCGGCTTCGACGG
>JANNBZ010000039.1:0-3758 GCA_031386065.1 Burkholderiales bacterium
ATGCCGAGGTTGGCGATCCAGTCCGATGCCGTGGGCATCGGAAGGCCTGCCACCAGGTTGCGCCACTGCTCGAAGTTCTTGATCGTGGCGCCGGTCGCGCGCAGTGCGATGTAGACGCCGAACACGCCGAGTCCCGCCAGGGACGCCAGACCGATGAGGCGACCGATCCAGCCCAGCACGCGGGCGTCGGCCGCTGTCAGCGGTGGCCCGATTGCGCCCGGGCCGGGTTGGACGTGCCCTTTCACGGTCATCCCTTCCAGGCTGGCTTCACGGGACGATACGCAGCACGCTGCCGTCGCCAGGTGATGAGCTCAAGGTGACGTTGGACGTATAGAGCGCGCCATCAGGGCCGGTCACCAGCCCGTTGGGCAGGCTGGCAAACTTGGTGGCCAGCACCTTGCGCTTGCCTGTTGCCGGGTCGAACGCGACCAGGTTCGCGTTGTCCGGCGTCCACGCCTGGTCGCGCGGAAAGATCTCGACTGCGTACAGGCGCCCGCGCTGCCACGCCAGGCCCACGATCGGGTGCAGCGATTCGAAAGCTTGCCTGTAGCCGGCAAAGTCGGCGCCGAACACCGCCAGTTCGGCCGGCCCTCCGTCCTCGCCGAAAGTGCCGACATGGAAGGTGTCGCCGTCGTGGGCCATCACGATCGGGTTGTGCTCTGCGTGGTCGATCGACATGTCGTACACCCTCTGCATCGAGCCCGTCGCCGGGTCGACCCTCAACAGCAGGCCGCGGTTCGTCTCCACCACGTAGAGCAAGTTGCCGACCGCGATCATCGAATGGAACACGCCGCTGGGTTCCAGGTCGGTGGTGGCCGGGTTGGTGTCCTTGATGAAGTGGGGCGGATTCGCCGCGAGCCAGGCATTGAGGTTGGCGACCGAGGTGGTCGAGCCATCGGGATTGACGCGCAGGATGGCCGGGTAGTCCTCGGGCATGGCATGCGAGCAGCCGCCCATCTCGATCAACACGTACAGCGTAGTGCCGATGAAGGCGACATCGGTGGGGCCGTAGTTGCCGCCATAGGCATCGGTCATGCTGGGCAGCTTGTCAGCGACCGTCTGCTTCGTGCCGTCGGCCAGCACCCGCACGACCCGGCCGCTGTAGCCGGCGGTGTAGGGGCTGTAGATGTTGACATTGCTGGGGCACTCGGCGGTGCCGGTGGGCGCCAGCGCGCCGCCGGTGCCGGCTTCGGCCACGTAGAGCCGGCCGTCGGGTCCGAATACCAGGCCGCGGGGGCTGGTCAGGCCCTTTGCATAGGTGGTGATGGTCAGGTCACGGTCGTCATTGCTACCGCCGCAGGCGGCGACGAGCAGGACGGCGGCGAGCAAGGCGGCGGCACACTGGATGAGGTTGCGGATCATGGTGGTCAGCTCCTGGTGGGTTTAGCGGATGGATGCCTGCGCGGCAGGGTCGTAGTCGACCCCGGCCACGTCCCGGAACAGCAACATTTGCGGGATCCGGGCCGAAGCGCCTGGGTGAAAGCCGGTTTCGGCGGCGAAGTCCTTCGGGTTGCGGAAGGTGCCGAAAACGATGTCCCACAGTGGCAGGTCGGAGTAGTTGTGGCGATGGACGCCGCGGGCGTGGTGCAGGCTGTGGCTCTCCGGCCGCTGCACGACGTAGCCCAGCCATTGCGGCGTGCGGATGTTGGTGTGCTGGATCACGCCCAGGAAGGTCGTCGCGTAGAGGAACCAGCTGACGGCCTGCGGGCTCAAGCCCACGCCCACAGTCAGGGTGAGGCTGCCGAGCACGGTCCAGCCGACGATGTCGAGCGGGCTGAAGTAGAACGCGCCGAAACTGTCAACGCGCTCGGCGCTATGGTGCATCTGGTGAATGCCGCGCCACAGCCACGTCGGGCCGTGCATCGCGCGGTGCCAGCCATAGACCAGGAACTCATAGACGAGCACCGCGATGCCGACACCGGCGGCAGGGTGGATCGACTCCAGGTTGAAGAGCTGGACCTTCGCTAGCGTCTCGCCCCCGAACAGCGGCAGGTAGGACGAGAGGAAGAAGTAGACGGCGAAGACGAGCAGAGCCCGGGTCCGCCAGCCCGGGACCGCGGGCAGGTGGCGGGCCGGGAACAGGGCTTCGAGCCCGATCAAGGCCCCATAGAGTGCCAGGACAGTCAGGGAAACGGGGTCCAGCAGGATTTGCAGCGGCGTGGGCATGAGGCGCTCCTTCGTGGTTGCGGGAGGGGCCCACGATGCGAGCGCGGCACCGTCGCTGCATGACGCTTGGCTAATGTCTGCGTAATACTTCGATAACGGTTTCCGAGCGGTGCCATGAAATACCAGGTTGGCGAATTCACCATTGACACCGCCCGGTACCGGATCAGTGCCGGGGGCACCGCCGTCCCGGTCGAGCCCAAGGTCTTCGACCTGCTGGTGCACCTCATCCGGCATCGTGATCGCGTCCTGACCCGGGAAGAGCTGTTCAGGGATGTCTGGGACGGGCGCGAGGTCTCCGACGCGACGCTCAGCAACCACGTCAAGAGCGCGCGCAAGCTTCTGGGCGACAACGGGGATCTGCAGCAGACGATCCTGACCGTCCGCAGCCGCGGCTATCAGTTCGTGGCGCCAGTGCGGGAAATGCCGGATGCCACCGAGTCCCCCGAGCCGGCACCGGCGCTCGAGCCCCCCGCCGCAGTGCCCGCCGGCCCGCCAGCCCGCCGGCTCGGCTGGCGCCTGCCGCTGCTCGCCCTGGTCATCCTGCTGCTGGCCGGCGCGGCACTGACCTGGCGCCTGCTGGCCCCGACCGCGGCAGCGGCCGACGCCGACCGGCCCTATGTTCTGGTCGTGCCCTTCGATGTCTCCGGCGACGCGGCCGAGACCTGGCAACCCTTTGCCGACCAGGCCACCCGCGAAGTGATCCGCAACTTGCGCAAGGTCTCGGGCTTGCGGGTCGTGCCGGTGGCATCGGCCTTCACTTTCAAGGGCAAGAAGTCACGCGAGTACATCCGCGCCCAGCTGCCTGAGGTGCGTTACGTGCTCGGCGGCGTGGTGAGCGTCGCCGCAGACAAGACGCTGCGCATCACCGCGGAGCTGGAGGATCTGCAAAAGGGCGGGGTGGTCTGGGATCACGACTACACGGGCCGCACCGACGACACCAATCTCTTCGCCATGCAGTCGGACATCGCGAGTGCCGTGTCGCGGTCGCTGAAGGTGGCCGTCCTCGACGACGAGTTGCGTGCCCTGGGCGAACTGCCCACCGCCAACCTCAAGGCCTACGAGTTTTACGTGGCGGGGCGGTATCTGCTGGAACTGGTCAGCCACGAGTCGTTGCCGAAGGCGATCGCGCTCTTCGACCGGGCCATCGCGCTGGACCCGAAGTTCTTCGACGCCTACATTGCCCGCAGCGACGCCTACCGCCAGTTGTTCGCCTACTTCGAGCCGCCGATCAACATGCTGCAGGCCGTGATCGACTCCCTCACCGAGGCGCGCGAGTTGCGCCCCGACTCCGCCGAGGCCTGGTCGTCGCTGGGCTTGACCTATGTGATGGCCTGGCGCTGGAAGGATGCCTGGACGGCGCTGAACGCGGCCAAGCGCCGCGACCCGACGCTGGCCCAGACCGAACTGGGTTTCGCGCTCTACTACTCAGGCCTGGGCGAGGCAGACAGGGTCAAGCGTGCGCTCGCCGCCGCCAATCGCCTGGACCCGCTGAACGCGGAAATGGCGGACTGGGGGAACTGGGCCCTGTTCATGGTCGGCGAGCGCGACGCGGCGCGGGCCTGGGTGGAGCAGAAGATGCGGCAGCACCCCGA
>JANNBZ010000295.1:0-8346 GCA_031386065.1 Burkholderiales bacterium
TTCGGTCAGCGTGAGCTTGTCGTGCCGGTTCACCGCGCGCACCGCATGCGCGTCGAGCAGCTCGCAGCGCGCGATCGGAATGCCCATCTGGATGATCTGGATCGTGGTGCGCACCGCTGCGTCGATGCTCGGAAAGGTGCAGGTCGCCGCCGACACCGCCTCGGGCTGCGGAAACAGCTTCAGCGTGATCTCGGTCATCACGCCCAACGTGCCTTCGCTGCCCACCATCAGGCGCGTCAGGTCGTAGCCAGCGGACGATTTGCGGGCGCGCGTGCCGGTGTGGATCACCTCCCCCTGCGCCGTCACCACGGTCAGGCCCAGCACGTTCTCGCGCATGGTGCCGTAGCGCACGGCGTTGGTGCCGCTGGCGCGGGTGGCGCTCATGCCGCCGATGCTGGCGTCGGCGCCCGGGTCGATGGGAAAGAACAGCCCGGTGTGGCGAATCTCGTTGTTCAACTGCATGCGCGTCACGCCGGCCTGCACGGTCACCGTCAGGTCCTCGGGCTGGATGCCGATGATCTTGTTCATGCGGCTCAGGTCCAGGCTGACCCCGCCTTGCACCGCCAGCAAATGGCCTTCCAGCGACGAGCCCGCGCCGTACGGAATGACAGGCACGGCGTGCTCGTCGGCCAGCTTCAAGACCGCAGCCACGTCGTCGGTGCTCTCGCAGAACACGACCCGTTCGGGCGGCGGCGCGTCCAGCGGCGACTCGTCGCGGCCGTGCTGAACGCGCACCGCCATCGCGGCGGAGCAGCGGTCGCCGAAGCGGGCCTTCAGCGCATCGAGCATCAGCGCCGGAATGGCGCGTGGCGCGAACAGATGCGAGGGAATCGGTGCGTTCATGGCAGCTGCCTCCAGCCCAGTCGATGGGCCGATTGTAGGGAGCGGCGCCACGCCGCTGCTAGCATCGAGCCATGGCAAATCGACTCACGCAAATCGCAACCCGCACCGGCGACGACGGCAGCACCGGCCTCGGTGACGGCAGCCGCGTGCCCAAGACCCACCTGCGGGTGCAGGCCATGGGCGATGTGGACGAACTCAACTCCACGCTCGGCGTGCTGCTGGCCGAGCCGCTGCCCGACGACGTGCGCGAGCTGCTGGTGGTGATTCAGCACGAGCTGTTCAACCTCGGCGGCGAACTGTCGATCCCCGGCTACGAATTGCTGAAGGCGCAGGCCGTGATCCAGCTCGACGAAGCGCTGGCGCACTACAACGAAACCTTGCCGCGGCTGAAGGAATTCATCTTGCCAGCGGGCACGCGCAGCGCGGCCATCGCGCACGTGGGCCGCACCGTGGCCCGCCGCGCCGAGCGGGCTTTGGTCGCGCTGGGCGCGGCCGAGGCGGTGCGCAACGAACCGCGCCACTACCTCAACCGCCTGAGCGACCTGCTGTTCGTGCTGGCCCGGGTGTTGAACCGCGCCAACCTCGATGGGCTGGGCGGTGACGACGTCTACTGGCGCAGCGAGCGTCTGGCGCGCGACGACGCCTGAGCGGCTGGCGTCGGATTCACGACGCCGCCATGTAGCCGGCGGCGAACTCTTCCATGCTCAGGAAGCCGTCCTTGTTGGCATCCAGCTCATCGAACTTGGCTGCGATTGCCGGCATGCGGGCCGCTTCTTCTTTCGACAACTTGCCGTCGCCGTTGCCGTCGGCGCGGGTGAAGGCGGCCTCCATCGCAGTTTTGTCCTTGGCGGTGGGCGCTGCCGCAGGTGTCTGGGCAGAAACGGCGAATGCCAGGCTGGCGATGCCGGCCACCAGGCCAGCGTGAAGCAGTGAGGTGCGTTTGACCATGGTCGTCTTTCAAGTGATTTGAGAGACCCGCATTGCACCGGCAAGCGCCGCCTGCGACCAGCACTCTTGCAGCGCCTTACCCGGATTACACCGTGGCAGCGCATGCTGACTGTCGATTGCAAGTGCTTGCTATTCGTCGGCCGACGCGCCGACCCGCCGGCGTTAAGCGATGGACGCGCCGCCCAGTTCACGGTGCAGCCAGGCACGCGCCAGCGCCCAGTCGCGCTTGGCTGTGGCCAGCGAGATGCCCAGCACCTGCGCGATCTCGTCGTTCTCCAGGCCGCCGAAAAATTTCAGCTCGACCACCTTCGCAGCCCGCGGATCCACCGCCTCAAAGGCCAGCAACGCGTCGTGCACCGCCACCACGTCGGCCGGAATGTCGACGCCGATTTGCTGCGCCTCGGTGAGGTCCAGCGAGACCAGCGCCGCCTCGCGCTTGTCGGCCCGCTTGGCCATCGCGTGGTTGACCAGGATGCGCCGCATCATCGTGCTCGACACCGCCAGAAAATGCGCCCGGCTGGTCCAGCGGGTGCGCGTCTGCTCGGCCATTCGGAACCAGGCCTCGTGTGCCAGCGCGGTGGCCGACAGCGTGTGCCCTGGGGTTTCGCGGTGCATGTGATTGCGCGCGATGCGGTGCAACTCGTCGTACAGCAAGGCGAACAACTGGTTGCCGGCGTCGGGCGATGCCGACGTCTCCAGCTGGCTCAGCCACAGGGTCAGGTCTTCAGGCGTGTTTGTCATGGGGGTACTGCAGCGCTGATACGTATTTTTGCATTTGCCCTTGAGCCTTCGCGCATGGCAACGCGGCGTTATTCCACGAACGCCGTCCGGTGCGACCACCATATCCAGGGGGTTCGGCTGCATTCGCGAGTTGTCGGCACCGATACTTTCATCCCACCACCATGTCCGACACCACCAACCCCCGCCCGCCCTGGCTGATCGTCAAGTCGCTGTTCGACCAGGTGGTCGATCTGCCGGCGAACCAGCGCGAGTTGCGCATTTCCGCCGCCGATGTCGGCGAGGCAACGCGGGCCGAGGTGCGCTCGCTGCTGGCTCACCATGCAGACGAAACGAGTGTCGGCAGTTTCCTGAGCGAGCCCGCAGCCGCGCAGGTTCTCGGCGATGCGAGCGCGGCCAATTCGCGCGAAGGGGATCGCTTCGGCGCCTGGCGCATCGTGCGAGCGCTCGGCTCCGGTGGCATGGGCGACGTGTTCGAGGCGGCGCGCGCCGACGGCAGCTTCGAGGGCCGCGCGGCCATCAAGCTGCTCAAGCGCGGCATGGACAGCGACGCGCTGCTGCGTCGCTTCGCGCTGGAACGTCAGGCCCTCGCGCGCTTGAACCACCCTCACATCGCGCGCCTGTTCGACGCCGGCCTCAGCGCCGACGGACTGCCGTATTTCGTGATGGTGTTTGTCGCTGGCGTGCCGCTGGACCAAGCGGCGCGCGGACTGTCCATCGAACAGCGCCTGGCGCTCTTTCTGCAACTCACCGATGCCGTCGCCCACGCGCACCGCAACCTGCTGGTGCACCGTGATTTGAAGCCGGGCAATGTTCTGGTCAGCGCAGAGGGCGAGCTGAAGCTGCTCGACTTCGGCATCGCCAAGGCACTCGACCCACTCGAAGGCGATGCCGGTGCGGCGGGCGACACCACGGTCGGCACCCCGCGCCCCTTCACACCCAACTACGCCAGCCCCGAGCAGGTGCGCGGTGAGCCCGTCAGCACCGCCACCGACATCTACTCCCTGGGCGTCTTGCTGTACCAGTTGCTGACCGGCGTGCGCCCCACCGGCCGCGCCGCCACCACACCGGCCGAGGCCGCCCGCAGCGTGCTCGAAGACGAGCCCACGCGGCCGAGCAGCCTGAGCGCCGAGCAGGGGCTGGACCCGCAGTGGCTGATGCACCGCAAGCGGCTGCAAGGCGATCTGGACAACATCCTGCTGAAGGCACTCGAGAAACCTGTCGACCGGCGTTATGCCAGCGTCGACGCGTTGGCGGCCGACGTTCAGCATTACCTTGATGGGCGCCCTGTGAGCGCGCGGCCGGCCAGTGTGGGCTACGTGCTGGGCAAGTTCGTTCGGCGCAACCAGTGGGCCGTGCTGGCCGGTGCGCTGGGCAGCCTGGGTCTGGCGACGGGGCTGGCTGCCGCGTTGCTGCAAGGGCGAGCGGCGGCAGCGCTCGGTGTGCTCGGCCTGGCCGGGGGCCTGGGGCTGGCACTGGTGCAGGGCCGCCAGGCCACCGTGTCACGCGACGAGGCGCGGCGCCAGCTGGGCGAAATCAAGCGGATCACCACCGATCTGGTGTTCCGCTTCGGCGATGCGCTGACACGCTTGCCCGGCGGCATGAAGGCGCAGGAAGCCATGCTTCAGCAAACGCTGGCGTCGCTCGACACCGCCCTTCACGCGTCGCCGCGTGACGCTGACCTGATCGCCCTGGTCGCTTCGGCGCTCGGTCGCGTTGCCGAATTGCAGGGCAGCGCGCGCCATGCTTCCGTCGAGCGCGCCGCCGAGGCCACGGCGACGGTGCAGCGAGCGCTTGCGCTGGCGAACCAGGTGTGGCTCGAACACAAGTGGGACTGGCGCTTTGCCAGCTGGCACATCCGCACCCTCACCGTTCACGCGCAGCTCTTGCGCAGTCGAGGCCAGCCCGGCGACGGGCTCAAGGCACTCGAGTTGGCCATCGACAGATGTTCACAGTCGTTGCGGGGTCGGCTGTCGGCCGAGGGGCGGGCGCACATCGTGGCCGAGCGAGGGGCCGCACATCTCTTCGCTGCGCAGATGAACGCCCATGCGAGCGAGCCCCACCTGCACCGGGCCGACCGCGCATTGCAGCAATACGAACGGGCCGAAGCGGACTACCGCCTTCTGCTGGACGACGCCGCGCTGCTGCGAGAACTGGACCGCAACGTGACGCCCGGAGACGTTCGCGCCGAAGATGCGTTTCGGCATCAACTCGCCGTGGCGCAAAGCGGGCAGGCCGTTGCCTGCGGCCTGCTCGATGACGTGCCAAAGTCGCGCGCTGGCCGAGGCCGCGCTGGAGACGCGACGCGACAACCTTCAGCGCGAACCGAACAACCTGGCCTGGCGCGACGGGCTCATCGCCGACAGCCATGTGCTGGCCATGGCGCACGCACGAAGCGGAGATTTCCCGTCGGCGCTGAACGCGAGTCAGCTCAGTTGGCAAACCGCCGCGACGCTGGCGCGCGAAGAAGGTCCGCAAAGCAAATGGGCGCAACTGGAGTCGGTCTTGGCCCCGCAGCACGCGCAGGCGCTCGCCGGTGTCGGGCGGCACGCCGAGGCGCTGGCGGTTTATGACATCGCGCTGGCACCCTGGGCGGACGCGCCCGTCGACAAGCGTTCACCGGCCGATCAGCGTCGGGTCGCCTGGCTGGAGGTGCTGCGTTCGCACTCGATGCATGCGGTGGGCCACGCGGCCGCAGCCGTGCGACTGGACGGCGCGCTGGCCACGCTCAGGCGGCTGAGTTCGGTCGACGCTGTCGGCCGCGATGCCGACTTGACGCTCGCACTCGGCCTGTCGCTGGGTGTCGCCATGCAGCCCGACAACATCCGCGCGTTTCGGGCCGAGGCAAGTGAGGCCCTGAGCCGCGCTGCTGCGGTGCAGCCGCTGGGTGAAGACCATCGGCGACTGCTGCTGTCGCTGGGCTGATGTCGCCGGGCTGGCCCGCCCTCAGCTCCCCACCACCAACATCTGCTCAACCCGCCACACCACGCCCGCATCGGACGGGGCGCGCTGCAACTGCATGTCGACCGAAGCGCGGTCGTCGTTCGACAGGCTGCGGTAGAGAAAGTCGCGCGCGTTGCCCGCATCGCCGACCACGAACAACTGCGAGATCAGCTGGCCGAACGACGGGTGGCGCAGCAGCACGTGGATGTGCGGTGTGCGGCCCGGGTAGGGCACCGGGCGGATGGTGCGAAAGCGATAGGCACCTTGCGCATCAGTCTTGCTCCTGCCGAAGCCCTGGAAGCCCTCGTCGAACTGGTCGCCCGCGCCTCGCGGGTGGCGGTAGCTGCCGAACACGTCGCACTGCCAGATCTCGACCTCGGCCGCGTCGACGATGCGGCCGTTGGCATCGCTGACCGTGCCGACCAGGTCGAGGTGCTCGCCGCGGGCGCGGGGCCGGGTCTGGCCGTCGGCCGCGCGGCCTTGCACCGTGGTCAGGTCGGCGTCCCAGTCGAGGCTGCGTGCTCGGTAGGCCGGCGATGGGTAGAACGGGCCTTCGGTCATGCGGGGCAGGGCGCGGCGCGACGACGCGAGCGCCGGCAGCGCCAGCATGGCGATCGCGCCGAGCGTGTTTTTCAGGGCGCTGCGGCGATGAACTGAAACGCGAAGTGGGTTCATGGCATCTCTCGGACGATGCTGCATTTTGAACTCAGCCGCGGCGCGCCTTCACGGCGCCGCTCAACACATCGAGCACCGTCAGGGAATCGTCCCAGCCGATGCAGGCGTCGGTGATCGATTGGCCGTAGGCGAGTTGCGCAGGGTCGTCCTTGCCGGCGCTGAATTTCTGCGCACCAGCCACCAGGTGGCTCTCGACCATCACGCCGAACACATGCTTGCTGCCGCCAGCGATCTGCGCGGCAACGTCGCGTGCCACCTCGATCTGCAGCAGGTGCTGCTTGCTGCTGTTGGCGTGCGAGCAGTCCACCATCAAGGTGGCCGGCAGCTTCGCGGCTTCGAGGTCATTGCACGCCGCCTGCACATGCGCGGCGTCGTAGTTGGGTGTCTTGCCGCCGCGCAGGATCAGGTGGCAGTCCTTGTTGCCCTTGGTCTCGACGATGGCCACCTGGCCGTTCTTGTGCACCGACAAAAAGTGGTGCGGCCGCGCGGCGGCCTGGATCGCGTCGGTGGCGATGCGGATGTTGCCGTCGGTGCCGTTCTTGAAACCGATCGGCGCACTCAGGCCCGACGACAGTTCGCGGTGCACCTGGCTCTCGGTGGTGCGCGCGCCGATGGCGCCCCAGGCGATCAGGTCGCCCAGGTACTGCGGCGAAATCACGTCGAGGAACTCGCTGCCCGCCGGCACGCCGAGCCGGTTGATTTCGAGCAGCAACTGGCGGCCGATGCGCAGGCCTTCGTCGATGCGGTAGGTCTCGTCGAGGTAGGGGTCGTTGATCAAACCCTTCCAGCCGACGGTGGTGCGCGGCTTCTCGAAGTAGACCCGCATCACGATCTCCAGCGTGTCCTTGTGCAGATCGCGCTGCACCTTCAAGCGGCGCGCGTAGTCGAGCGCAGCCGCCGGGTCGTGGATCGAGCACGGGCCCATCACGACCAGCAAGCGGTCGTCTTTGCCGGTCATGATGTGGCGGATCGCGCGGCGCGTGTTGCCGACCAGCGCCTCGACCGGCGTGCCGCTGATCGGGAAGAAGCGAATCAGGTGCTCCGGCGGCGGCAGCGGCGTCACGGCCTCGATCCTCTCGTCGTCGGTCTGGCTGGTGCGTTCACTGTTCGCATACCAGGCATCCGATGAGGCGGTGTTCTTGCTGGGCATGGTCGGGCTCCTGTGGGTGTGTTGAAGGGGTGGTGAAGGCGAAAAAAAACCGCCGGGGGTGAGCCCGGCGGTTTTCGGAGATTCGTTGCGCTGTCTAGTTTGCGTGAACGTTTGCCTCTCCGGCCGCCGAGCGGTGCGAGAACCAAAAGTACGTAAAGTAGATCGATGCGGTGCGCATGGCGCGAAATGTAGCACGCAAGGGTGACGCCGCGGTGGTGGGGATCACGCCGTGCCGCCCACCGTCATCCGGTCGATCCGCAGCGTCGGCTGGCCGACGCCTACCGGCACGCTCTGGCCTTCCTTGCCGCACACGCCGACACCGGTGTCGAGCTTCATGTCGTTGCCGATCATGCTGACGCGGGTCAGTGCATCGGGCCCGTTGCCGATGATGGTCGCGCCCTTCACCGGGTACTGGATCTTGCCGTTCTCAACCCAGAACGCTTCGCTGGCCGAGAACACGAATTTGCCGCTGGTGATGTCGACCTGGCCGCCACCGAAGTTGGTGGCGTAGAGGCCGCGCTTCAGGCCGGCCAGGATTTCGTCCTTGCTCTTGTCGCCGTTCAACATGTAGGTGTTGGTCATGCGCGGCATCGGCACGGCGGCATAGCTTTCGCGGCGGCCGTTGCCGGTGGGTTTGACGCCCATCAGGCGCGCGTTCATCGAGTCCTGGATGAAGCCTTTGAGGATGCCGTCTTCGATCAGCACGTTGCGCTGCGAGGCGTTGCCTTCATCGTCCACGTTCAGCGAGCCACGGCGATCGGGCAGGGTGCCGTCGTCGAGCACGGTCACGCCCTTGGCCGCCACCCTCTGGCCGATGCGGCCGGCGAAGGCGCTGCTGCCCTTGCGGTTGAAGTCGCCTTCCAGTCCGTGGCCAATGGCTTCGTGCAACAGCACGCCGGGCCAACCCGGGCCGAGCACCACGCTGGTCTCGCCGGCCTTGGCAGGGCGCGCCTGCAGGTTGGTCAAGGCGGCGTTGACCGCGTCCTGCACGTAGCTTTCGATCACGTCGTCCTGAAAGTAACCGAAGCCGAAGCGGCCGCCGCCGCCGC
>JANNBZ010000043.1:0-18559 GCA_031386065.1 Burkholderiales bacterium
GTTGATCGACTTTTCTTCCGTGGCCTTTGCGAGCCGACTTCGCTGGACAGCTTCGCAGGTCCTTCGCTGCGTCGGTTGCTCAGGCCGGCACGTCGGTGGTTGATCGACTTTTCTTCCGTGGCCTTCGCGAGCCGACTTCGCTGGACAGCTACGCAGGTCCTTCGCTGCGTCGGCTCAAGTAACCCGCGGCTTGACCCAGATCCAGGCGAACACGCCGATGCTCATCATCAAGGTCGACGCCACCGCCAGCGCCACGGTCGAATGCATCACCAGCGGGGCGATCACGCCCGCCACCACAGCGTTGGCCAGGCTGCCGATGAAGGCCTGGAACGACGACGCCATGCCGCGCCGATCCGGCACCAGGTCGAGCACCATCAACGTGACCACGGGCACCATCAGCGCCCAGCCGAAACCGTAGACCGCAATCGGCAGCAGCGCCCACCACACGGTGGGAGTGAACAGCAGGTTCAGCACAAGGTTGACGAGCGACACCACGATCATGATCACGAAGCCATTGCGGATCTGGTGCTTGGGTTTCATGTTGCCGGCGCGCCGGCCCGACAACCACGCCCCGCCCATGATGCCGGCGATGGTGAGCGTGAAGAACCAGAAGAACTGGCCCGGCCCGAGGTGCAGGTGTTCACCCAGGAAAACAGGCGCCGACAGCACATACAGGAACATGCCGTTGAACGGAATGCCGCTGGCCAGCGCCAGCATCAGGAAGCGCGGGCTGGAGCCCAGTTCCCAGTAACCGCGCATCAGGTTGCGCAGGTTCAGCGGCTGCATCTGCGAGCGGTGCAGCGTCTCGGGCAGCAGCTTGAAATTGGTCAGCCACAGCAGCGCGCCGATGGCCGTCAGGAACCAGAAGATGGCGTGCCAGTTGGAATGGATGAACAGGAAGCCGCCGACCATCGGCGCGATGGCCGGCGCCACGCCGAAGTAGATGGTGACCTGCGACATCACGCGCTGCGCGTCGGCCGGCGGGAACATGTCGCGGATGACGGCGCGCGACACCACGATGCCGGCACCTGCCGACATGCCCTGGATCGCGCGGAAGAACACCAGCTGCCCGATGGTCTGCGACAGCGCGCAGCCGGCCGAGGCCAGCGTGAACAGCGCCACGCCCCACAGCACCACCGGGCGGCGGCCCAGGCTGTCCGACAGCGCACCATGGAACAGGTTCATCACCGCGAAGCCGAACAGATAGGCCGACAGCGTCTGCTGCATCTGCACCGGCGTGGCGCCGATGGATTGGGCGATGCCGGTGAACGCCGGCAGGTAGGTGTCGATCGAGAACGGCCCCAACATGCCCAGACAAGCCAGCAACACGGCCAGGGCCCAGCGCGGCGCGCGCCAGAGGGTGTGGGAATCGGGGTTCAATGCAGTGTGTCCTGGGCGCGCCGACAACGCGCAAAAAGTAAAAGTGTGAAGCGAGCCGATAGGCCGGATTCTGTGCATCCCCGCCCTCTTGCGAAGGTCGAAGACGTGACCGCCATTCCTCTGGGCCGTGCATCACTGCACGGCTCGGTGCCACCTACCCGCCAGCTTGTGCGGAGCCACACTTCGAAACGAACGCGGTCACCCGCACCGTTCACGCTGGCCTATTTGGTGTTGCTGCGCGCAGAGATTGCCCGTTTCACCCAATGCGGGACTTCGTCCCGCATTGACTCGTCTCTGTTGCTCTGATCCTCACCTCGCGGTGGACAGCCGTTAGCTGCTGCGCTGCCCTGTGCAGTCCGGACCTTCCTCCAGTGCGCCCTTTCGGGTTGGTGCACCAGCGGCGGTCTGGCTTGCTTCACGACGCGATTATCCCCCGTGGGCTCCAGCCTTCTCGCGAAACACCGACGCGTCACCGTAGAACGACGCGTCCCGGTTGGCCGGCCACCAGCCCGGCACGCCCAGCACCGGCAACGGCAGGTAGGGCTTACCGGCCAGCCGTTCGGGCGTCAACGCCTCGATCAGATGCGCCTGCAGGTCAACGCCTTCGGGCACCAGCCACAGGTGCGCGGTGATGGCCGTGCGCGGCCGCGTCAGCTTCTCCATCAGCGCGTGGCCGAACAGGGTCAGCCGCGCGTCCTGCCAGGCAGCGCGGTGGCTGACGAACAGCGCGCGCCAGTCGCGTTGCCGCAGCGCAGTGACCAGCACGGCCGGGGCCTGCCACAGCGCGGCGTTTTCGTCGAACAGGGTCAGCGCGTCGCGCACCGCGCCGCGCGTCGCGCCCACGTGGCCCTGCTCCAACTGCCGCGCCTGCAGTTCGTTCAGGCGGCGCTTGAGCTGCGGAAATTGCAGCCAGACCAGGCCGTTGAACAAGTCGTGCAGGTTGTCGCGCGTGGGCACGCAGGCGGTGCGCGCGATGAAGGCCTCGTAGGCTTCTGCATCGGGCAATTCTTGCTGCGGCACGAAGCGCAAGGCGCCTTGCGCAAGCAGCACGGCCGGCTGCAAGGCCAGCGCCGCGTTGAGGCTGTCGGCCAACGACCCGCCGACTGATCGGCAGGCTTCGATGCGCAGCAGTGTGGCCCGGTACGGCAACAGCCACGGCGCCGTCGCGTCGAGGGCAGGCCGCTGTGCGGACAGCGCAATCAAGCCTGCGACGGCCCGGTGTACTGCACCTTGTTCGGCGCCCGCTCGGGCGTCAGCACGAACCATTCCGCCAGCTTCTTGAACAGCTTGGTCGACGGGGCGCTCTTGGCCAGCAAGCCCTCGGCGCGCAGTCGCTCGGCGGCCACGCCCAGCTGCAGCGGCACGCCATTTCTCAGTTCCGGCAGCACGTCGAAGATGCGCCGCAACTCGTCGGGCAACGGCGGGCGCGGTGGCGCAACGGGCGCTGCCACCGCGCGCGGCTTGGCCGGCTGCCGGGTTGAGCGCTGGCGTGGCGCGGGCTGCACCGGCTGCGGTGACACAGGTAGCGGCGCAGCGGCTTCGATCACGGGTGCGCGGGCGCGGCCTCGTGGTGCGGCGCGGCGCGCGGGTGCGGCGTCGGCGGGCCGCGACTTGCGGTGCTCGATGTCGACAAAGCGGTCGTAGACCGGCTTCGAGTCGTCGCCCGTCTTGCCCAATTGGCCGATGCCTTCGACGCGGCAGCCTTTCTCGCGCAGGCGGATCACCAGCGGGGCGAAGTCGGAGTCGCTGGAGACGATCACCACCACCTGAGGCCGCTCGGCGATGACCAGGTCCATCGCATCGACGGCCAGCGAGATGTCGGTGGAGTTCTTGCCGGTCGACAGGTTGACGATGGGGCGGATCGAGTGCGCCTTGAACAACTTCAGGTTCGCCAGCGCCGACTCGGCGGTGCAGTAGGCGCGCCGCACGTGGATGGCGCCGTGTTCGGCGTGCACCTGCGCCACGGCCTGGTCGATCACGTCGGCCGAGACGTTGTCGGCGTCGATCAGCAGCATCACGCGTTGTTGTGTGTTCATGCGAGTTTCCAGGCCAGGGTTTCGCCGCCACGCAGCGGCTTCAATTGGGCGTCACCGAAGGGCAGCGACTCGGGCAGCGTCCAGGCTTCGCGCTTCAACGTCACCGTGCCGGTGTTGCGCGGCAGGCCGTAGAAGTCGGGGCCGTTGAAGCTGGAGAACGATTCAAGACACGATAGAGCGCCTGCCGCATCGAAGGCCTGCGCGTACAGCTCCAGCGCCGACAACGCGGTGTAGCAGCCCGCGCAGCCGGTCGTGTCCTTCAGGTGCGACGCGTGCGGCGCGCTGTCGGTGCCGAGAAAGAATTTCGGGCTCCCCGACGTCGCCGCCGCCAGCAGCGCGAGCCGGTGCTTTTCGCGCTTGAGCACCGGCAGGCAGTAGTAGTGCGGGCGCAGCGCAGCCGACCCACCCGCGCCCAAGAACAGCGCGTTGCGGTTGTACAGCAGGTGGTGTGCGGTGATGGTGGCGGCGGTGTTCGCATCGGCCCCGGCCACGTACTGCGCGGCCTCGGTGGTGGTGATGTGCTCGAAGACGATCTTCAGCGCCGGAAAATCGCGGCGCAGTGGAATCAGCTGGGTGTCGATGAAGACCGCCTCGCGGTCGAAGATGTCGATCTGCGGGTCGGTCACCTCGCCGTGCACCAGCAGCGGCATACCGGCGCGCTGCATTGCTTCCAGCGTGGCGTAGGTCTTGCGCAGGTCGGTCACGCCGGCATCGCTGTGGGTGGTGGCGCCGGCCGGGTACAGCTTGACGGCCACCACGCCGGCGTCGACCGCGCGGGGGATCTCGTCGGCCGGCAGCTGTTCGGTCAGGTACAGCGCCATCAGCGGCTCGAAGTGCAGCCCCTCGGGCACGGCAGCGCGGATGCGGTCGCGGTAGGCCAGCGCCTGCGCGGCGGTGGTGATCGGCGGCTTCAGGTTGGGCATGATCACGGCACGCCCGAACTGCCGTGCGGTGTGCGGCACCACGGCCTGCAGGGCGGCGCCGTCGCGCACATGCAGATGCCAATCGTCGGGTCGGGTGAGGGTCAGGGAGTCGATCACGGTCATGCGGTGCATTGTCGCCGGGGCGGGCCGCAGCGGCGCCCCGGGCCGTCGCGCGTTAACAGCGTCACGCCAGCCGCCACGGCGCCCGGCGTGGGTGGTGGACCCGTTGCGACGCGGGCCGAAGCCGCATTAGACTCGCGCGGCGCTTCCGATGGCTGCCATCCGCAGCCGTCACCCCAGTCAACCTGAGCCGCACAACGGCACAGCGCTTCACAGACGCGGACAACACCATGGCTTCTGCTCGACGATGGCTTTTCGGCGCGGTTTGCGCGTGCTTCGCAGCCGGTGTCATGGCACAGGCCGCACCCGCACCCGCACCCATCGTCGACGAAAGCAAGCTGCCGGAATGGGTGAAGCGACAGGCCCGCTCGCCGTACAAGGTCATCATCGAGAGCCAGGTGGTCAAGCCCAAACCGCCGGCGCCAACGCAGGCGGTGAAGGACGACGAAGCGGCCCGGCGCGTCGCAAAGAAAGCGGTGCCGGCGGCCACGCCGACCGAGGTGATCGCGACAGAAAAGGCCAGGCCGGTGGCCGGCGCGGAGGCGGCGGCTGCGGTGCCCGACAGTGGCAACACGGCCGCAGCAACCGCCCTGCCCGCACCCGTGAGTGAGCCGACGCTTGCTGCGGCACGGCCGCTGTCGCCTGAGCCCGTGAGCGCAGCCGTGCTGGCGGCTCCGCCCGAGCCCCCGCCGCTGCAACGGCTGGACGGCGGCGACCCGGTGATTCCGCCGGACGCATTCGACAGCCAGAGCGGACGCGCCGAGGTGGTGGTGCGGTTCACCGTGACGCCCACCGGTGAAGTCAGCAAGCTGACGGTGGTGTCCAGCAACAACGCGCGCCTGAACCGCAGCGTGCTGCGCGCGGTGCAGGGTTGGCGCTACGCGCCGATCGCTACGGCGCGCGAGCACAACGTGAGCTTTGCGTTCACGCCGCAGTGATGGCGGTGGCGCGCTGCCTGTATCAATACCCTCGACGCAGGCGCTCGGCGCTGACCCAGGTGGCGTGAAAGCCGTTGGGCACGCGCTGCGGCAGCGTGATGCGGCACAGCGGGCCGGCGGCGATGTCGGCGGCGTCCATCACCACGACCTTCGACTTCTGCGCGTCGCCGTCCCACACGAAGCCGACCAGGTAACCGTCGTCTTCGGCCTGCCAACCGTCGCGCGGCGCGAACGGTGCCTCGCTCCACCAGCGGTTCGGTCCTTCGTGATAGCCGGTGCAGGTGCCGCGCAGCAGGTCGTGCCGCACGATGCCGCAAAAGCGCGGCTCTTCCGGCCGCTGCGACGGGCCCATCAGGGTGTGCCACGAGTAGCGCGTCTTGTGTCCCTGCAGCCAGCTGTTGATGACCGGGAACTCGCTGTTCACGATGTCGTCCAGCACCCGCTCGCGCGTTTGCCCGGTTCGCAGGTTGAAGCGCCATTCGTGGAACGTGAAGTCATGCACCAACTGGGCCGTCAATCGCGGAACGGCATCGGCATCGAGGCGGCCTTGCGCATCGCGTGGAATGCGAAACGGCGTGCCCGTCATGACGATCTCGATGCCGCCGCGCCCGTCGTCTTCCTCCCAGGCATTCGACACGTGGTACAGGTAGGTCGGGTCGGCCTCGAACCAGCGGATCTGCTCGCTGCTGCCGTGGCGCGGAACCACCCCGAAGCGGGCCGGCATGTCGGCGTGGAACCTCAGCTTGTGGCGGCCTGCGGCCAGCGCCTCGGCGTCCTGAAACAGCGGCAGGTCGTGCAGCACGCTGTGGTTCGGCGTGATCGCCATGTCGTGCGGCAGACGCGGCCCGGGCAGCGGCACCGGGATGAAAGTCTTCAGGTCACCGTGCCGGTCGAGCACGCCGTACCACATGTAGGGCGGCGTGCTGCCGTAGGCGAAGAACATCAACTCGCCGGTGCGCTCATCGACGCGTGAATGGGCCGAGATCGGCACGCCGGCCAGCCGCAGATCGGGGCTGAGCTTGCCCAGCGTGCGCAGGTCGTGCGGGTCGCAGCGGTACACGTCGCCGCCCAGGTACCACATCGAGATCAGGCTGCCGCCGAAGTACTTCACATCGGTGTTCGAGGTATTCTTCATCGGCGCTGTCGGGGCCGACCCGGGCTGGCTGCGCCGCGGCGGGTCCTTGATGCCCTGCCACAGCGCCTGGCCCGCAGCCACTTCTTCCTGCAGCCCGTCGGTCATCACCCAGCGGTTGCGGTATTCGACGCGGCCGCGCTCGAAGCGCACCGCGTGCAGCATGCCGTCGCCGTCGAACCAGTGGTAGCGCCCGAGTGCCTCGAAGCGGCGGTTCGGGCCGTTGCGCACATACAGGCCGCTCAGGTCGGCGGGCACCTCGCCTTCGATCTCAAGCCCGTCGGTGATCACCTGTTCACCGGCAATGGGTGCGAAGGCACCGCTCAGGGTGGGAACGTCGTTGCTGCCCATGGCATCACGCTCGGCTTGGGCCGTTCGGAGCTTCAGTGCTGAAGGATCTTCGACAGGAACTCTTTGGCCCGCGGCGAACGCGCATCGGGGTTGCCGAAGAATTCATCGCGCCTGCAGTCTTCGACGATTTTCCCGGCGTCCATGAAGATCACCCGGTGCGCCACCTTTTTCGCGAAGCCCATCTCGTGCGTGACGACCATCATCGTCATGCCTTCCTTGGCCAGCAGCACCATCACGTCAAGCACCTCGCCGACCATCTCGGGGTCGAGCGCCGAGGTGGGCTCGTCGAACAGCATCACGATCGGGTCCATGCTGAGTGCGCGGGCAATCGCCACCCGCTGCTGCTGACCGCCCGACAGTTGGCCGGGAAACTTGTCCTTGTGCGCCATCAGGCCCACGCGGTCGAGCATCTTCAGGCCCCGCACTTTCGCGTCGTCGCCGTTGCGGCCGAGCACCTTCATTTGCGCCAGCGTCAGGTTCTCGGTCACCGTCAGGTGCGGGAACAGCTCGAAGTTCTGGAACACCATACCCACGCGCGCACGCAGCTTGGGCAGGTCGGTTTTCGAGTCGCTGATGGAGATGCCGTCGACGATGATGTCGCCCTTCTGGATCGGCTCCAGCGCGTTCACCGTCTTGATCAGCGTGGACTTGCCCGAGCCCGACGGGCCGCAGACGACGACCACGTCGCCCTTGTGAATGGTGGTGGAGCAATCGGTCAGCACCTGGAAGCTGCCGTACCACTTGGAGACGTTCTTGATGTCGATCACGGGATGTTCCTCGGCTCAACGAATGATGGCGATCCTCTTCTGCAGCCGACGCACGAGCATCGACAGGCTGAAGCAGATGATGAAGTAGACGACGGCGGCGACCAGGTAGGTCTCGACCGGGCGGTTGAAGTTCTTGCCGGCGATCTCGAAGCCCTTCAACAGGTCGTAGGCGCCGATGGCATACACCAGCGAGGTGTCCTGGAACAGGATGATGGTCTGCGTCATCAGCACCGGCAGCATGTTGCGGAAGGCCTGCGGCAGCACGATCAGCTGCATGCACTGCGCGTACGTCATGCCGACCGCATAGCCCGCGAACACCTGGCCTTTGGGCACCGACTGGATGCCGGCCCGCATGATCTCGGAATAGTAGGCGGCCTCGAAGACGGTGAAGGTGATGATGGCGCTCAGCTCGGCCCCCATCGGCCGCCCGATCAACAACGGGATCAGCAGGAAGAACCACAGGATCACCATCACCAGCGGAATCGAGCGCAGCGTGTTCACGTACACCGACGCCACTGCCGACAGCCACTTGTTGCCCGACAGCCGCATCAGCGCCAGCAGCGTGCCCAACAAGATGCCGCCGACCATCGCGATCAGGGTGAGCTGGATCGAAAAGAAAAAGCCCTTGAGGATGAAGCTGGAGACGACGCCCCAGTTCAGGAAGCTGAAGTCCAGGTTCATTTCCCGCCCCCGATCATGCCGGGCACCTGCACGCGGTTTTCGATCATCAAGGCGATGCGGTTGATGGCGAACGCCGAGATGAAGTACAGGCCGGTGACGGCCAGGTAGATCTCGATGTTGCGCGAGGTTTCTTCGCCGGCCTGCATCGCGAACATCGTCATCTCGGCGATGCTGACGGCGAACGCCACCGACGAGTTCTTGACGATGTTCATCGACTCCGAGGTGAGCGGCGGAATGACGATGCGAAACGCCATCGGCAGCAGCACGTAGCGGTAGGTTTGCGGCAGCGTCAGGCCCATCGCCAGACCGGCGTAGCGCTGGCCCTTTGGCAGCGCCTGGATGCCTGCCTTGACCTGTTCAGAGATTCGCGCCGAGGTGAAAAAGCCCAGCGCGAACACCACCAGGATGAAACTCGGCACCGCCTGCAGTGACTTGAAGATTCCGGGCAGCACGTGGTACCAGAGAAAAATCTGCACCAGCAGCGGGATGTTGCGGAACAGCTCGGTCCAGGCATTGCCCAGCAGCACCAGCCACTTGTTCGGCGCGGTGCGAAGGATGCCCATCAGCGAGCCCACGCTCAGTGCAACGACCAGGGCGCAGACCGCGACCGACAGCGTCCAGCCCCAGGCCGACATCAACCATTCGAGGTAGTTGCGACCGCCTCCCGTGTCTTGCAGGAAGACCTGCCAGTCCCATTTGCTGCCCAAGACCCACCCCCGTTGATGTTGTGTTCAGTCCGCCGCACCTGCCCATGAAAAAGCGCGACGCGAAGGAGCTTCACGCCGCGCTGTGGCCGACTGTAAGCAAACACCGCGCCGCCGGGCGCTAGGGCTTACCTCAGGCAGGGTCGAGTCTTACTTCTTCGCGTAGTCTTCCATCGGCTTGTCGTTCGGCGTCGCCCAGGCGGTCTTGGTCGACTCGCTGACCGCCAGCCCGACCTTGGTGTTGGTCGGCGGGATCGGCTGCAGGAACCACTTGTCCCACAGCTTGGCCATGTCACCCGACTTGATCATGGCCTTGATGCTGTCGTCGACGGCCTTCTTGAAGGCTGGGTCGTCCTTGCGCATCATGATGGCGATGGGCTCGACCGACAGCACCTCGCCGACGATCTTGAAGTCGGCCGGGTTCTTGGCCTTGGCGATGTTGCCGGCCAGGATGGCACCGTCCATCACGAAGGCGTCGGCGCGGCCCGACTCGAGCAGCAGGAAGCTGTCGGCGTGGTCCTTGCCGAAGATTTCCTTGAAGTCCATTCCGGTGGCGCGTTCATTCTTGCGCAGGGTTTGAACCGAGGTGGTGCCGGTGGTGGTGGCCACGTTCTTGCCGTTGAGTTGGGCGATGCCGGTGATGCCCGAGTTGGCCTTCACCGCAATGCGCACTTCTTCAACGAACGTGGTCACCGCGAAGGCCACGTCTTTCTGGCGCGTCGCGTTGTTGGTGGTCGAGCCGCACTCGATGTCGACCGTGCCGTTCTGCACCAGCGGGATGCGGTTCTGGGAGGTGACGGGCTGGTACTTGGTTTCCAGCTTGGCCAGGCCGAGCTGCTTTTGAATGTCGGCCAGCGCACGGGTGCAGATCTCGACATGGAAGCCGGTGTACTTGCCATCACCCAGCGTGTAGCTGAGCGCGCCGGACGACTCGCGCACACCCATCGTGACGGTGCCGGTGTCCTTGATCTTCTTCAGGGTGTCTTCGGCGTGGGCGGCACCCATCGCCAGAACGGCGGCCAGGGCGAGCAGGGATCGGGTCATGAAAAACTCCTTCGACGGTTGGAAACTGGGAAACGGAAACACGGGACAAAAACGAACAACGAAATTCTAGGCATGGCGGACTACGCACAACCACGTACGGCCGGCGAACCAAGGGTTAACCGGCGGGCTGGCAGCTTTGTTGAATCGAATGGGTCGGGCAACGGTCAGCAGCTCAGTACTGCCAGAAGATGCGCTGCAGTTCTTTGGTGTCGCTGGTTTGCGTCAAGGCCAGCGCAGCCAGGATCTTCGCCTTCTGCGGGTTCAGGTCGTGCGCCACGACCCAGTCGTACTTGTCGTCGGGCTGTTCTGAGTTGCGCAGCACGAGGCCGTCGGGCACGCGGGCGGAGCGAATGATGTGCACGCCCTCGGCGCGCAGCTTGCGCAGCGTGGCGACGGCGTAGTCGGGCACCGAGCCGTTGCCTGTGCCGGCGTGGATGATGGCCTTCGCGCCGGCCTTGCCGGCCGCTTCGGCCAGTGCGGTGCCCATCTCGCCCGAGCCGTAGATGATGGACACCATCGGCAGAGCGTCGATCTTGTCGATGTCGAACTCGCTGGCCATGGTGTGGCGCTTCACCGGCGCGCGGAACCAGTAGGTCTTGCCTTCCACCACCGAGCCCAGCGCGCCCCATTGGCTGCCGAACGCGTTGGTCTTGATGTTGATGCGCTTGCCCGCGTCGCGTCCGCTCAGGATGTCGTCGTTCATCGCGATCAACACGCCCTTGCCACGCGACTCCTTCGCCGCCGCCAGCACGACCGCGTCATACAGGTTCAGCGTGCCGTCGGCCGACATCGCGGTGCCCGGGCGCATCGAGCCGACGATCACGATGGGCTTGTCGGTGTGAACCACCAGCGTCAGGAAGAACGAGGTTTCTTCCAGGGTGTCGGTGCCGTGGGTGATGACGATGCCGTCGACACCCGGGTCTTTCGCCAACGCGGACACGCGCTTGCCCAGCGTCAGCAGCTTCTCGTTGGTGAAGCTCTCGGAGGCGATCTGAAACACCTGCTCGCCGCGCACACTGGCGATGTCGGCCAGTTCGGGCACGCCGGCAATCAGCTTCTCGACCGGCACCTTGGCCGCCTGATAGGTGGCGCTGTTGGCCGCGCTGGCGCCAGCGCCGGCGATGGTGCCGCCGGTGGCGAGCACGACCACGTTGGCCTTCGGCGCCGCAGGCGTGGCGGTTTGCGCGCTGGCGCAAAGTGCGCTCGACACGGCGACGGCGGCAAGGACGCGAATCAGTCGGCGGACACTGAACATGGGTCTCTCCTGTGCAAAAAGATGATTGCCGCGTGGCGACTCGGGCCCGTTGGCGAACGCTGAACAGCGGCACTGCGCAGCGGGCGGACTGTAAGAACAATGCAAGCGCCGCGCTAATGCCAAATCTCCGCCGAGCCATGCAATCGGCGCATATCGGATCAGGGCAAACCCTGGGCCGGGATTGAATCGCTCAGCCAGCCGCTGCCAGAAAGTCCCACAACGCCGCCGCGTTCGCCTTGCTGTGGCGCGCCACTTCGGGGCGCTCGCGGTAGATGCGGATGTCCACCGTCAGCTCGTGCACGCCGAGCGGCGCCGCGCGCACCAGCCGCTTGCTCTTGAGCTCTTTCTTCACCGAACTGGCCGGCAGGAACGCCAGCCCGTGGCCCTCCAGCGCCATCGCCTTCAGGCCCTCGGCCATGTCGGTTTCATAGATCGCATCGAGGTTCAGCGGCGCCGGCGAGAGCTTCACGATCTGCTCGACCAGCCGGCCCAGGTAGGCGCCCGATGCATAGCTGAGGAACGGCACCTGCTGGCTGGGCGTGCCGGGCAGGCGAAACATCGGCTGGCCGTCGGCGTCGGCCTTGGCGTAGGCCGCCAGCGTCTCGTGGCCCAGGCTCAGCATTTCGTAGCGGTCGGGGTTGAGTTGCAGCGGTTGCGACGGGTGGTGGTAGGCGATCAGCAGGTCGCAACTGCCTTCGGTGAGGTGCATCACCGCGTCGTGCACGTTGAGCGCGATAAGTCGGCTCTTGACGGCGCCGAAGTTCTTGCGCAGGTCCATCACCCAGTGCGGAAAGAAGGTGAACGCGAGCGAGTGCGGCACCGCGAACTCGATCATGTCCTGCCCCGCCACCTGGTGGCTGCGCATCATGTTGCGGGTGCTTTGCAGCGAGCCCAGGATGTCGAGCGCCTGCGAATGAAAGGTCTCACCGGCGGGCGTGAGGCGCGTCGGATACGACGAGCGGTCGACCAGGTCGATGCCGGCCCAGGCTTCGAGCGCCTGGATGCGGCGCGAGAACGCCGGCTGCGTGACATGGCGCAACTGCGCCGAGCGCGAGAAGCTGCGCGTCTCGGCCAGGCTGACGAAGTCTTCGAGCCACTTGGTTTCCATGCCGCGAAGTTTAGTCAGCGAGCAGCATCAGTCCTCGAAGACTTCCGCGACTTCCGCAACGCTCTGCTGAAGCGCCCACATCTCGGCATAGCGCCCGCCCATCGCCAGCAATTCGGCGTGCGTGCCGCGCTCCAGGATGCGGCCCAGCTCCATCACCAGAATCTGGTGCGCATCGACCACGGTCGACAAGCGGTGCGCGATGACCAGCGCCGTGCGGTCGGCTGCGGCGCTTTGCAGCTCGGCCTGGATGGCGCGTTCGTTGGCCGAGTCGAGCGCCGAGGTGGCCTCGTCGAAGATCAGGATCGGCGGGTCTTTCAGCAGCGTGCGTGCAATCGCCACGCGCTGCTTCTCGCCGCCCGACAGCTTCAGCCCGCGCTCGCCCACCATGGTGTCGTAGCCCCGCGGCGTCGACACGATGAAGTTGTGGATGTGCGCCGCCTTGGCTGCGCCTTCCACCTCGGCGCGCGAGGCGCTGGTGCGACCGTAGGCGATGTTGTATTCGACGGTGTCGTTGAACAGCACCGTGTCCTGCGGCACGATGCCGATGGCCTGCCGCAGGCTCAGCTGCGTGACGCTGCGGATGTCCTGCCCATCGATGCTGATGCTGCCGGCGCTCACGTCGTAGAAGCGAAACATCAGGCGCGCCAGCGTGCTCTTGCCCGAACCCGACGGGCCAACCACCGCCACCGTCTTGCCGGCCGGAATCTCGAAGCTCACGCCGTGCAGGATGGTGCGGTCGGCGTCGTAGCCGAAGCGAACGTTGTCGAACTTCACCGCGCCGCCGGCGGGCCGCAGCGGCTTCGCGTCGGGCGCGTCGGCGATCTCGCGGTGCTGGCCCAGCAGCGCGAACATCTTTTCCATGTCGATCATCGACTGCTTGATCTCGCGGTAGATCACGCCCAGGAAGTTCAGCGGGATGTAGAGCTGGATCATCAGCGCGTTCACCAGCACCAGGTCGCCCAGCGTCATGCTGCCGTCGACCACGCCGACGGTGGCGCGCCACACCAGCAAGGTGACCGTGACGGCGATGATGAAACTCTGGCCCAGGTTGAGCAGCGACAGCGAGGTCTGCGACTTGATCGACGCCTTCTCCAGCCGGTGCAGGTTGTCGTCGTAGCGGGCCTGCTCGAAGTGTTCGTTCGAAAAGTATTTCACCGTCTCGTAGTTGATCAGCGCGTCGACCGCCTTGGTGTTGGCCTTGCTGTCCTGCTCGTTCATGGCGCGGCGGAAGTGGGTGCGCCATTCCGTCACCGCCACCGTGAACGCGATGTACAGCACCAGCGCACCGAAGGTGATGGCCGCGAACCAGCCGTCGAACTTGGCCGACAGCAGGCTGATGACGAGCGTGATCTCGACCAGCGTGGGCAGGATGTTGTAGATCGTGAAGTTCAGCAGCGACTGGATCGAGCGCGAGCCGCGCTCGATGTCGCGCGAGACGCCACCGGTTTGCCGCTCCAGGTGAAAGCGCAGGCTCAGTGCCAGCAGGTGCTCGAAGGCCTCCAGCGAGACGCGTCGCGCAATGCGCGCGGCCACCGGGTAGAACAAAAATTCGCGCAGCTCGGTGAACAGCGTGATCGACAGCCGCAGCGCGCCGTAGCCCAGCAGCAGCGCCGCCGGCACAACCAGCACCGCAGCCGGGTCGCCCGGCTTCAGCGTGAGTGAGTCGACCAGCTGCTTCAGCACCAGCGGCACGCCGACGTTGGCCAGCTTGGCCGCGATCAGGAACGACAGCGCCACGCCGACCCGCCAGCGCCACTGCCACACATAGGGCAGCAGCTTCTTCAGCGTGCGCCAATCGGAACGCGCAGGCGCGCCGGCAACGGTGGGCGCAGGGGCAGCAAGGGAAGCAGGACGCATCGTGAAAGAATCAGGCAGGCAACAAAGGCAGGTGGAGCAATATGCCCGACATTTCAAGCGACGCCTCAGCGGCGGACACGGCGGACACAGTGGCCTCCATCGGCCCGCTGCAATTGCCCGGCGACCGGCAACTGGTGATGCGGGTGATGCCGATGCCGGCCGACGCGAACGGCAACGGCGACATCTTCGGTGGCTGGATCATGGCCCAGGTCGACCTGGCCGGTGCGGTGTTGCCGGCGCGCATTGCCAAGGGCCGCATCGCCACCGTGGCGGTGAACCAGTTCGTCTTCAAGCAGCCGGTGTCGATGGGCGACCTGCTGAGCTTCTACGCCAAGGTCGAGCGCATCGGGCGCACCTCGATCACCATCAACGTCGAGGTCTACGCCGAGCGCAACCCTGCCAACCTGCACGTGGTGAAGGTGACCGAGGCAAACCTGACCTACGTGGCGATCGACATGAGCGGCAAGCCGCGCGAGATCCCGAAGCCCTGATCCCCATCCACCCCCGGAGCAAAGTCCCCCATGTTCAAAAGCCTGCGCGTGCCGGAGAAGCTGTTCGCCTTCGTGATGTGGTTGCTGTCGTTCGCCTTCGCCGGCTTTCTGATCGGGCTGGGCGGCAAGGTGGTGGCCGACCTGCCCAAGGTCGAACAGCGCCTGAACATCGAGCAGTTCGCCGACGCCGCCGCGCTGGGCAGCGCGAAGGCCGAGCTGCGCCGGCTCACCATTTCGCAGCGCGAGCTGACCGACCAGCGCGCGCAGGCTGAGCAAGCCCTGCAGGCCGCGAGCAATGCCTATGCCTCGGCGCGCGAGGCCTACAGCAACTGGATCGGCACCCGCACCGCCACCATCGACCCGGCGCAAGACCCGGAGGTGATCAGCCGCACGCGCGGGCTCGACACGCTGAAGGCGGCCGAGCGCAAGGCGCAGATGGCGGTCGAACAGATCGACCGCCAGGCGCTCGACGTCGAGCAGGCGCTGAGCAAGCAGCGTCGCGCCGAGGCCGACGTCACGGCCGCCGCCGAAGATGCCTTCCGCGCGGCGCTGTTCAAGCAGGAGATGCGGGTGTTCGGCTTTCGGCTGGCGCTCACGCTGCCGCTGTTGGGCATGGCGGGCAGGCTGATCGCCCGCAATCGCCAAAGCGACTACTGGCCGCTGATGCGCGGCTTCGTGCTGTTCGCGCTGTTCGCGTTCTTCTTCGAGCTGGTGCCCTACCTGCCGAGCTACGGTGGCTACGTGCGCTACGCCGTAGGCATCGTGCTGACGGCGGTCGGTGGGGACTACGTGATCAAGGCGATGCGCCGCTACGTCGCGAAGCGCCAGCAAGTCGAAGCGCAGACCGAACCCGAGCGGCGCCAGGCGCTGGGCTACGAAGAGGCGTTGAAGAAGATGGCCGCCAACATCTGCCCCGGCTGCGAACGCGCCATCGTCACGCTGGCGGCGGCCGGTGGCGCGCCGGCTGCGGCGAATGGTCCGCTGGCCAGCAACTTCTGCGTCCACTGCAGCATGAAGCTGTTCGACCACTGCGCGCAGTGCGAGACGCGCAAGAACGCGTTCTTTCACTATTGCCCGAGTTGCGGCGCGGGCGCGTTGCCACTGGCGACGGGCTGACTGGCCCACGGCCGCCATTTCACCCCCACCCCCGCCCTCCCCCTTGAAGGAGGAGGGGGCAGCACCAGCCGCTCAATCCACGAAGAAGTCGGGGATGAAATCGGTGGTGCCCGGGGTCACGCTGTAGCGGTCGAGATCACCGATGCCGTGCTGCGAAAGCACCTCGTCGTCGATGAAGAAGTTGCCGCTGGTGGTGTGCGCGTCGCTGGTCAGGATCAGGTAGGCCGCGTCGGCCAGGATCTCGGGCGTGCGGCAGCGGCCCACGTCGACCCCCGGAATCATCTGCAAGGCCGCCGTGGCGATGGCGGTGCGCGGCCACAGGCTGTTCACCGCAATGCCATGCGGCCGGAACTCGCCGGCGTGGCCCAGCGTGCACATGCTCATGCCGTACTTCGCCATGCTGTAAGCGGTGTGGTTCTTGAACCAGTGCTCCTTCATGCTCAGCGGCGGGCCCATGTTCAGCACATGCGGGTTGCGGCCGGCCTGCGCCGACTTCAGCAAATGCGGCAGCGCGGCCTGGGTGCACAGGTAGGTGCCGCGCACGTTGACGCCGAACATCAGGTCGAAGCGCTTCATCGGCGTGGCCGGCGTGGGCGTGAGGCTGATCGCACTGGCGTTGTTGACCAGGATGTCGATGCCGCCGAACTGCGCCACCGCCTGCGCCATCGCGGCCAGCACGCTGGCCTCGTCGCGGATGTCGGTTTGCACCGCCAGCGCCTGCCCGCCCGCTGCCACGATCTCGGCCGCTGCCGAGTGAATGGTGCCGGGCAAGCGCGGGTCGGCCTCGGTGGTCTTGGCGGCCACGACAACGTTCGCGCCGTCGCGCGCGGCCCGCTTCGCGATGGCCAGTCCGATGCCGCGCGATGCGCCGGTGATGAAGAGGGTTTTACCGTTCAGGTTCATGCGGTTTGCTCCAGTGACCTAGATACCGCAGTTGGACGCGCCCGAGTGGGCGGCGATGCGGTGCGCTGGCAAGGCGCGACGACGCTGCGGGCTCCTGCCCGCAAGGAGGAGCAACGCCGCCAGCGTGACGCAGCGCTGCTCAATCGGGCGCGTAGCGGTGTCACCCATGAGGTGACGGCTGGCGTAGGGAAAACAATTTGTATTCATGAGGTGTTCCCAGCGGAGGAAAGCGATCAACTGCGGTTTCTAGGTCGGAATCAGTTCGGTGGCAATGAAGCGCGCCAGCGCCTCGCCGCAGGTTCGGTAGACCGGCTCGCCGGGGTGGAAGCCGTCGCTCGCCATCATGTCGGCGTGCAGCGTCAGCGCGATGGCCACGCACGACACATCGCTTCGCCCTGCGGCCCATTCGGCGAGCGCCGCATTGTGGCGCTGCGCGTCGTCGCCCATCACGCGGCGCAGCGGCTGCGGCAGCAACGGAAACTGGTGGATCGGTGGCAGCGGCGCGAACACGACATGCGCCGCAATGCCTTCGCCGAGCAACCAGTCGGCCAGCGCGGCACGCTGCTGCACCGCGCGGCGCGATGGCACCTGCTCGATCACGTCGTTGACGCCGCTGATCACCACGGCCACATCGACTGCTGCGGGACGTTCATCGCGCAGCATCGCGTGCACCTGCTGCGTCGTCAGGCCCGACCGCGCACGCAGCGCCCAGCGCACCGGCCGCCGTCCGTGCACATGCAGCGCGCGTGTCAGGTGGCCGGCGACGCTCTGGTCCTGGTGCGCCACGCCGACGCCAGCGGCCGATGAATCACCGGCCATCAGCAATCGAAACGCCGCACCGCCGCCGCCGACACGGCCCTCGCGCGGGCCAGAGGCTTCGGGCAGCACCGGCGCGCGCCGCCGCGTTGCAATCGCCTGCGCGATGAGCAGCGGTGAGAGCGCGATCTTCAGCGTCAGCGACATTCGCGTAGCGCCTTCGCACCGGCTCAGAACTGCGCGAAGTCGGGTTTGCGCTTCTGGAAAAAGGCACTGAACGCTTCTTGCGCTTCGGGGCTGCGCAGGCGCTTCGCGAACAGTTCGCTCTCGACGCCTATGGTGTCGAGCGTGGCCTGCGCGCGCGCCCGACGCATCAGCATCTTGCTGTCGCGCACGGCGCCTGGCGGCAGCGCGTTGAAGCGCTCGGCGATGCGGCGCGCGTGCGGCGCCACTTCGTTCGCCGGCAGCACCGCGTTGGCAATGCCGCATTCGACCGCATCGGCACCGGTGAACGGCTCACCGAGCAGCAGCTTCTCGGCGGCCCGCACATGGCCCATCAACAACGGCACGATCAGGCTGGAGGCGAACTCGGGCACCAGACCCAGACTGACGAACGGCATCGCGAGCCGCGCTTCGTCGGACACATAGACGAAGTCGCAGTGCAGCAGCAGCGTGGTGCCGATGCCCACCGCCGCGCCGGTCACCGCGGCGACCACCGGCTTGTCGCAGCCGATCAGTGCCTTCATGAACACGATGGCCGGCGATTCTGCGTTGCCCGGCGGGCGCTGCATGAAATCTTCGATGTCGTTGCCCGAGGTGAAGATGCCCGGCTGGCCGGTGATCAGCACCGCGCGCACCGCAGGGTCGACCTTCGCAGCATCGAGCGCCGCCGCCATCTGCCCATACATCGCCCCCGTGATCGCGTTCTTCTTCTCCGGCCGCGCGATCTCTATCGTCGCAACGCCGTTCAACGTGGCGGTCTTGATGGTCATGCTGT
>JANNBZ010000317.1:0-26413 GCA_031386065.1 Burkholderiales bacterium
CCCTGGCCGGCGAGGCTGAAGGCGAGTCGGGTGGCCACCGTGGTGACGCCTTCACCGCCTTGCGCACCGGCGATGGCCACATGGCGCACGCCGAGGTCGCGCCGCAGGCGCTCGAATTCTTCGGCCAGGGCCGGCGACTGGAGCAGGTCGGACAACTTCACCAGCGAACCTCCGTCAATCGCACCAGCACGGGCGCGCCAAGAATGTCGGCCGCCTTGTCGCGGGAATGAACCGTTGGACGCAGCGCGTCGCGCAGCACGAAGAAGCCGAAGCTGCCGAGCAGGCCGGCTGCCAGCGCGCCGAAGAACAGCAGCTTGGCGCGCGGTCGCACCGGCGAGATGCTGGCCGTCGGGCGGCCGATGATGGAGACGTTGGAGATCTCGGCCGAGTCCAACGCATCGGAGATGCGCGCCTCTTCGAGTCGGCGGGCGTACAGCTGAGAGTTTTGTTCGGCCAGCCCGATCTCGCGGTTCAAACGGCGGGACTGCTCGCCCAGCTTGTCGAGCCGGCCCAGGTCATCGAGCAGACGCAGGTCCTGTTCGCGCTGACCTTGCTGCTGCGCCTTCAAGCCCGCCAGTCGGGTGCGGAATTCGGCCAGCGAGCGTTCGCCTTCGCGAAAGCTCTGGCTGATCTCGAAGGTCTCGGTTTGCGTCACCGATTTCGCCTGCGACGCCAACAGCTTTTCAAGCTGCGCCAGTTCGGCTTCGTCGTCCTCGATGCGCCGGCTGCCGGCGCCGAACACCTGCCGCTGGCGTTCCAGTTTCGCGCGCTGCTCGACCACGCGCATCTGCAGCGCCTGGCCCACCGGGTTGGCCTGCTCGACGCGCGAGACGCGTTTCTCCGGCGGTGCGCCGGCCAGCGTGGTTTCGGCGTGGCGAATTTCGGCCGCCACCCGGCCCATGTCTTCGGTGGTGCGCGCCAGCGACTGTCGCAGTTCGCGCTGTTGCTGCAACAGCGACTTGCGCTGCTCGTCGAGGTCCCACAGCGACGAGCTGCGGCTGAAGTCGCTGCGCTGCGACTCCAGCGCAGCCAGTTCGGCCTTCAGCGTGCCGACCCGGTCGACCAGGAACTTGGTGGCGCCCGGCGTCTGGAAGGCGCGGATGTGCTCTGCCAGGTACAGCTCGATCAGCTTGTTCATCACGTCGACACCGGCCTGCTGGTCGGCCATCGACAGTTTGATGTCGATCACGTCGGCGCGCTTCACGGCTTCGGCCTGCAGCGATGCCTGGATCAGCGAGACCACGCTTTCGAACGGCGTCAGCCGCTTCTCCAGTCCGACCAGGATCATCACTTCGGTGATCGCGTCGCGAATGCTGCGCACCACGGTGCGCGCGTAGTACTTGATGTGCTCCCAGACCGTTTGCGGTTCCTTGCTGGCCAGAAAGTATTCGGTACCGAAGGCCTTCACGAGGTTTTCGACCAGCGCCTGGCTGGTGATGATTTCCGCCTCTGAGGTCACGTCCTCGGTGCGCTTGAAGGGCGCCGCCACCGACGCCGTTCCGGCCACCGACGGTGCGACCTGTTCACGGCCCAGTTTGAACAGCAAGGCCGCCGAGACTTCGTACTGTCGCGTCAGAAAAGGCAAAGCCAGCAGAACGCCGGCACCCGCGATCAGCGTTGACGCCAGGATCCAGCGCCATCGTTGCAGCAGGATCACCATCAGCCAGTCGAGGCTCGGAGCGGAGAAGGTGACTCGTGGCGCGTTGAAACCGGGGGGCGCGGCGGGAGTCGTCGAGGTTCGCGTGGGCTCTGACAAATCGGGTCTCACTCAAAAGGGTGGGTGCCGTTTGAAGCGCACTGGCCCCAAGAAGATCAGGCCTGGTGCAGTGCGTCAATCCCTCGAACGACGGCCTGCGGGTCGTGTTGTTTCACAGGCCTGCGTGCTAGTCTCACTTCAGGTTGAGTCACCCCGTTTTGCGGGTGTGAGCTCGGGGCGGATCATAAGGCGTGCGGCAGTCGGCAGCGATGCGAGCAACGCAAATGCACAAGGAAACGCGTTGTGGCGACCTCGAGTTCAGTGAAGGGTCCGGTGCGCCTGGCGGGCATTCAAGGCCTGCGCGGCCTGGCGGTGCTGGTGGTCATCCTGGTGCACCTGCACCACACCGAAAACAAGTATTCGCACGGCCCGCACCTGCTGGGTTCGTGGATCTCGTTCGGCATCTCGGGCGTCGACATCTTCCTGGCCGTCAGCGGCTTCGTGATGACCTACCTGGCCTTCGGCAAGTTCGGCAGCGCGCAGTACGCGAAGTCGTATGCCTACTCGCGGGCGACGCGGCTCTACCCGATGTACATGTTGCTGACGGCCTTGCTGATCCCGCTGTACTTCATGCAGCCCGCACTGTTCAATGCGTCCGAAGGACACCAGGTCAGCCTGATCCGGTCGCTGCTGCTGATCCCCGATGTTCGGCTGCCGCTGATCCCAGTGGCATGGACGCTGCATCACGAGCTGTACTTCTACATCGTGTTCGGCTTCATGCTGCTGCTGCCCGAGCGCCACATTCCGAAAGCGATGTTCGCCTGGCTGGTCGTCACGGTCGCGCTCATCGGCTGGGGCCAGCAAATTCCCAGGCCGCAGCAGGGCGCGTTCGAGCGGGTGTTCTTCAACGCCATCAACCTCGACTTCATCCTCGGCATGACGGCCGCCTGGGCCGTGGCCTACGGACCGCGCCGTGGCGCGAACATCTGTCTCTGGGCGGCGGTGTTGTGGGTGCCGGCGACTTACTCGCTGTGGGTTTCTCTGACCGGCGACTACTGGGTCAGCGACTTCTGGCGTGTCTGGGTGTTCGGCCTGCCGGCGGCGGTGTTTCTGTACGCCATCGTGCTGCGCGAGTTGGAGCAAGGCCGCGTGTTCCTGCCGCAACTGGGCTGGGTCGGCGACGGCGCCTATTCGATCTATCTGACGCACCTGATGGTGCTGGTGGTGGCGGGTCGCTTGTGGGGTGAGTTCGGTATTCCCGGGCTGCTGCCGCACCTGCTGTTCATGGTCGGTTCGCTGGCCATCGCGCTGGGGGTCGGCTACACGGTCTATCGCTACGTTGAAGACCCGCTGCTGCATTTGTCAAAACGCTTCGACCCGACGCGCACACGACGTGCCGCGAAGACGGTGATTTCTTGATGTTGACGACCACGCCCGCGCCCTTGTCGCAGCCTGCCGCCACCCGCTCGGGCCGTGCTGCGCTGCCGCAGCGCGTGCTGGTGTTTCATGTCGGCAGCCTCGGCGACACCCTGGTCGCATTGCCTTCGTTCTGGGCCGTGCGTGACGCGTTTCCGCAAGCCCGGCGCGTGATGCTGACCAAGACGGCCGCCCGCGGCACGATTCCGGTCGGCCGCGAAATCCTCGAAGGCAGCGGACTGTTCGACGACTACCTGCTGTTCGACGGCGACTACCACGCTTACGGCAAAAACCTGCCGCGCTGGCGCAAGTGGCTGGGCGCGCTGGCCCTGATCCGCCAACTGCGTGCCGGGCGTTTCGACCTGGTGGTGTACCTGGCGCCGTCGGTGCGAGCGCCGGCGCAGATCGAACGCGACTTGCTGTTCTTTCGCCTGGCCGGCATCCGGCAGGTGATCGGTGCCCGCGCGCTGGGCGAACTGGACGGCGGTGCCCACGTGTCCGAAGCGCAGCGCCTGCTGTCGCGGCTGGCCGGCTCGGCCGTGTCAGCTCCGCCGTTGCAGCGCGCGCGGCGCGACCTCTCGCTGGCCGCCGCCGACCGCTTTGCCGTGGCGCGCTGGTTGGCGGATCGGCCCGCCGTGCCCGCCGATGTCGGACCCTGGGTGGCCTTCGCGCCGGGCTCGAACCTGCAGTCCAAGTTGTGGCCCGCAGAACGATTCGAAGCCGTCGGCCGCGCGCTGATTGAGCGCTTCAACATCTGGCCGGTGGTCGTTGGCGGCATCGAAGACACGGCGGTTGCCGAGCGGCTCGTGCGGGCCTGGGGCCGTGGCACGCTTGCGGCCGGCGCCTTGCCGGTGCGTCAGTCGGCAGCGCTGCTCGAGCGGTGCCGACTGTTCATCGGCAACGACACCGGCACCATGCACCTGGCCGCTGCCTGCAACGTGCCCTGCGTTGCGCTTTTTTCCGCCCGCGACGTGCCCGGCAAATGGGAGCCGATGGGCGGCCACCACCGTGTGTTGCGCAAAAGCGTTCCCTGCGCCGGCTGCATGCTGGTGCGCTGCGAGGTGCAGGACCAGCTTTGCATGCGTCTGATCGAGGTCGACGAAGTGCTGTCCGTCGCGACCAGCCTGCTGGCTGTGGTGCCCCTGCCCGAGGCGACCAGATGAAGCACGCAGTCAACCAGCCGTGCATCGTCTGCGGCGGAAGCGCCAGCCGCTTGCTGCATTCGGTCGCATACCCCGACCAGGGCTATCCCGGCCGGTTCGACATGCGCGAGTGCGGCGGCTGTAGTTTCCTTTTCAACTCGCCGCGCCTGTCCGACGCCGAGATCGAGCGCCTGTACACCGGCGACTACTACGTGTTCAACGAGCGCGAGCGCGATGCCGTCAGGCGTGTCGCCGTGCTGGCGGGCCAGACCATCGGCGTGGCGCAGCAGCTGACCGACAAGCGCGATCTGCTCGAAGTCGGCTGCGCCAAGGGCTACTTGTTGGCGCTGTTGCAGGCGCGCGGCTGGAGCGTGCGCGGCGTCGAACTGTCCGGCGACGCGGCGGCCTTTGCGCGCGATCGATTCGCGCTGCAGGTTCACACCGGCACCATCGAGTCCTGGACCTCGTCCGCCGCCTTCACGCCGGCCAGCGTGGTGTTGAGCACCGACGTGATCGAGCACGTCACCGACCCGCTCGAATTCCTGCGTGCCGTGCACCGCGCCGTCAAACCCGAAGGCTGGCTGGTGCTGGGCACGCCGAACGCCGACTCCGACCACCGGCGTGCGCTGGGCGAGCACTGGCTGGGCTTCAACCCGTTCCACATCCATCTGTTTTCGCCCAGCACGCTCGGCAGCTTGCTGAAGCGGACCGGTTTCGAGTTGCTAGACGCCTACACCTACACCAACGGCGACCCGCCTGCGACGCCGGCGTCTTCCGGCGTGCGCCAATCGGTGCGCTCGCTGTTGCGCGTCAGCGGCCTGCTGCCGGCGATGCGGCGCGCCCGCGACGGCGTGCTCGCGCTCACCGATTCGCCCGTCACCGCGCAGGCGCTGGTCGACGAGTCGCATGAAGGTGCGCCAGCCGACTTGAACGGTTATCTGGCCAGCGAAGACGCCCGCTCGCCGCGCCGCATCGATTGCCGCGGCGACAACCTCGTTGTCATTGCGCGACGCACCCACTGAGCCGCGCCTGATGAACACCCGTGGCCTGTTGCGCGACCATCCCAGCCTGGTGATGCTGGCCAAGCGCCTGGGCGATCTGGTGCTGGTGCTGGCCAGTGCGAGCCTGGCTTTCTACCTGACCTACGACGGCCCGGCGCATCCGCTGCACGCTCGCGAGGCGGTGCTGTTGATGATGGTGTTGATGTTGTTCACGCTCGACCAGTTCGGTGTCTATCGGGCCACGCGCAGCACCCGCCTGGGCTCCGAGATCGAGGCGCTGTCGGGTGGCTGGTTGCTGTCGATCGGCCTCCTGTGCGGCTACCTCTGGTTGCGCAACCAACTCGACGGACCGGCGCTCCAGTGGCTGCTGCTGTGGCTGGTGGCGGGCTGGCTGTCGACCGTGACGCTGCGCCTGCTAGCCCGGCGGGCGCTGTCGACGCTGCGCCGGCACGGCTTCAACCAGCGCACGGTGGTGATCGCGGTGGCCGGAGAACTCGGCTTGCGGGTGGCCGCCCAACTGAAGGCGCGTCCGGACCTGGGCATTTCGGTGGTCGGCTACTTCGACGACCGCAACCCCGAGCGCCTGCCCGCGACCGAAGGCGTTCGCGTGCTCGGTTCGGTGAAGGCGATGGGCGACTTCGTCGCCGAGGCGCACATCGACCAGGTCTGGGTGGCGCTGCCGTTCCGCGCCGAGACCCGCATTCGCGAGATTCTTCACGCGCTGCGCCACAGCACCACCGATGTGTGCCTGGTGCCTGACGTGTTCCAGTTCTTCATCCTCAACCAGTCGCTCGGCGAGGTGGCGGGCATTCCGCTGGTGGCATTGACGGCGTCGCCGATGCAGGGCATCAACCGCTGCGTGAAGGCGATCGAGGACCGCGTGCTGGCGGCGCTGATCCTGCTGCTGGTCAGCCCGCTGATGCTGATGGTGGCGCTGGCGGTGCGGCTCGATTCACCTGGCCCGGTGCTGTTCAAGCAAAGCCGTCGCGGGCTGCACGACGAGACCATCGAAGTCTGGAAGTTCCGCACCATGCGCGCTCACTACCAGGCGCCCAGCACCTACACGCTGGCCACGCGCAACGATGCGCGCGTGACCGCCGTCGGTGCATTCCTGCGGCGTACCAGCCTCGACGAACTGCCGCAGTTCATCAACGTGCTGCAGGGTCAGATGTCCATCGTCGGGCCGCGCCCGTACCCGATCGAGATCAACGAGGCCTACAAGGAGGTGGTCGACCGCTACATGCTGCGCCACAAGGTCAAGCCCGGCATCACCGGCTGGGCGCAGGTGAACGGCTGGCGCGGCGCGCTCGACACACCCGAAAAGATGGAGCGCCGCGTGCAACACGACCTGTTCTACATCGAGCACTGGTCGCTGTGGTTCGACCTGAAGATCATCGCCCTCACGCTGGTGAAGGGCTTCGTGCACGAGAACGCCTACTGATGAAGTCTCCCCGCCGTGTGCTCGTGGTCGGCGCTTCGGCCTCGTTCGGTTGCGATCTGGTCACGCGCTTCGTGGCGCAGGGAGCGCAGGTGTTGGCCACCACCCGCAGCGGTCGACTGACCGACGCGCCCGCAGCAGCCCGCGTCGAAGCGCTTGATCTGCTGGACAGCGCGTCGCTCGACCGCCTCGCCGACAGCGTGGTGCCGTCGTTCGGCGGCCTCGATGTGGCGGTGTTCCTGGCCGGCATCCTGCCGGGCAAGTCGCTCGCCGCGTACGACGACGCCCTGATGGACGATGTGATGCGCAGCAACTTCACGGCCCAGGCCGCCCTGCTGCGCCGCTTGTTGCCGCGCTTCAACCACGGCGCGCAGGTGTGGATGCTGTCGTCCATCTCGGGCGACCGGGGCAGCTTCGATCCGGTCTACGCGGCCTCGAAGGCGGCGCTGGTGGCGTTTGTCAAATCGCTGGCCACCTGGCTGGCGCCGGCGCTGCGCGTCAACGCGCTGGCGCCGGCGCTGATCGACGACAGTGCGATGTTCGAGGCGATGTCGCCCGAGCGCCGTGCCCATCATCTGGCGACTACGCCGACCGGTCGCCTGACCACACCGGCCGAGATCGCCGCCGTGATCGTGAATCTGTGCGAACCCGCCTGGGCCAATCTGAACGGCCAGGTGATTCGCCTCAACGGGGGAGCCCATGTCTAGTTCGATGTCGGTGGCCATCATCGGCTGTGGAATTTTTGGCGCCATGACGGCGCTCAGGCTGGCGGCGCGCGGCGCGGCCGTCACCGTGTACGAACGCCAGCCGATCCCGCTGCAGGGCGCGTCGTACAACAACCAGAATCGACTCCACCTGGGCTTTCACTACCCGCGCGACGACGAAACCGCGCGCCAGAGCATTCGCGGCTTCACCCGCTTCAGGCAGGAGTTCGAGCCGTGCATCCTGGGCAACTTCCCGAATGCGTATTTCGTGGCCAGCGAAGGTTCGATGGTCACGCCAGAACAGTACCTGGCCTTTTGCGAGCGCATGGGCCTGCGCCACCAGCGCATCGACCCCGCCACCTACGACCCGGTGGTGCAGGGCGTGTCGCTGGGCGTGCTGTGCGACGAGGTGGTCTACGACAGTGCGGTGCTGAGCCGGCTGATGTTCGAACGCTTGCACCGTGCCGGCATCGAGCCCCGCTTCAACGCCGACGTGCAGCGCATCGAACGTCGGGGCAGCGGCTTTCGCCTGCAGGTGGCCGGCCAGCCGGCGCGCGACTTCGACGCGGTGGTCAACTGCACCTACGCCAGCGTCAACGAACTGACCGAGCAACTCGGTCACGCCGTGCCGGAATACCAGTACGAATACACCATGGTCCCGATCATCGAATGGGATCACGCACCGGTCGGCGTTTCGATCATGGACGGCCCGTTCATGACGGTGCTGCCGTTCGGTCAGACCGGCCGCTACCTGCTCTACGACGTGGCGCATTCGGTGATCGCCGAACACGTGGGCAACCACATGCCGCCAAGCTGGCTGAGCAAGGCGACGGCGCCGTCGCGGCAGATCGACGGCCAGGCGCGCTTCGAGCGCATTCGCCAGACCTGCAGCCGCTTCGTGCCCGCGCTCGCATCGGTGCGGCTGAGCGGTTTCCTCGAAGGCCCGCGCATGGTGCTCGCGAACCGTCACGACACCGACGCGCGGCCGTCCATCATTCGCCGCCATGAGCCGGGCTACATCACCGCGTTCACCGGCAAGATCGACCATTGCATCTGGGTGGCCGACGACATCGCGAACCTGTTGCTCGACACGTCGACTGCCGCGCTGCAGTGAAGCCGCCCGCCGCGCCAGCGATGCCCCCGAGCGGCCGGCTGCGCATCAGCGCCGGCGCGGCGGTGGTGGCGACGGCCGCGCAAACGCTGATCGGCATGGTCTTGTATGGCTACCTGATCCGCCAAGTCGGTGCCGAAACGGTCGGCGTGTGGGTGTCACTGATGGCGGCCGGGTTGTTGGCCTGCATGGCCGACATGGGCCTGAACCACGTGTTGATTCGCCAACTGTCGCTGGCGCAACTCGATGGCGGGCCGTCGCCGCAAGAAACCGTTGAGACGCTGCTGTGGGCGGTGGCGGTGTTCACCGGCGTCGCGTTGATCGCGACCTACCTCGCGTTTCCGCTGTGGTCGTCGTGGCTGACGCTGACGCCTGAGTTGCGTGCGTCGGCGCACCGCTGGCTTCCGCTCGTGCTGATGGGCTTGTGGTTGAACCGCGTGGCCGATGCGCTGGCCGGCGGGCTCGACGGCCAGCAGCGATTCGTCGAGCGCAGCGCAGCCGGCACCGGCGCCTTGCTGTTCGGCCTGTTGCTCACGGTGGCGTGCGTGCCGGTGTGGGGCATGGACGGCGCCTCGGCCGCCTTCGTGGCGCAGAACGCCGTGCTGTGCGTTGCCAACTTCGTGCTGCTGGTGCGTGGCACGCCGGGACTGCGTTGGCTGCGTCCGCGTTTCAGGCTGGGCATCCTGCGCGATGCGGTGCGCTACGGCTTGTCGGTGCAGGCGCTGGTGCTGTGCTACTTGCTGCTCGAAAGCGGCGTCAAGCTCAGCCTCGCGCGCAGCGGGAATTTGTCGGCGGTGTCGTATTTCGATCTCGCATTTCGAATCGCCAAGGGCGTGCGCGGCTTGCTGGCGTCGGCCTTGCGCGTGCTGGTGCCGCGCCTGGCGCCCACCGCCCACACACCGATGGGTCCGGCGCTGCGCTCGTCGGCCTATGGCGGCTCGTTCGGCGTGCTGCTGGTGGTGGCGCTGCCCATTTTCGCGGGCCTCCTGGCAGCGGTCCACGCCATCTCGTGGGTGATGACCGGCCGCGACGACCCGGTGTTCGTGCATGCCCTGGTCTTCGCGCTGGTGCCCTGGCTGGTCTACAGCCTGACCGACCCGGCGCTCAACCTGGCCCTGGCCAGCGGCCGCATGCAGTGGGCCTTGCGCGGCCACCTCGTCACCGTGGCGCTGGCCGCACTTTTGGGATGGTGGTGGCATTCGCACACTACATATTGGGGGTTGTATGCAATGGTGTCGTTTGCGATGCTCGTCGGATGCGCAATCACGCTCATCGGAATCCATCGCGACGAACGCATGCCGTGGCGGCTGTTGAGGCCCGGGGCCACCGCCGCTGCCTTGGTGGGCGCCTTGCTGGTGGGCGCGCTGGGCGTGGCCGCACCCAACTGGCTTTCGGTGCTGCCGGTCGTGCTGCGCTGGTGCGTGGTGGCTGCCGCCTACCTGGCCTTCGTCGGGCTGCTGTGGTGTCTGCATCCATCGGCACGGTGGTTGCTTTTGCGCATTCGAGCAAGGTCGGTTCGGGAGGTGGCGGCGGTACCCGATCCGTCTCGTCGGTGAGTCTTTTTCGCTGACCGCCGTTTCATTCTTCCGTCGTTGGGTCGGCGCAAAACGGCCTCCGCGACGTTCAGCATCGCAACTCTTTTTTGTCTTAACGGGGCGAGGAACCATGAAAACAAACACCGTACTTGTCACCGGCGCAGCCGGATTCATCGGCTCCGGATTGGTGCAGCGCCTGCTGGACAGCACCAACGAGGCCAACACGCGGGTCATCCTGCTGTACCACCAGTCCAACCCCCTGCGCCAGCAGCGGCACCGCAACGTGATCGCGGTTCGCGGCAGCTTGAGCGACTACAACTTCGTGTCCGACGTGGTGAGCCGCTACGAAGTGAACACGATCTATCACTTTGCTTCGAACTCCATCGTTCGCAAGTGCGCGAACGATCCGATGAACGCCTACTTCACCAACGTCATGGGCACCGTGACCTTGCTCGAAGCGGTGCGCAACGCCGGCATCAACACCATCGAGCGCATCCTGATGTTCACCTCGGACAAGGTGTACGGACACGCGGCGCCGCCGTACAACGAGAACACGGCGTTCGTGCCCAAGTACACCTACGAGTCGACCAAGGCGTGCCAGGACATCGTCGCGCAGAACTACCTGCACAACTACGACCTGCCGATCAACATCGTGCGCTCGTCCAACGTCTACGGTCCGGGCGATCCCAACCTGACCCGCATCATTCCGAACGTGATCCGCTCGATCAATCGAGGCGAAAAGCCGGTCATCTTCACGGGCGTGAAAGACTATGTGCGTGAGTTCGTCTACATCGACGATGTGGTCGACGGGCTGTTCCTCATCAACCGCAAGGCGGCCCGCGGCGAGGTCTATTGCATCGGCGGCACCGAGACCATCTCAATCGAAGGCCTGGTACAAAAGATCTGCCAGCTGATGAACTACCGCGGCGGCATTGCCATCATCGACAAGCCCAGCAATTTCCAGGAGATTCGCGAGCAGTCCATCGACAGTTCCAAGCTGCAGGCACTCGGCTGGAAGCCAGCGTTCAGCCTGGAAGAAGGCCTGCTGCAGTGCATACGCTCTGCCGACTACGGCAGTGCGGCCGATGCCGCCAAACAGCACGCCACCAGCAACGAGGAACGGCGCGTCGCAGTCGAGGCCTGATGTGTGAATCGCCTTTCCGAAGCCTTTGACCTGGCGCCGCCGCGCGCCTGCGAGGTCGGGCTGGCGTCGCCGGACGCGACGCCATGAACGTGATCGTCGTCAACGACCACCTCTATGCAGACGGTGGTGCGGATGTGGTCGCGCTGTCGTCGGCCGAGCAGCTCGCGACCACGGGCACGGCGGTGACGCTCTTCGTCGCCGACGCGCTGCGCCCGGACGACCGCACCGAGCGCAAGGCGCGCCTGGTGTGCACCGGCCAAAGCGACCTGCTGCGCGATCCGCTGCCGGGTCGCGCCGCGCTGCAAGGCTTGTGGAACCTGACTGCCGCCAGAAGAATGCGCGCGCTGCTGACCGAGCACGATCCGGCCGACACCGTCGTGCACCTGCACAGCTGGACCAAGTCGTTGTCGAGCAGCGTGGTGCGCGAAGTGCGCGAGGCAGGCTTTCCTCTGGTGTGCACGCTGCACGACTACTTCTCAATCTGCCCGACAGGCGCGCTCTACAACTTTCAGAGCAACCGCATCTGCCGGCTCGATCCGATGTCGGGCCAGTGCATCCGCACCCACTGCGATGCGCGGCGGTACTCGCACAAGCTGTATCGGGTGGCGCGCCATGTCGTTCAGTCTGGCTGGGGAGGATTGCCCGGCGACCTGCGTGAGTTCATCGTCGTGTCGCGTTTCAGCGAGGCCATCCTGCGGCCGCATTTGCCAGCCGATTCACGGGTGGTCCATGTGCGCAACCCGATCGAGATCGAACCGGCGCCGGCCACCGACCTCAGCGCCAACCGAACGATGGTGATGGTGGCCCGTCCATCGCGCTACAAGGGCGCGGAGCTGTTCCTGCGCGCCTGTGAACTGGCCGAGGTCGACGCGGTGTGCATCGGTGACGGGCCCGAGCGGGCCGATCTGGAATGGCGCTTCCCCAAGGCGCGGTTCACCGGGCAGTTGAACCGTGCCGCGGTCAGCCACGAAATGCGCCAAGCCCGCGCGCTGGTGCTGCCGTCGCTCTGGTACGAAACCCAGGGTCTTGTCGTCGACGAAGCGGCAGCGCTGGGCGTACCGGCCATCGTGGCCGACACCTGTGCGGCCACCGACTCGGTCGTGCACGAAGGAACCGGCCTGGTGTTCAAGTCGGCCGACGTCGGCTCGCTGGCGCAGGCCCTGCGGCGCATGGTCGATGAACCCGACCTGGCAACGCGGCTCGGCGCTGCGGCGCACGAGCGCTTCTGGCGCGACCCGCCGACCCCTCAGGCGCACGCGCGCCACCTGATGCAGGTCTATGCCGGTGTGATCGATCGTGCCAACGGCCGCAGTTCGCCCCTGCCACCGCAAACCGCTTCGCTGGAGCAGCTTTCCCTGTGAGTCACATTCTCGTCACCGGCGGTTCCGGCTTCATTGGCACCAACCTCGTCGACCTGCTGCTGCGCCAAGGGCATCAGGTCAGCAACCTCGACATCAAGGCGCCGTCCACCCATTCCGAGTCGGTGCGCTGGCATCCGGTCGACATCCGCGACCGTGAGGGCCTGGTCGCCGCTGTGGTCTCCATCGCGCCCGACGTCGTGATCCACCTGGCGGCCCGCACCGACCTCAATGGCGCGGGGGTGGCCGACTACGCGGCCAACACCGACGGCGTGCAGAACCTGATCGACGCGGCGTCCAGGGCCTCGGTGCGGCGGGTGGTGTTCGCTTCGTCGCGGTTGGTCTGCCGCATCGGCTACCAGCCCACATCGCCGCTCGACTTCCAGCCCACCACGCCTTATGGCGAGAGCAAGGTGATGGGTGAAAAGCTGGTGCGTGCGGCGGTGCAAGCTCCGTTCGACTGGGTCATCGTGCGCCCCACTTCCATTTGGGGCCCGTGGTTCCACGTGCCCTACCGCAACTTCTTCGACGCCATCCGCGCCGGCCGCTACATCCATCCGCGCGGACTGCGCATCCGCAAGTCCTTCGGCTACGTCGGCAACTCGGTGCACCAGTTGCTGCAGCTCGTTCGGGCACCGCGCCAGTCGGTGCACGGCCAGATGTTCTACCTCGCCGACTATGCGCCGATCGAGGTGCTGGACTGGGGCCAGCGCGTGCAGTCGGCCTTTGGCGCGGCGCCGATCCGCCAGGTGCCGATGCCGGCGCTGCGGCTGCTGGCCGGGGCCGGCGATGCGCTGGCCTGGGGCGGCTGGAAGAGCGTGCCGCTGACCAGCTTTCGGCTCGACAACCTGGTCACCGAAATGCTGCACGACACGGCGGCGCTGAGCCAGGTCTGTGGCGCGTTGCCGTTCGACATCGACGCCGGCGTCGGCCACACCGTGGACTGGATGCGGGCCGATCGCGTGGCGCTGGCGGCCTGAGCCGCTGAGCCGGGCTCGCGCGCGTTCGCATCCGCACCCGCGTTCGCATGCGCATCCTGTTGCATTCCCCCTACTTCGCGCCCGAGTTGATCTCCATCGGCAAGTACAACGCCGAAATGGCGCAGTGGCTGGTGCAACAAGGCCACCAGGTCAGGGTCGTCACCGCGGCGCCACACTACCCGGCATGGCGCGTCGGCGCGGGTTATTCGGCGGCACGGTACTCGCGCGAGACCCTCGAGGGCGTCGACGTGTGGCGCTGCCCGGCCTGGATCCCGCAGCGGCCCGGTGGTCTGGTGCGCATGCTGTACACGCTCAGCCACATGCTCTCCAGCCTGCCGGTGCTGTTGTGGCAGGCGCTGTGGCGGCCGCAGATCGTGATGGCGGTCGAGCCCCCGCTGCTGTCGTTCCTGCCCGCCTGGCTGGCGGCCCGCTGTTGCGGTGCCCGCACCTGGCTGCATGTGCAAGACCTGGAGGTCGACGCCGCGTTCGACCTCGGCATCCTGCAAGGCCAACGCGCCCGCCGCTGGGCACTGGCGCTGGAGGCCGCCCTGCTGCGCCGCGCGGATGGTGTGTCGACCATCTCCGGGCGCATGGCCGACCGCCTGCGCAGCAAGGGCGTGCCGCCGCAGCAACTGCTCATCGTCCCGAACTGGGCCGACGAACTGCCGCCCGATCCACCGGGCGTCGACTTTCGTCAGCTGCTGGGCATCGCGGCAGGCGGTCGGATTGCGATGTACGCCGGCAACATGGCCGGCAAGCAGGGCCTGGAAACCATCGTCGAAGCGGCACGCCTGCTGCGGCACCGGTCGGACATCTTCTTCGTGCTGGCCGGCGACGGCCCGGCGCGCGAGGCGCTGCAGACGCTGGCGCAGGGCCTGCCGCAGATTCGCTTCCTGCCGCTGCAGCCGTTGTCGCATCTGGGCTCCCTGCTGCGCGCCGCCGACGTGCACCTGCTGCCGCAGCGTGCCGCGGCGGCCGACCTGGTGATGCCGTCGAAGCTGGGCGGCATGTTCGCCAGCGGCCGCGCCACCGTGGCCGGCGCGCGTCTGGACACCGAGGTGGCGGCGGCGGTGCGGGGCTGCGGTGTCGTGGTGCCGCCCGAGGACGCGCCCGCGTTCGCGGCCGCAATCGAATCGCTGTGCGACGACCCTCAGCGCGCAGCGCGCCTGGGCGCGAACGCGCAGGCCTGGGTGCGCGCCGAACTCGCAAAAGACGCCGTGTTGTCGCGTTGGCAGGCCGCGTTCACGCGGCTGTGCGATGGGCAGCCGGCGGCCGCTGCCGACGCACCTCGCTGACACTGACCCCGCGTGCGGCGGCCCCGCGCTACTTCAGGCGCAGCGGCCAGGGGGCCTCGGCATAGCCGATTTGGATGGTGTTGCGCTTGCTGAAGCCGTGGTACCACAGGCGAACCTTGTTGCCCTCGATCAGCACCGACGGGGCAATCGGTCCCACGTCGTCGAACTCGCCGGCGCTGCGGCGGATGATGGGGTCGGGCGCAAGGTCCCACGGCCCGTATGGCGTGGGCGCGCGCGCCAGGCCGATGTCGTGCCCCTGGTCGTACAGCAGGCTCATGAACAGGTAGAAGTTGCCGTCGGGTCCCTTCACGATCTCGGCCTCGGCGGCCCCGTCCTTGGTCTTGGGCAGATCGGCCTTGCTCATCACCGGCTTGTCGCGCTTGACCCAGTCGCGGCCATTGGTGGACGTGGCCGCCATCAGGTAGACGCCCTTCTCGCGCTTGCAGGTGTCGAAGCAGTAGCCGGTGTACAGCATCACCAGCTGGCCTGCGTGTTCGACGATGCTGGGGCTGAACACCGCGTCGCTGTCGTAGCCGCCCGGTGTGCCCTTGATGAGGGGCCCGTCGCCCACCCGCGTGAAGTTCACGCCGTCGCTCGAGACGGCCAGCCCCAGGTAGGCGGGGAACGACTTGAAGAAGCCACCTTTGTCGCGATAGCCCGAAAAGTACAACAGGTACTCGCCCTTGTACTTGGTGAGGTAGGGCGTCTCGTGGGTGTCGTCCCACTTGCCGGGGCGGGTGTCGATCATGCGGCCCTGCAGCGGGCCTTTTGCGGGCAGGTCGACCCAGCCCAGGCCGTCGGGCGAGGTGGCCTGGCACACCGCGCCGCCCTTGCGCTGCGGGTCGTAGCAGTTGTAGATCATGCGGTAGACCGGTCCGTCGTGGATCACGCTCGGGTCGCCCACCAGCGAGAACGAGCCCGAGTGGATCGGCAGCACGCGCTTGGTCCAGCGCGACCATCCCGGCACATCGACCGCCATGGTCGCGGCAACGACAGCGCGGTCCTGCGCCACCGCCGCGCGCGCCATGTTGCCGGGCTGGCCGCCAACGGCCGCCACACGCTGCAGCCACAAGCGGTTGTCGCCCTTGGACGCGAACAGGCCGCCGATGTCGAGCACGATCAGGTTGGCCGCCTTCGCGGGGTCGGGCTTGCTGTTGCGCGACTGGCTGTCGTCCGAGCGTTTGAAGTCGGACAGCTTGAGCTGCACCGTTTGCAGCGCGCTGTTGCCGGGCAGGTCGAAACTGCTCTCGAACTTGTCGCCATCGGACTGTTCGAGCTTCAGCATCAGCGTCGTTTTCATGCGCGACGCCAGCGACAGTTCAAGGCCTTCCGCGCCCGCCAGCGCGGCCACCGGCACCGGCCGGATCAGGCTCATCGCCAGACCGCCTTGCTTGCGGTAGTCGACCACCAGGCCCGGCTGCGTCAGCGGTGCTGCGTTGCTGGCTTCGGAGCGGCTCGCACCGAACACCGACCACGGCGGCTGCGGTTGCGTGAAGCCGTCGATTGCAGGCTCGGCGCTGCGCCGGCCGGCCGGCGCGGTGAACGCGACGTCATCGAGCGCGAGCCGGCGCGCGCCTTCTTCCATGCCGAACAGTCGAACCATGTTGGGCGAGGTCGACGCCAGCATCGCCCCCACGTCGACGACGCTGACGCGCTGGATCCGGTCGAGGTCGAGCACGCCGTTCTTGTCGGCCGGCGCGTCACCGCCGGTGGCCAGCACCAGGTCGTCGAACGAGATGCGAACCGTCTGCCACTGGTCGGCGTTCAGCAGCACCGGCAAGGTCCAGCGGCCACCGCCTTGCTCTTCCAGGCCGATGACGAGGTTGGTCATGTGGCTGGCCTTGGCGTTGAAGCTCAGGCCACCGGCCTTGGCCAGCGCCGGGCCGGTCAACGGCAGCACCAGCAGGCTGAGCTGCCCCTTGCCCACGGCGTAGCGGTAGTCGAGTGCCGCACGCCCGTCGCGCGACCAGGCCTTGTCGCGCGTGGCTGCGGCCTGCGCGTTGGCGCCCATCACGGTCCAGGTGGCGGGGTCGGGCGTCAGCACCGCCGAATCTGCGGCCTGCAGTCCGCCGGACAGGCAGCCCAGTGCGCTCAGCGCAACGGCGTTGATGGAGCGACGAAGGTGACGATGCAACATGAACTCGGCTTTCACGCGACGGTTGATTTCTCAATGGGCCTGCGGTCGCAGCAGCAGGTTCACATAGCCACCGGGTGTCGGATCGTGGTGCCAGCGCAGCGGCTCCAGTGCGCAGCCCGGCCGGCCGAGCAACCCGAAGGCGTGGCGCTGGCTGTGCACCAGCTTCGCCTCGTAGCCCGGCGGGAACAAGGCCATGAACGCGTCGCTGTCGGCGAACTCGCGCCGCGCCAGGTCAGACAACTCCAGCATCACGAGCGGACGGTAGCGCGCCAGCGTGGCCTGCAAGCCATGCAGCACCGTGGTCTCGAAGCCTTCGACGTCGATCTTGATCAGGTCGACCGCCTGCAGGTCGAGCGCCGCCAGGTAGCTGTCGGCATGCACCAGCTTCAAGTGACCCGCCGGTCGGTTGTTCAGCGGCTCGTGCGTGGCAACGAAGGTGCCGGTGCCGGTGTTCATGCCCTGCGGCGCGAAGTACTCGAGTTGCTGGTCGCGGTCGCTCAGGCCGACCCGGTGCACCTGGATGTGTTGAATGTGATTGCGCTGGATCTTCTCGTCCAGACACACCGCCACCGCCTCATACGGCTCGAACGAATGCACGTGGGCGCAGAACGAGGCCAGGTACAGCGAGTGGTGGCCCACGTTCGCCCCCACGTCCAGCGCCACCGGCTGCGTGCGGTTCGACAGCAGCGAACGCATCAACTCCAGTTCGTCGAGTTCGTAGGCGCCGTAGTAGTACACGATCCAGTCCAGCCAGCGGTTCATGCGACCCGGATAAACGAAGCCGGCGAATGGCACTTCGAAGTGCGTTGGCGGCGCGCGCTGCGGATCGCGCATGAACTCGAGCACCCGGTTGCGCACCCCGTAGCGAAGCCAGCGCTGGTGCCCGAACCAGCGCAGCGCCCGGTCCCGCCACGGCAGCGGAGGAGGAGGAGACATAGGAGCGACATCGGCGGGTCGGCCGGTCTGTTCAGGCCCCGGCGTCGGCATCTCGGCGTCGGTCGTGGACAGGGGGGCGTCGGTCAGGGTCATGGAGCGGCTTCGCATCGGCACAGAGCCTTGCGATGTTGCCCGCAAGCCAGCGAAGATTCAAGCCGGCCGAGGTGCCTGTTGCGGGATGGCCGGCGCGCTGAATTTCTGCGTCAGTGGTGCTCGCTCCGGCGTGAACCAGCCCAAGCGAACTGCGCGCGCATCAGACAAAGCGGTTCTCGATCACGCCGAGGCCGTCGATCTCGATGCGCACCCTGTCGCCCGATTGCAGGAAGCGCGGCGGCGTCAAGCCCATGCCCACGCCGGCCGGCGTGCCGGTGGCGATCACGTCGCCCGGCAGCAGCGTGATGCCGCGCGAGCAGGTCTCGATCAGGGTCGGAATGTCGAAGATCAGGTCGGCGGTCTGGCCGTCTTGCCGCAGTTCGCCGTTGACCCAGCAGCGCACCCGCGTGCGCGTGCCGTCGAAGCTGTCGGCGGTCGCTATCCACGGCCCCATCGGGCAGAAGCCGTCGAAGGACTTGCCCAGGTCCCACTGCTGATGGCGCATTTGCACGTCGCGCGCCGTCACGTCGTTGACGACGGTGTAGCCAAACACATGGCGCAGCGCATCGGCTCGCGCGATGTTGCGCCCGCCCACGCCGATGACCACCGCCAGCTCGGCCTCGTAGTCGATCTGCGTCGACACCTCGGCCGGCAGCACCACGTCGGCGCGTGGGCCGACCACGCACTCGGGCAGCTTGGTGAACACGATGGGCCAGGCGTTCGGGTCGGCCGCGTTCGACTTGAACACCGAACCCGACAACTCTTTCGCATGGGCGTGGTAGTTGCGGCCGACGCAGAACAGGTTGCGCCGTGGCAGCGGCAGCGGTGCGTCGAGCAGCAGATCGGCCAACTGAATCGTTTCGCCGGTCGGCGCCGGCATCGCTTCGCCGCGGGCGGCGGCCTCGATCAGGGCCAGCGCGCCGCGCCGTGCGCTGGCGGGGTCCAGGTTCAAGGGCTGCAGCGCGGTGGCGTCGTCGCTCACCAGGCCCACTTCCCGGACGCCGTTTCGGCGGTAGCTCGCGATGCGCAAAGGTGTCTCCCGGCTGTTCGGCCCAAATGCTACCAATCGATGCCTGTTCCGGCAAGGGATGTTCTTTGCACGAGTGTCTTGGTACGATGACTTCGCACCTTCAACCCGTTGCACAAGCCCACCCATGGACCGCGCTCTGGCCCTGCGAGAAGCGATTCTCGACAAGCTGACGACCCGCACCTGGCGGGCCGGGCAGCGCATTCCGACCGAGCGCGACCTGAGCGGTCAGTTCGGCCTCAGCCGCTCGGTTGTCCGGCGCGTGCTGGCCGACATGAAAGAGAAGCGCCTGATCACGCAGACCGTGGGCAGCGGCACCTATGTGAGCGAGCACGTCGCTGAGGCCCTGATGGCCACGGCCAACCGCGCCGGCACGCTGCCCACCAGCCCGGCCGAACTGATGAGCGCGCGCATCGCCCTCGAACCGGCCATCATCGCGATGGTGGTCGTCAACGCCACGTCGGTCGACTTCGCCCGCATGCACGAATGCTGCGGCAAGGGTGAGGCCGCGCGCACGCTGGAGCAGTTCGAACGCTGGGACGCCTTGCTGCACGAGGCGATCGCCGACGCCGCCCACAACAGCGTCATCTCCAAGACCTTTCGGCTGATGAACCAGGTGCGCGCGCAGGGCGAGTGGGGCGCGCTGAAGCGCCGCAGCGCCACGCCGCAGCGGCGGCTCGAATACCAGCGCCAGCACCGCGCGCTGGTCACCGCGCTGCAAGACCGCGACGCTGCGCGCGCCACCCAGTTGTGCCTGGACCATTTGCGACACGTGCGTCAAAACCTGCTGGGCGTGTGAGCCGGCGCACGGCTGGGGACAAACCCGCTGATGCATTGACCGGGGCCGGGGGCGTGGCTATATTGGCTCGGCCCCGGACCCGTCTGCAACCAATGACAACCAATTTCCGCGCCGCACTGGCGATGCACCGTCTGTCGACCCTGGCGACCCTGCAGATTCGTGTGCGCCGCGTGGCGCTTGCCGTGGCGGCTGGCCTGGCTTTCACATCGTTCGGCGCGGCTGCCCAGGACTACCCGGCGCGGGCGGTGCGCATCGTGGTGCCGTTCGCGCCCGGTGGCTCGGCCGATGTGTTTGGCCGTTTCATCGCGCAGCGGCTGCAGGCGGCAATGGGCCAGAACTTCATCGTCGACAACCGGCCCGGTGCCGGCTCGGTGATCGGCACCGACGCCGTGGCCAAGAGCGCGCCCGACGGCTACACGCTGCTGCTGATGTCGAACGCGCACACCGTCAACGAATCGTTGGTGCCGAACAAGCCGTTCCAGCTGATGCGCGACTTCGTTCCGATCGCGCCGATCAACTATTCCGACCTGGTGCTGGTGGCCCGCGCCGACCTGCCGGCCAACACCCTGGCCGAGCTGATCAAGGCGGCCAAGGCCAAGCCGGGCGGCATGTCGTACGCGTCGTCGGGGCCTGGCACGCCGTACCACATGGCGGGCGAATTGTTCAAGGCGATGGCCGGCATCTCGATCGTGCACATCCCGTACAAGGGCAGCGCCGGCGCGCGCACCGACGTGCTCGGCGGCCAGCTGGAAATGATGTTCGACGCCATCCCGACCATGAGCGAGCACATCAAGTCGGGCAAGGTGAAGGCACTCGCGACCACCGGCAAAACCCGCTCGGCCACGATGCCCGAGGTGCCGACGATGAACGAGGCCGGCTTTTCCGGCTACGAGGCCACGATCTGGCTCGGCCTGATGGCGCCCAAGGGCACGCCGCCGGCCATCGTCAGCCGGCTCAATGCCGAGGTGGGCAAGATCACCTCCAACGCCGAGGTGCGCCGCGCCTGGGCCGCGCAAGGCAGCACGCCGATGACCCTGGGCACCGACGAATTCACCCGCTACATGAACGACGACATCACCAAGTGGGCGCGCATCGTCAAGATCTCGGGCGCCAAGGCCGAGTGAGCGCAACGTGAGCGCAAACGCGATGACCGCCACCGTTCATCTGCTGTGCGCAGGCGCGGCACAAGGCCTGGTCAAGGCCTTGCAAGCCGCTTTCCTGGCCGACAGCGGCGCCACGGTGCTGGCGCGTTTCGGGGCCGTCGGCGCCATGAAGGAAGCCCTGCTGGGCGGCGAGGCCTGCGACGTGATGGTGGTCACCGACGCGATGGTCAGCGCGCTGGCGGCCGACGGCTTGTTGCGCGCCGAGACACGCGCGCCGCTGGGCCGCGTGCGCACCGGCATCGCGGTGCGCAGCGGCGAGCCGCTTCCCGACGTGGCCACGCCCGATGCGCTGAAGGCCGCGTTGCTGGCCGCCCACGCGATCTACTTTCCCGACCCGCTGCGTGCCACCGCCGGCATTCACTTTGCCGACGTGATGCGCCACCTCGGCGTTCACGACGCCCTCTCGCCGCGCTTTCGCACCTTTCCGAATGGCGCCACCGCGATGCGCGAACTGGCGGCCAGCCGGGAACCCGGATTGATCGGCTGCACCCAGGTGACCGAGATCAACTACACCGACGGCGTGAGCCTGGTCGGTGCCTTGCCCCACCGCTTCGAGCTGGCCACCGTCTACACGGCGGCGGCCAGCGCGAATGCTGCACAACCCGAACTGGCGGCGCGCTTCATTGCGCTGTTGTGCGGCAGCAAGTCGCATGCGCTGCGCACGGCCGGCGGCTTCGAGGTCTAGGCGGGCCGGCGCGAATCGACCCTGCCACTTCACCCCCTTGATCGAAATGAGACCCGCCATGCACCTGTCCACCCGGCTTCATTCGCTGCTGCTTTCCATTCTGCTGGCCTGTGCCGGCCCGCTGTTCGCGCAGCCCGCCAAGGTGCAGGTTCAGTGGCTGGGCCAGGCTGCGTTCAAGATCACCACCGTGGCCGGCAAGGTGATCGTGATCGACCCCTACCTGACGGCCAACCCGAAAACGCCCGAGGCGTTCAAGAAGCTCGAAGCCCTGGGCAAGGTCGACCTCATCCTGGTCACGCACGGCCACCTCGACCACTTCCTGGACGCGCCTGCGCTGGCCAAGTTGAACAGTGCGCCGGTGTGGGCGCCGGCAGGTCTGTCGCAGTCGATGCAGACGCTGGGCATCCTGCCGCCGGCGCAGGCCAATCGCATGAACAAGAGCGGCAGCATCACGCCGTTCGGCCCTGGCGTGCGCATCACGATGACGCATGCCGAGCACAGCTCGGAACTGGTGTGGCGCAACCCGGAAACCGGCAAGGACGAAACCCATGTCGGCGGCGAGCCCTGCGGCTTCGTGATCGAGCTGGAAAACGGTTTCAAGATCTGGCACCTGGGCGACACCGGCGTCTTCGGCGACATGAAGCTGCTCGGCGAGATGTTCAAGCCCGACCTGCTGTTGATCCCCATCGGTGGCGGCCAGTTCGTGATGAACCCGGTCGATGCGGCCATGGCCACGCGCGAGCTGATCAAGCCGAAGATGACGGTGCCGATGCACTTCGGCACCAATGCCGCGCTGGTCGGCACGCCCGAGGAATACATCAAGGCGCTCGGCAGCGCCCCGGTCAAGGTGCTGACCATGAAGCCCGGCGACGTGCTCGAATTCTGATCGGGCCCCACAGCGCTGGCAGACCTCAGCGGCCATACTCGCGCATGGCCATTCCCCACGCCGTTGCCGGTCAGCCGGTCGATGTTCAACCGCTGGGTGCGGCGCTGCGCTCCGCGCGCACCACGGCGCTGTTCAAGAGCAACGACCTCGAAGTCATGCGCATCGTGCTGCTGGCGGGCAAGCGGGTGCCACCGCACGCGGTGCCCGGCGAAATCACCATCCAGTGCCTGGAGGGCAGTGTCGATGTGACGGCGGGCGACGCCACCGATTCGAAAACACACACGCTGACGGCGGGGCAGTTGCTGTACCTGGCCGGCGGCGTGCCGCACGGCCTGATCGGCATTCAAGACGCGTCGGTGCTGGTGACGATCGCACTGCGACGCTGAACGCTGAAGGCGCGCTGCCTCAGGCGCCCGACAGCCTGCCCAGCCATTCGCGCAGCACCTGGCGGTTGCGCGTGAATCCCGCATTCGACGGCAGCCAGCCCAGCGCGCCGGGCTGGTCGCGCAGGGCCAGCCCCATCGGCGCAGGCTCGACGCCGATGGCGTCGCCGGCCGACTGCTGGAACGCACGCATCGCACGCGGCATGTGCCAGCCATGCGTGACCAACAGCAAGCGGCGAACCTGCGCGTTCTTCAACAGCGCGACCGTGCGCACGGCGTTCTCGCGGGTGTCGCGCGACTCGCCTTCCAGCCACTTCAGCGGCCGCCCGAATTCCTGTGTCGCGATGCGTGAGGCAATTTCCGCCTCGGATATACCGGCCGACTGGCCCCAGCCCGTGCCGCCGCTGAAGGCCACCGGGACGCCGGTTTCGCGGCTCAGCCACAGGCCGTAGCGCAGCCGCTCCAGCGACTCGGCTTCGAGGTTGGCCACGCCGTATTCGGGCGCGAACTTTTCGCGCCCGCCGCCCAGGACGACGATGGCCACATCGCTGCGGCCCTTGGCCTCCAGCTTCAGCGCGTCGATGCGGTCGCGGCTCAACGCCGGCGGCACCGTCAACAGCGCGGGCTCGACGATGCGTGCAAAGCCCGACGACGCGCTCAACCACAGCCCGGCCACGCTCAGCAGGATCACCAGCCAGCCCCAGCCGCGGCGCGGAAGCAGCAGCCGCGCCCCCACCAGCAGCAGCAGCAAAAACGGCAGCGGTGGCAGGAGCAGGGCCGCGATCACGGGCTTCCAGGACTCGATGCCGATGAGTGAAAAAATTCCGTTCAAGACAGCTTGCTTTCGGTTTGATGCAGCCAAGGCGGCGGCAGGCGGCATGATGCCTGCAAAGGAGACCGCGATGCCACAGACCGCCGATGAACTGCGCCACCGATTGATCCGCAACTTCGACGACGCGCCCAAGTCGCGCGAGTTGCGAGCACCGCTGTACGACAGCCTGGGCGCGCGCCTGGCCCCGGGCACGGCGGCCGGCAAGCTGGGCATCTCGATCGACATCGTGGCCCCCGGCATGCGGTCGTGCCCTTACCACTTTCACTACGCGCAGGAAGAAGCTTTCGTCATCCTCGAAGGCGAGGGCAGCCTTCGCGTGGCAGGCGAAATGCTGGCGCTGAAAGCGGGCGACACGGTGTTCATTCCGCCGGGCCCAGACTACCCGCACCAGATCCTCAACACCTCGAATGCGCCGCTGAAGTACCTGTCCATCAGCACCAAGGAAAGCCCGGAAGTGGTTGAGTACCCCGACTCCGGCAAGTACCTCGCCTCGGCCCCGCGCGACGGCAACGCCTACGGCTTCTCCCGCATGCACCGCGCGGAAACCGACCTCGACTACTGGGACGGCGAAGCGTGAGGCGTGCCACTCAGGCCTGTTACCCCTCATGTCCGTCAACAGCGCACGCACCTCGGACGGGGCCAGCATCACCGGCAGCTTGCGCTGTGTACGGGCAGCGGTCAGTTCATCAAGCCTGAAGACAAACGGCCCACGGTTTTCTAAGATCGTGGTTCATGAAATCGTTCCGGTGGCCGCCAGACAAGAATGACCTTCTCAAGCAAGAGCGAGGCGTGTCTTTCAAGGACACAACAGTCGCAGTGGAAGCGGGCGGCTTGCTCGAAATCGTGTCGCACCAGAACCCTACAAAGTGCCCGCGTCAGAAGATCATGGTGGTCGCAGTAGCAGGCTACGCATTCCTGGTCCCGTTCGTTGAAGAGGAAGATCACTTCTTTCTCAAAACCATCATCCCCGGTCGAAAAGCCACACGCGACTTCGTCGCGTAGGAGTCAGACGATGTCTAAGCTCGATCCCTACGAACTAGAGGTTCTTGAGGCCTACGAGTCGGGCAAGCTGAAGCCGATCGCGGGCAAAGCTGTGTTGCAGCGCATGCGTGCTGCGGCACGCGCAACGGCTGTTAAAGACAGACGGGTCAACATTCGCCTGTCCTCTGTTGACCTGCTGGACATCCAGGCCAAGGCACTTGCTGAAGGCATGCCGTACCAGACTCTGATCGCCAGCGTCCTGCACAAGTATGTGACTGGCAAGCTTGCAGAGAAATAGCCTGCTGCGAGGCGCTTCGCAGTGAAGTCAGAGGGCCTGTAGCAATTCGACTTTTCTCGTGCACGCTACAGCCTTGTTCATCCATCCTGCTGACTCTGACCCCGCTGACCCTGACCCCGCTGACCCACACTTCAGACCTGAGGCCATGCTCCACCTCGCGGTGCCCTGCCGTTGATCCCGCCTCGCGTCGAACCCCCAGGCCGCAATCAGCGCCGTAGACTGCCGCCATGCCCATCCTCGCCGTCATCTACTTCTCGGCAACCGGAACCACGGCGACGCTGGCCGACGCTATCTGCTGCGGCGCCCAAGAGTTGGTTTCGACGCTCTCCTATCGCGTTCGCGGAACAGACATCGTCGACGGGCGTTTTCGCAATGAAGACGCGCTCGTTATGGTTGATCGCGCCGACGCGGTTGTCTTCGGCAGTCCGACCTACATGGGCGGCCCCGCTGCGGAGTTCAAAGCCTTCGCCGACGCATCGGGGGACCGATGGAGCGAGGGTCGCTGGAAAGACAAGCTCGCGTCCGGTTTCACGACGGGAACCTGCCCGAACGGAGACCAGAGCCACACCCTCAGCTACTTCACCGTGCTCGCCGCACAGCACGGCATGATTTGGTGCAATCTCGACATCCCAGGAGGCTGCGACCCAGCCGGACGCAATCGCCTCGGCACGCAGGTCGGGCTGGCCACCCAAGGCCCGAGCGCCACGCTGGCGGAAGCGGACCTTCTGACCGCCAGGCACCTGGGCCGCCGCGTCGCGTCACTGACGCTTCGCATGGGGCGGGCAACGGCTGAGGAAACTCAAGCCCCGTAACATCGCCGCCCCGGCAGGCTCAAAAGAACGCCTGCAGCCCCGTCTGCGCGCGCCCCAAAATCAGCGCATGCACGTCGTGCGTGCCTTCGTAGGTGTTCACGGTTTCCAGGTTGATCATGTGGCGGATCACGTGGTATTCGTCGTGGATGCCGTTGCCACCGTGCATGTCGCGCGCCATGCGCGCGATGTCCAGCGACTTGCCGCAGCTGTTGCGCTTGATGAGTGAAATCATCTCGGGCGCGGCCTTGTCTTCGTCCATCAGCCGGCCCACGCGCAGGCAGCCTTGCAGGCCCAGCGTGATCTCGGTCTGCATGTCGGCCAGCTTCTTCTGGATCAGCTGCGTCTGCGCCAGCGGCCGGCCGAATTGCTGCCGGTCCAGCGTGTACTGGCGCGCCGCGTGCCAGCAGAACTCGGCCGCGCCCAACGCGCCCCAGGCAATGCCGTAGCGGGCCTTGTTCAGGCAACCGAACGGACCCTTCAGGCCGCTCACGTTGGGCAGCAGGTTCTCGGCCGGCACGAACACATCGTCCATCACGATCTCGCCGGTGATCGACGCGCGCA
>JANNBZ010000320.1:0-3468 GCA_031386065.1 Burkholderiales bacterium
GTTCGATTCAAGGCCTCGTGCAGCCGCGCGAACGCATCGCGCCGCCGCACCTCGGCGCTGGCGGCCTTCGAACTGCGCAGGGCTCGCCACGCCAGCGTGAACGGCCGACGCCCACGCGCCCACCACGGCAAACCGAAGTACACGTACCCAAGGTAGCCGAGCAGCAGCAGCCCCACTGCGGCGTAGGCGGCCATGCGAATGCGAACGGCGGTGGTGTCGATCAGCGGTGGCGGCGTGTCGGGGCGCAGTTCGCCCAGGCCGCGCCGCGCCGACGCTTCCACCGGCAACAAGGGCGACACCGAGATCGGCCAAGCTTCGACGCGGACTTCTTGCGCTCGCGGCTGACCCTGAAAGCGCAGCGTGAAGGTCGGCGTCTCCAGGGTGCGGACCTGCATCGGGGCCAGGAACACCTGGTAGCTCAAGCTCAGCTCGATGTGCCGACCGCCCGGCTCGGCCTGGCTGCGCATCTCCACGCTGCGCAGTTCGAGCGCCCTGCCGCGCGCGCCCGGCTGCGGCAGGCTGGACTCGTCGAGCGCCAGCCCCTGCGGCGCGTGCACGCTGACCGTGCGCGACACCACGTCGCCGACCTGGTAGCCAAAGGCGCGCGGCTCGCTGGCCGTCGCATTCAGCAGCGTGGCCGGTGTCACCGCGTGAGCGGCACCGGCCATCAACAACGCCGATGCGGCACGACACAGCCGCTTGCTGTTCAGGAGAAATGAATTTCCACCGCAAAGGCGCAAAGAACGCAAAGGGCACCCAAAAGAGCTTTCACCTCCTTTGCGACCTTTGCGACCTTCGTGATCTTTGCGACAAAGGGATTCGCGTTCGTGCTTCTCCGCGGCCTGCTGGTGCCGACAGAGGTCTGGGGCGCTCATGAATGGAAATGCCGAGTCACGGCGTCCGCGTCGAAGCCGCCCTCGATGAACAACGGCTTGAGCCGGTGCCGACGGAACAGGTCGAGCAGCGCTTCGCGGCGTTGCCGATGCGCAACCTGCCACCGCTCGCGCAGCGCGGGCCGCCACCACACCAGTCGCTGCTGGCCGCTTTCAGGGTCGATCACATGCGCCAAACCCCAACTCGCGGTCAACTTGAATTCGAGTGCGTCCCAAATCACCACCGGCACCAGATCGTGGTGGGCCATCGACGCCAGTACTGTCTCGACCTCGGGCAGCGGCAAATGAAAATCGGACACCAGGAAGAGCAGCGAACGTTGGCGGCTCAAGTGTCGATGCGCCGTCAGCAGCGCGCTTGCCGAGCGGCCGGTGAGACGCAGCGTGCGCAAGGTTTGTGCGAGCGCGCTGCCTGCGCCGCGAGCGCGCGTGGGCGGCAGCAGCACCTCCGCGCGCAGTGCGGCGTCGCAGCCGACGAAGCCGAAGCTGTCGCCGGTGCGCCAGGCCGACCAGGCCAGGCTGTCGACGAAGTCGGCCACCACGTCGAGCTTGCGATGCGTGCCGATGAAGCCCATCGACGCCGACAGGTCGGCCACCATCACGACCGGCATCGACTTGCGTTGGCTGCAGACCCGCACGATCCAACTGCCGAACGGGTCGCGCAGGCTGGCGTGCAGGTCGAGCCGACGCGGGTCGGGCGCGTCGAGCAAGGACGCATGGCCGCGAAACTCGAAGCCGCTGCCACCGCGCGTGCTGCGATGGTGGCCGGGAAAGTGGCCGAGCACCGACGCGCCTGCGCGGTAGTGAATTTCGCGCACGGGCAAGCCCGCGCGCTGATGAGGCTCCCGCGCGCCCGCGCGGTCATCAGGCTCCCGCGCGCCCGCGCGGTCAGGCAGTTCGGGTGCGCTCGACTCTCGCATCGCTCAGGGCGCCGCGACGCTGGCCAGGATGCCGCTCATCAGGCGGCCTGAAATCTCGTGACGGCGCATCTCGTAGACCGGCTGGTAGCACAGCCGGTGCGCAATCGTCTGGACGAAGATCGCCTGCACATCCTCGGGCGTCACGTACTCGCGACCCTCCAGCCAGGCCGAGACGCGTGCGGCGCGCAGCAACAGACTCATGCCGCGCGGACTGGCACCGGCCAGCATCAAATGGGCGGTGTCGAGGTCGGACAGCCGCACACCGAAATCAGCCGGCGCCGCTGTTGCTCGCCACAGCGCGAGCGCATAGCTTTGCAACGCAGCCGACGCTTGCACATGGCGCTGCAGCACGTCGGCAATCTGATTCAGTTCCTGGTAGGCCACCATGGCGCCGGCCAGTTCATGGACGAGCCGGTCGGCGTCGTGGAATCGCGGGTCGAACACCAGTTGGTGCCGGTCGGCGTCGGTCGCCGGGGCGTCGATCGTCACCTCCATCATGAAACGGTCGCGGGCGGCCGATGAAATCTCGAAGGTCTCTTCGCGCTCGACGCGGTTTCGATCGGCGAACACCAGCAGGTGCGGGAAACGGTGCTCGCGGTTGAAAGCCGACACGCTGCGCTCGGCCATCACCCGCAACAGCAGCGAATGCACTTGCGGACGGGCTCGGTTGATCTCGTTGAAGAAGAAAATCGCGAGGTCTTCACCGTGCGCTATCAAGGGCCCGGGGTCGACCGCCGGTTTGCCCTGGGCGCTGATGTAGGTGTAGTAGATGAGGTCGTTGGGCATCAGGTCGATGGTGCCTTCGATGCGGGCGAAGTCGCCGCCCAGCACCCGCGCGAAGGCCCGCAGCAACGTGGTCTTGCCGACGCCCACATCGCCCTGCAACAACACATGGCCGCGTGCGAACACGGCCGTGTTGATCAGGCGAATGACCTGCGCCTGTCCGATCACGGCCCGGCCCACCTCGGCCTCGAGCGCCAGTGCGCGCTGGCGCCAGTCACTCAGCAAAGCATCGCTTCGATCCATTCGGAAACCCTCTCCACGTTGCTTCACGATGGCTGCCGGACCGCTCCGAACAGCGCTGCGCAAGCGTCACAGTGTGCATCGGCGACGGCGCACTCGGCGCTTCAGGAACGTCGCATCGAGCACGGTAGCAAGAGGCGCGCCGCAGCAGGGTGGTGGACGAGGTGGTGGACGAGGGATCAGGCTCCCAGCTTCAGCAAGCGTATCGCGTTGCCCTTCAGGATGCCGGGCTGCACCTCGGGCTTGACGCCGGCTTCGCTGAAGTCTTTCATCCAGCGGTCCGGCATGATCAACGGGTAGTCGCTGCCGAACAGGATGCGGTCTTTCAGCAAGGTGTTCGCGTACTGCACCAACTGCGGCGGAAAGTACTTCGGGCTCCAGCCCGACAGGTCGATCCAGACATTCGGCTTGTGCATCGCCAGCGAGATGGCCTCGTCCTGCCAGGGCCACGACGGGTGGGCAATGACGATGTCCATGTCGGGAAAGTCGATGGCCACGTCTTCGAGCAGCATCGGGTTGCTGTTCTGCAGCCGCAGACCGCCGCCGCAGCGCATGCCGCTGCCGATGCCCGAGTGCCCGCTGTGAAAGATCGCCGGCAGCTTGTACTCGGCGATCACTTCATACAGCGGCCAGGC
>JANNBZ010000363.1:0-3248 GCA_031386065.1 Burkholderiales bacterium
CGGCTTCGCGTGCGCCACGCAGGCGGCGTTCACCGCATGGCGCGTGGCGAAGTTGTCGCAGCAGTCGATCACCACGTCGGCCTGCGCCACCAGCGCGGCGAGCCGCGTGGCATCGGCGCGCTCTTGCAGTGCGACGACCTGGATGTCGGGGTTGATCGCGGCGATGGTCTGCGCGGCCGAACTCACCTTGGCCTGGCCGACGCGGGCCAGCGTGTGCGCGATCTGGCGCTGCAGGTTGGTCAGGTCCACCGTGTCGTCGTCGACCACGGTGATGCGGCCCACACCGGCCGTGGCCAGGTACATCAGCACCGGTGAACCCAGCCCGCCGGCACCGATGACCAGCACCTGCGCGTCGAGCAGCCGCTGCTGGCCTTCGATGCCCAGTTCGTCGAGCAGGATGTGGCGCGAATAGCGCAGCAACTGGTCGTCGCTGATGTGGTCGTGCGGGCCTTCGTTCATGGCGTCATTTGAACACCGGCCGCGCCATGAAAAACGCCCGCAGGGCGCGGGCGTTTGGTGACACACATACCCTCAGTTCGCGACCACTTCTTCCTTGCGTTCGGTCATGGTCTTGCTGATCGTCACCGGCTTGCCCTTGAGGCGGTTGATCGCCTGCGTGAGCTGGAAGTCTTCGGTGCTGCCGAACTCGGGCAGCGGCTTCGGCGGCGTCACCTTCTTGGCCGAATCCTCTTCCAGCTTCTTGCGCGCTTCCTCGCGCGCCTTCTCGCGGGCTTCGTCTTTCTTCTCTGCCCCCTGGCCACTGTTCAGGTGCTTCTCAAGGTCGGCCTCGCGAACCCGCAGCGCAGAGAACAGGTTGCCGTCTGCAGTTTCGTCGAGCATCACATCGGGCACGATGCCCTTGGCCTGGATCGACTTGCCGCTCGGCGTGTAGTAGCGCGCGGTGGTGATCTTCAATGCGGTTTCAGGTGACAGCTGGCGCACCGTTTGCACCGAGCCCTTGCCGAAGGTCTGCGCGCCCATCAGAACGGCGCGCTTGTGGTCTTGCAATGCGCCGGCGACGATCTCGCTCGCAGATGCCGAGCCTTCGTTGACCAGCACCACCAACGGCACGTTCTTCAGCGCCTCGGGCAGGCGCTTCAGCGGGTCGGTGCCGCCGCGGCGCAGGTAGTACTCGGGCGCAGCCTTGAAGGTCGACTTCGACTCGGCGATCTGCCCGTTGGTCGACACCACCACCGCATCTGCGGGCAGGAACGCGGCCGAGATGGCCACCGACGCTTCGAGCAGGCCGCCCGGGTCGTTGCGCAGATCGAGCACGATGCCCTTCAGCTTCGGGTCTTCCTTGTAAAGCTCTTCCAGCTTGCGGGCGAAGTCTTCGACCGTGCGGTCCTGGAACTGGCTGACGCGCAACCAGGCGTAGCCCGGCTCGACCATCTTGGCGCGAACGCTTTGCGCGCGGATTTCTTCGCGCGTGATGGTGACCGGGAAGCTGCGGCTTTCGGTTTTTCGGAAGATGGTCAGCGTGACCTTGGTGCTGGGCTCGCCGCGCATGCGCTTGACGGCCTGGTCCATCGTCAGGCCCTTGACCAGCGTGTCGTCGATCTTGGTGATCAGGTCGCCGCTTTTCAGGCCGGCGCGGAAGGCGGGTGACCCTTCGATCGGCGAGACGACCTTGACCAGCCCGTCTTCCATGCCGATCTCGATGCCCACGCCGACGAAGCGGCCGGTCGTGCCTTCACGGAATTCCTTGAAGGTTTTCTTGTCGAAATATTGCGAATGCGGGTCGAGCCCGGCCACCATGCCGCCGATGGCGTCGGTGATCAGCTTTTTCTCGTCCACCGATTCGACGTAGTCGGTCTTGACCATGCCGAACACTGCAGCGAGTTGCTGCAACTCTTCGAGTGGCAATTGCGTGACGGAGTTTCGGGCGATTGCCTGCAACTGCATGGTTGCCAGCGCTCCCGCGACAGCCCCCACCGCAATCCAGCCCGCCACTTTCAGTTTGGCACCCATGTATGACCCGCTTCCTGAGAGAGACAAAGATTTCACGCTGACCCAGTATAAAACTGCAAGACCACTTTGGAGGCCGCAAGCGAAGGGGAAGTTTCCTCGTTTTCGGATGATTTGCGGTCCATTCGTGGAATTCCATCGGAGACGGCGTCAGCGAACAGGGTTCCGCCACACGCTGGCCAGCCAGGGCTGCTGCTCGCGTGGCAACCCGGCCGGCCGGTAATAGTGGGTCAGCGCCGCGAATCCGGCCGCCCGCATCTGGTCGCGCCACGCCGGCCAGCTGTGGAAGCTGCCGTAGCGCTCGCCGTTCCAGCCCTCCTGACCCTCGCCCCGAGGATTCGAGCTGAGCAGCACGCCGCCGGGTTTCAGCGCGGCGCGCAACTCGCCGAGCACGCGCGGCAATTCCTGGACCGGCACGTGGAACAGCACCGCATTGGCGAACACGCCGTCGAAGCGGCTGGCGGGCAAATCGAGCTCCAGGAAGCTCTGCTCCAGCACTTCGCAGCCGCTGTTCGCGCGCGCGATGGCAGCGGCCTCACGCGAACCTTCGAGGCCTGTTGCGCGATGGCCGAGTGCCCTGAACGACATCAAGTCGCGTCCGGGACCGCATCCGAAATCCAGCAGCTCGAAGGGCGGCGGTGCCTCGATGAACTGCAGCAGGGCATCGATGTTCTGGCTCACGTCGTGATCCCGCGTGCCTTCCCAGTAAGCATGGGCGTTCTGGTCGTAGTGGGCCAGCGTGCGTGCGGCGATCTGCCGCAGATCGTCAGGGCCGAGGGTCACGCCGACGCGTCCAGCATCTCGACGTAGTCGGCGCGCGTTGCAATGCGCGGGTTCGTCTTGTGGCAATGGTCGGCCATCGCCCCGTCGATCACGCGTTCGTACAGGTCGCGCGTCACGCCCAGCGCGGCCAGGCCCGACGCCAGGCCCAGGCGCGCATTCATGGCACGGATGGCGTCGGCAATCTCGGTGCCCTGGGCGTCGCACGAGGCCAGGCCCATCGCATGCGCCATGCGCTGCAAGCGGTGCTCGCGCTGGATGGATTCGGCGGCCGCGTTGAAGCGCACCACTGCCGGCAGGAACATCGCGTTCAACGTGCCGTGGTGCAGTTTGGGGTTCACGCCGCCCAGGCTGTGGCTCAGCGAATGCACACAGCCGAGTCCCTTTTGAAACGCCATCGCGCCTTGCATGCTGGCGCTCATCATCTGCCAGCGCGCCTCGCGGTCGGAGCCATCGCGGGTGGCGCGTTCGATGTGCGCCCAGCCGCGCTCCAGGCCGTC
>JANNBZ010000428.1:0-13283 GCA_031386065.1 Burkholderiales bacterium
ACTTCCAGCGCGTCGGCGGCACCGAGCTGCTTCTTGCGGGTCAGCGTGACATACAGCTCTTGCAGCACCTGCGTGCTCAGCACCATGTTGCGCGACGTCATGTGCAGGGTGACCAGGTCTTGCGCCTGCGCCTGCTTCACGGACTCGGCGCGGTCGAACACGTACACAAGAATGTTGGTGTCGAAGAAGAAGCTCAACGCGCGGCCCGCTTGGAATCTGCGTCGGTGTGGGTGTCAGTGTCGGTGTTCGAGTACAGCGCCTCGCGGCCGGGCCACAACGGCTGATAAGTAACGCGCATTTTTTTGGCCAGCGCCTTGATGCGGGCCAGCCGCGCCTGCGTATCGCCCGCGCCCTGCGCAAACGCCTCTATGGCTTGGCGGCACACCTCGTTCACGCTGGTGCCTTGCTGCACGGCCTTGATGCGGGCGGCGCGCAGTAATTGATCATCGACAGCAATGGTCATGTTGGCCATGTCGGCTCCATCAGATTTAACACTGAATCAGTGTAGCACTCAATCCGTGCGGTCAACACTCCATCATGTCAGCCAGTGCAGAAAGGTCTTTCGCATGCAGCGTGTTCGTGGGGTCGGGCGACACATCTTTCGGCTGTGCAGCCCCGAACTCCTGCGGCCGCTCGATGTAGGCGGTGTGCAGACCGCAGGCGCGCGCACCGGCCAGGTCGTCGTGGTGGGCCGCGACCAGCATCACCTCGTGAGGCGCCACACCGAACACATCGGCCACCCCAAGATAGGTGGCCGGATCGGGCTTGTACTTGCGAAACACCTCGGCCGACAGGATGCAGTCCCACGGCAACCCGGCGCACTTGGCCAACGCTGTGAGCAGGCCGATGTTGCCGTTCGACAGCGTGCAGATCGTGTAGCGCGTCTTCAGCCGCCGCAGTCCGTCGACCGCATCCGGCCAGGCGTCGAGCCGGTGCCAAACCTTGTTCAGGTGCTGCGTCTGCGGCTCGCTCAAGTGGCCGATGCCGAACCGCGTCAGCAGCTCGTCGAGGATCAGCCGGTGCAGGTCGTCGATGCGGGTCCAGCCCAGCTCGCCGCGCATCACGCGCTGCATCGCTGGCTGGTAGCCGGCGCGCCAGGCCAGCGCGAACGTGGCGCCGTCCACGCCCAACTGCAGGGCGTCGACCTCGCGGGCGATGCTGCCGTGCCAGTCGACCACGGTGCCGAAGATGTCGAACGCCAGCACCTTGACCGAGGTCGCCAGCTCGGGCAACACAGCGCCGATCACTCGACCACCACACCCTTCCAGAACGCGACCCGTCCCTTGATGTTGGCGGCGGCCTCGCTCGGCTCGGGGTAGTACCAGACCGCGTTCTCGTTCATGTGGCCGTTGACCATCAGGCTGTAGTAATACGCCTGACCTTTCCACGGGCAACTGCTGCGGTGGTTGCTGAACGTGACGTACTCGCGCTTCAGGCTGCTTTCGGGGAAATAGTGGTTGCCTTCGACGACCACGGTATCGTCGCTTTCGGCCAGAATCACGCCGTTCCAGGTGGCTTTCATGCGGGCTCCTTCAAGTGTTGGACAGATTCAAGCGTAGCGCGCTGCGGCCCTCTGCAAACGCTGGCGTATCGATGCCACCAGCGCCTTGTCGGCCATCACGGTGACGCTGTCGCCGTGACGCAGGATGTCCATCGTCAACTCGGTCGGGTCGCTGTACGGCACCTGCAGTTCATAGCGCCCGTCGTCGAGCCAGCGCGACTTCTGCTGCGCGTGCCATTCCTCGTTCGACACCCACTGCGCCGCTTCGGCATCGAACACCAGCGTGGCCCAGCGCAGCTTCGCGCTGGCGCCGCCGTAGATGCCGTAGCCGGCGTCGAGCGCGCCTTCCAGGTCTTTCACCGCCACGTGGCGGGCTTTCGCATCGAGCGGCCGGGCCTGCTGGATCGCATCGAGCGCGAAGCGGCGCAGGCCGTCGCTGGCGTGGCACCAGGCGTCCAGGTACCAGGTGTTGCGGTAGTTCACCAGCCGCTGCGGCGAGACCTCGCGCTCGCTCACGCTGCGGTCACTGCGCTTGAAGTAGCGCAGCCAGACCTTGCGGCGCTGCACCAGCGCGCTGCCCAGCAATTCGAAGTGGCGGCTCGGCACGCGCCGCCGTGCGGTCGAGATGAGCTTGACACGGCGCATCAACTCGCGCGCCTCGCTCTCGTCGGCCCCCAGCATGCCTTGCAGCTTGTCCATCATCGGCTGCAGGTGGCGCGACAACACGCCGTCGTCGTCGAGCCCGGCCATCAACTGGTGCACTGTCAGCAGCGCGTGGATTTCCCTCTCGCTGAACCAGATGCCCGGCAATTCATGGCGGGCCGACTTGCCGTTGCTCGCGGTGGCCACCTCGAAGCGGTAGCCGTTGTCGAAGCGGTCGTAGACGATGGGTGCCGAAAGCCGGTCGCGCAGGTACTGCAAGTCGCGTTTCAGCGTGGCCGGCGACACCGCCAGCTCGGCCAGCAGCGCCTCGAAGCTGATGCACACGCGGCTGCGCAGCAGCAATTCGATTTTGTAGAAACGTTCGGTGCGGTCCATGCTGGCCTGTCTGCGTAATGCGTTTGTAGCTCACAGCGTGAGCCTGCGAACCCGAGCATATCCCAGGCTGCGCACGCGGCCCGGTTGCGCACAGGCTCACGCCATGAGCGACCCCGCCCAGACACTGGGTTCACCGCAGCGCGTCGCTGCGCTTACCGAGTGAACCCCACCATGACCACCGAAATGCTTGCCCCGGCCGCTGACACCATCGATTCCGGCAGCGTGCTCACCCGCGCGATGGCGTCGACCAGCTTCACTGCCCACGAACACATCGGCTTCGAGCTGGGTTGGGACTACGCACACCACCGGCTTGCGCCGCCTGCGCCGTATGCGCAGGAGCCGTCGCCGCTGCGCCACGGGCTGCTTGCCGGCCAGGCCGCCTTCGGCAGCCGCACCCTGGAGCCAACGCGCGCGGTGCGCAAGTGGCTGCAGTTGCGGCTGCACGCCTGGCTGCGCGGGCGCAGCGTCGAGCTGTTCCAGGTCACGCCGCACTACCTGCAACAGCTCGATGTGAGCCACTGCCCGATCACCCGCGTGGCGCTGAGCACGGCCACGCTGGACAGCACCGACGCCTCGGTCGACCGGGTGCGCAACGACGCCGGTTACGCCGCCGGCAACCTGGCCGTGATGTCGCGCAAGGCGAACCGCGCCAAGGCCGCCTACGGCTTCGACGACGCGCTGCAGTTCGTCAAGCAGATCGAGGCCGGCGCGCTCGGCGGCATCGACGGCCTGACCGCTTCGCAGTGGAGCCGCCTGGCCGTGCTGTGCAGCTTTGTCGAGCCGTTGCCGCACGAACAGGCCTGCGGCCTGCCGCTGCTGGTGCTGCCGCCGAACCGGCTGCGCCTGTTCAACCCGGCGCAGGCGCTGCAGGCCTTCGTCAGCCAGCAATTGCTGAAGGCCGGCTGGAGCCACCGCGTGACGCGCATCGAGGCGCTGCTGCCGGGCAAGCCGTCACGGCGTGCCTTTCGCGCCTTCTTCCACGCGCTGCTGCCGCGCGTGCTGGAAGCGGGCCGCACGAGTGAGGCGCACCGCGCCCGCTGGGCGATTGAAGATGCGTGGCGCAACCCGCTGCTGCTGCGCCGCTGGGCCACGTTCGCGCGCCTGCTCACCGCCGCGCAATGCGAGGCACTGGTGGTGCGCGCCTCGGCCCGCCAACTGGCCAGCGTGCCCACGCAGCAGACCTCGGACGCGCAGGCCACCGAAGGCTGGAACCTGGCCTCGCGCGGCTACGTGCCGCACACGGTGCTGATGCAGCGCTCGGCACGCCGCCAGCCGCTGCCACGCGACGTGTCGGCTGCCACGTCGGCGCAGGCCAGCCTGCCCTTGTAGCGCGACGCTGCCGAGCGGCCGCCACAGCCATCGTCGCCGCTGATGTGCGCCCTGCGGACAAACCATTTGTCCGTTGCGTTGCCAGCCCTTAGAGTGACCCTCTCTAGACACAGGGAGGCACCCATGGGACCAGCGCCCGCGCCCGACGCCGAATACCTGATGCGCGACACCACGTCGCATCCGCCGGCGCTGACGCCCACCTACAAGACCAGCGTGCTGCGCAGCCCTCGGCTGGCGCTGATCTCGTTGCAGAACTCGCTGTCGGAGGTGACGGCGCCGGTGTTCAGCGCCGACGAACTCGGCCCGCTGGATCACGACATGATCCTGAACGCCGCCAAAGACGGCCTGCCCATCGGCGAGCGCATCGTCGTGCACGGGCAGGTGCACGACCAGCTCGGCCGGCCGGTGAAGAACGCGCTGGTCGAGGTGTGGCAGTGCAATGCCAGCGGCCGCTATCGCCACAGGCGAGACCAGTACATCGGCGCGCTCGACCCCAACTTCGGCGGCTGCGCCCGCATGCTGACCGACGCCGACGGCTACTACTTCTTCCGCACCATCCGCCCTGGGCCCTACCCGTGGCGCAACCGCGTCAACGACTGGCGGCCGGCGCACATCCACTACGCCGTCTCCGGCAACGGTTGGGTGCAGCGCCTGGTCACGCAGATGTACTTCGAGGGCGACCCGCTCATCGCCAGCTGCCCGATCCTGCGCATCGTGCCCAGCGAAGAGCAGATCCGCGGCCTGATCGCGCTGCAGGACCGCAGCGCCTTCGTGCAGCTCGACAGCCGCGCCTACCGCTTCGACATCGTGCTGCGCGGCCAACGCGCCACGCTGTTCGAGAACGCGGTGCAAGGGGTCGCGAAATGAGTCAACAGCAGATGAAGCCACACGCGCCCGGCGCCGAGCCGCCTCAACGCGGGCGAGATCCCCTCGGGGTGTCGGGCGCCGTATTCGGCGGCCGGGGGGTGGTCATCGCGCGTGAAACCGCGTCGCAAACCGCCGGCCCCTACGTTCACATCGGCCTGGCGCCGCAGCAAGCCGGCTTGGCCATCTTCGAAAACAACTTCGGCAGCGTGCTGGTCAATGCGCAGACGCTGGGCGAGCGCATCCGCATCGAAGGCCGGGTCTTCGACGGCATCGGCACCGTGCTGAAAGACGTGCTGATCGAAAGCTGGCAGGCCAACGCCGAGGGCAAATACGCGCACCCCGCCGACCGCCAGGCCGGCAAGGCGGTCGACCCGAACTTTCGCGGCTGGGGCCGCAGCTGCACCGACTTCGACAGCGGCGTCTACCGCTTCGACACCATCAAGCCCGGCCTGGTCGCCGGCCGCATGTCGGGACAAAGCAGCCGCTTCATGGCGCCGCACATCAACCTGTGGATCGTCGCGCGCGGCATCAACCTGGGCCTGAACACGCGGCTGTATTTCAGCGACGAAGCCGAGGCTAACGCGAAGGACGCGGTGTTGAACCTGATCGAATGGGAAGCGCGCCGCCAGACGCTGGTCGCGCAACGCGAACAGCAGGACGGCGCGGTGGTCTACCGCTTCGACATCCGCCTGCAGGGCGACGGCGAAACAGTGTTCTTCGACATCTGAGCGCGCCGGCCGCCCAGCCAAGAAAAAGGGACCCGAAGGCCCCTTGGGATGGCAGCGCGCCAGCGCTCAGGGCGCCGGGCAGGCCGCAGAGTTTGCCAACGCGGCCGTGCGCAGCGCGACCACGAAACCGGGGCTGTCGTCCGGCCCAAAAGTGTTTTTCGTGTGCGTGCAGCCGTAGGTCGCGGCGGCCACGGTCGCGGGCGTCACTACGTCGTCGCCGGCCGGCTTGGTGCCGTCACGTTCCCACTTGATCATGTCGTCGAAGGCGGTCGACGCCTCGGCCACGGTGAAGTCGCAATGGCTCACGCCGCGGATCGCGCGCTGCACCAGCCAGGTGCTGTTGCCCTTGGCGGCGGTGCGCTTCTGGTAGGTCTGCTCCATGCTGAACGGCACGAACAGGTCACCCAGCGTGTGGATCGAGACGACCGGGATCTTGAACTCACCGTTGATCTTCGGCACCCAGCGCAGGCCGTCGCGGCGCAGGCGGTTGGCATCGGCGTCGGGCGTGATCTTCAGCACCGATGCGTTCAACGCCGTCGAGCCGGCCACGTCACCGTCGATCGTGTACGTGTAGGCGCTGGTGTCGAGCACGTTCTTGTTCAGGATGCCGGTGACCGTGCCGTCAGACCCGAAGGTGCCGTAGGCCGAAGGAAAGCTGCCACCGAACGCGATGCCGAGGTTGAACATCGGGCGCGGGCCGCCGGTGATGTTCTGCAACACCGACAGATACTTGGCGCCCGCCGCTGTGGGCACCGACGGGAAGGTCGTGAACAGCGAGCTGGTCACTTGCGCGCTGATCTCTGACCACTTCGCGCTCGGGTAGCTCGGCAGCCCGGCCAGCGCCTGTGCCGTGACCTGCATGGCCGCGAACTGGTTGAACAGTTCGGTGTCGCCGACCACACCGCACATCGGCACGGCGCCGGCGTACTTCACCTTGTGCACCGCTGTGGCAGCGGCTTCGTCTTCGATCGCCGCGGCGGTGATGTGGCCACCCATCGAGACTCCGGTGATGTAGATCTTGGTCGGCGCCGCCAGCATGCGCGCATTCTTCGCGGCGATGTTCGTGAACTCGAGTGCGAGAGCATTCGTGTCTTCCACACCGGCGCGCACGTCGTAGTAATTCTTGGTGTAGCTCGATGCAGCCCAGGCGTAACCCTGCTGGATCAAGTAGCGGCGTATCAACGGATCCTGGGCGACCAGCGCAGCGCCGGTACCGAAGTAACCGTGCGCGTACATCACGAGCTTGCCGTTCCAGTTGACGGGCACCTCGACGTGGTAGCCCGCACCGTTCAGCACGCCGGACCAGCGGCTGGTGGTGCTCATGTCGGTCACGTCGCCCGGGGCCGCCGCCATCGCGGGGAAGGTCGTCGCCGTGGCGTCAGCGGTGAACGTTCGGCTGTCCTGTGCCCGCGTCTCCTCGGGGACCGGAGCCGGGTCATCGCCGCCTCCGCAAGCCACGAGCAAGGCGGAACTGGCCAGCGCAAAGGCGGTCAGGCGAAGGGATGAGTGAAGGTGCATGCGTGTCTCCTCGGGTTCGTTCATGGCCTGTGCGGCACACAGGCCAACGATCGGCGCCGCGAAGAGTAGCCCGCCTCGGCGCCTCACTGCGACCGGAATTTACCCTCGGCCCTTGTCGCTTGCGGGACATGACGGCCAGCGCAGGCGCCCTGCCTGCGTCACAAATCTTTGCAAAGTGGAAGCACTGCCCCCTGGGTTAAGTCAATCAGTCGTTTGATTTGGCTGTTAGAGTCGCCGCATGAAATCTGTCGCCATCGAGCCCTCACGCCACGCCCGCATCGACGGCGAACAGTCGCGCGAGCGGCTGCTGCACACCGCGCTGGGCCTGTTCGCGCAACACGGCTTCGCCAAGACCTCGACACGCCAGATCGCCAAATCCGCCGGCGCCAACCTGGCCGCCATCAGCTATTACTTCGGTGACAAGGCCGGCCTCTACCGCGCCGCCTTCTTCGAGCTGCAGGGCAAGCCTGAAGACGACATCGCCCGCTTCTCGAACCCCGCGCTCAGCCTGCACGAGGCGTTGCGCGGCCTGTTCGTCGGCTTCCTAGAACCCCTGAAACAGGGCGAGCTGACCCGCTGCTGCATGACGCTGCACATGCGCGAAATGCTGGAACCGACCGGCTTGTGGGATGAAGAGATCACGCAGCACATCAAGCCGCTGAACGAAGCCCTGGTGCTGGTGCTGTGCCGCCATCTGGGGCTCAAGCGCACCGACGACGAGGCGCGGCGCCTGGCGCTGTGCGTGGCCGGACTGGGCGTGCACTTGCACGTCTGCGGCGACGTGATCGACGTCGTCGCGCCGCGCCTGAACGCCGGGCCGAAAGCACTCGACCAGTGGGCCGACCGGCTGGTGATGTACGCCGAAGCCATGGTCGGCGCCGAGGCGCAGCGCCGCACCAAACTGCCGCCCGCAGCCAACAAGGAAACCGCATGAATCACACCCCGCAACGCAACCGTCGCGTGCGCTCCATCGGCGCGGCTGCGGCCGTCACGCTGGCACTGGCAGCACTTTCAGGTTGCGCGTCGATGACAGGTGGTGACAGCCCTGCGCCGGCGCCGGTCGCCGCCGCCCCGGCCACCTGGCAAACCCCGCTGCCTCACCAGGGCGAGCTGACCGATCTGGCGCGCTGGTGGGCCCAGTTCGACGACCCACTGCTCGCGCGGCTGATCGACAGCGCGCAAAACGTCAGCGCGTCGGTGTCCAGCGCGGGCTCGCGCATCGCCCAGTCGCGCGCCACTCGGGTGGCAGCGGGTGCGGCGCTGGGACCGTCGGTCAGCGCCGACGCCAGTGCCGTTCGCGGCACCAACAGCAGCAGCGGTCCCAGCCCCGCCAGCAGCCTGGCGGCGGGCCTGAACGCGGCCTGGGAGCTGGACCTGTTCGGTGGCAACGCCGCCGCGCGCAACGCCGCGCAAGCGCGGCTCGAAGGCGCGCAAATGCAATGGCACGAGGCGCGCGTGTCGGTGGCCGCCGAAGTGGCCGCGCAGTACACCAGCCTGCGTGCCTGCGAAGCACAGTTGGCGCAGGTGCGGCTCGACAGCGCCTCGCGCGCCGAGACGGCGCGCCTGACCGGCCTCAGCGCGAAGGCCGGCTTCCAGCCGCCTGCCAACGCCGCGCTCAGTCGCGCCAGCGCGGCGCAGGGCAACAGCCAGGCGACGCAGCAGGCCGCGCAATGCGACAGCCTGGTCAAGGGCTTGGTCGCGTTGACCGGCAGCGACGAGCCGTCGTTGCGCAGCACGCTGGCCGCCCGCAGCGGCGTGATTGCGCAACCGGCCGCCATCGGTGTGCCAGCGGTGCCGGCCGCGCTGCTGCGCCAGCGGCCCGACCTGGGCAACGCCGAACGCGAGTTGCTGGCCGCCAGCTTCGACACCACCCAGGCGCAGGCCGCGCGGCTGCCGCGTGTCAGCCTGAACGGCAGCATCGGCGCCGCACGCGTCTCGGCCGGCGGTTTCAATAACGGCGACAGCACCTGGTCGCTGGGGCCGATCAGCGTCTCGCTGCCGCTGTTCGACGGTGGCACCCGGCGCGCCAACGTGGTGGCCGCCCGCGCCCGCCATGCCGACGCCACGGTGCAGTACAACGCCCGCCTGCGCGGTGCCGTGCGCGAGGTCGAGGACGCGCTGCTGGCACTGCAAAGCACCGCCGCCCGCAGTGTCGATGCGCAGGCCGCCGCCGAGGGCTTCGCGTTCTCGCTGCGCGCCACCGACGCGCGCTTCAAAGGCGGCCTGGCCAGCCTGTTCGAACTGGAAGATGCCCGCCGCAACGCGGTGCTGGCGCAAACCACCCTGATCGACCTGCAACGCGAACGCGTGGCGGCGTGGATCGCGCTGTACCGGGCCCTCGGCGGCGGCTGGTCCGACGCCGATTCCAAGTCGAGCGGCGGCTGGTCCGACGCCGACTCCAAATTCGGTGGCGGCGGGTCCGCCGAGGTTTCCACGCTCGCTGCCAGCGCCGCCCCTTCAAAGAACTGAACTCAAAAAACGACACCATGAAGCTGCAACGCAACACCCTCGTCGCCCTCACTGTCGCCGCCTTGTTTGGCGCCGCACTCGTCGCCTTCGGCGTGCGCGCGGCCGACGACAAGAGGCCCGCCTCAGCGCCCAAACCCGCGCTGACCGTCACCGTCACGAAGCCGCAGGTCGCCAGCCTGCCGCTGCGCATCAGCGCCAACGGCAACATCGCGCCCTGGCAAGAGGCCAGCATCGGCACCGAGGCCAACGGCCTGCGGCTGGCCGAAGTGCGAGTCAACGTGGGCGACGTGGTCAAACGCGGCCAGGTGCTGGCCAGCTTCGCGCCCGACAGCATTCAAGCCGACGTGGCGCAAATCCGCGCCAGCGTGGCCGAGGCCGAGGCAACGCTGGCCGAGGCCGCAGCCAACGCCCAGCGCGCCCGCGAGCTCGACTCCACTGGCGCCTTGAGTGCCCAGCAGATCAACCAGTACGTGACCGCCGAGCGGACCGCGCAAGCCCGCCTGCAGGCCCAGCGCGCAGCCGCCCAGGTGCAGCAGTTGCGACTGCGGCAAACGCAGGTGCTGGCGCCCGACAACGGCGTCATCTCGGCGCGCAGCGCCACCGTCGGCGCGGTGCTGCCGGCCGGCCAGGAACTGTTTCGCCTGATCCGCCAGGGCCGCCTCGAATGGCGCGCCGAAGTGGCCGCCGCCGACCTGGCGCGGCTGAAGCCGGGGCTGCCGGTGAGCCTGAGCGTGGCCGCGCCGGCGGCAGGCGCCACCGCCACCGCGCCGATTGCCGGCCGGGTGCGCATGGTCGCGCCGACGGTCGATGCGCAGACGCGCAACGGCATCGTCTACGTCGACCTGGTGACACCGGGCGAGGCGCGCGCCGGCATGTTCGCGCGCGGCGATTTCGAGATCGGCAGCGGCCAGGGCCTGACGCTGCCGCAAAGCGCGGTGCAACTGCGCGACGGCTTCAGCTACGTGCTGCGCGTCGGCGCCGATTCGAAGGTCAGCGAGGCCAAGGTGGCGGTGGGTCGACGCATCGGCGACCGCATCGAGATCACCGGCGGGCTCGATGCCGCCAGCCGCGTGGTGGCCTCGGGCGGCGGCTTCCTGGGCGACGGCGACACGGTGCGCGTGGTCGAGGCGACGACTGCGTCTGCCCCGTCCGCTGCCGTCAAGAACTGAGGACACGACCATGAACGTTTCTGCCTGGTCCATCCGCAACCCGATCCCGTCGATCCTGCTCTTCATCATGCTCACGCTGGCGGGCCTGATGGGCTTCCGCGCGATGAAGATCCAGAACTTCCCCGACATCGACCTGCCCACGGTCACCGTCACCGCGTCGCTGCCAGGCGCGTCACCGGCGCAGCTCGAAACCGAAGTCGCGCGCAAGATCGAAAATTCCATCGCCACCGTGCAGGGGCTGAAGCACATCTACACCAAGGTGCAAGACGGCAGCGCCAGCATCACCGCCGAATTCCGCCTGGAAAAGCCCACGCAGCAGGCGGTCGACGATGTGCGCGACGCCATTTCGCGCGTGCGCAGCGACCTGCCAGGCGACCTGCGCGACCCGGTCATCTCGAAGATGGAGCTGTCGGGCTCGCCGATCCTGACCTACACCGTGGCCAGCGCCCGCATGGACGACGAGGCGTTGAGCTGGTTCGTCGACAACAGCGTCACCAAGGCCATGCTCAGCGTGCGCGGCGTGGGCGCGGTGGCCCGCGTGGGCGGCGTCACGCGCGAGGTGCGGGTCGAACTCGATCCGGCGCGGTTGCAGGCCTTGAACGCCACCGCCGCCGACATCTCGCGCCAGTTGCGGCAAATCCAGCAAGAGGCCTCGGGAGGCCGCGCCGACGTGGGCGGCGCCGAGCAATCGGTGCGCACCATCGCCACCGTGCAGTCGGCCGAAGAACTCGGCGCGATGGAAATCAGCCTGGCCGATGGCCGGCGCATCCGCCTGAACCAGGTCGCCGCCGTGATGGACACGGTGGGCGAGAAGCGCTCTGCCGCGTTGCTGAACGGCAAGCCGGTGGTCGGCTTCGAGATCACCCGCACGCGCGGCGCCGGTGAAGTCGACGTGGCGGCCGGTGCGCGTGCCGAGGTCGAGAAGCTGAAAGCCGCGCACCCCGACATCACGGTCACCGAAGCCTTCAACTTCGTCGACCCGGTGCAAGAGGGCTACGACGGCTCGATGCTGTTGATGTACGAAGGCGCCTTCCTGGCCGTGCTGGTGGTGCTGCTGTTCCTGCGCGACTGGCGCGCCACGTTCGTGGCCGCAGCCGCCTTGCCGCTGTCGGTGATCCCGACCTTCGGCGTGATGTACCTGTTCGGCTACAGCATCAACACTGTCACGCTGCTGAGCCTGTCGCTGGTGGTCGGCATCCTGGTCGACGACGCCATCGTCGAGATCGAAAACATCATGCGCCACCTGCGCATGGGCAAGACGCCGTTCCAGGCCGCGATGGAAGCGGCCGACGAGATCGGCCTGGCCGTCATCGCCACCACCTTCACGCTGATCGCGGTGTTCCTGCCGACCGCCTTCATGGCCGGTGTGCCGGGCAAGTTTTTCGTGCAGTTCGGCTGGACGGCGGCGATTGCGGTGTTCTTCTCGCTGGTGGTCGCACGCATGCTGACGCCGATGATGGCGGCCTACATCCTGCACGCGCCGACCAAGGCCCACCAGGAACCCGGCTGGCTGCACACCTACATGGGCTGGGCCGCGTGGTGCCTGAAGCACCGTGTGTGGACCACGCTGGCAGCGGCCGCCTTCATGGTCGGTTCGCTGGCGCTGGTGCCGCTGTTGCCCACCGGCTTCATTCCGCCCGACGACCTGTCGCAAACCCAAGTGACGCTGTCGCTGCCGCCGGGCAGCACCTTCGAGCAGACCTTTGCCGCCGCCGAAGCGGCGCGCCTGCTGGTGCAGAAGAACCCGCACGTGAAGCTGGTCTACACGGCGGTGGGCGGCGGTGCCACCGGCGGCGACCCGTTCGCGCCGGCCGGCGCCTCCGAAGTGCGCACCGCCACCCTGACCATCAACCTGACGCCGCGCGGCGAACGCAAGGGCCTGAGCAAGCAAGACATCGAAGGCCAGTTGCGCGACGCGGTGGCGGTGCTGCCGGGCGCGCGCGTGAAGGTCGGCTTCGGCGGCTCGAGCGAGAAGTACGTGCTGGTGCTGGCCGGTGAAGACGGCCGCGTGCTGGCCGAGCACGCCCGCGTGGTCGAGCGCGAACTGCGCAGCATCCCCGGCATCGGCAATGTCACGTCCACCTCCAGCCTGGTGCGCCCCGAGCTGATCGTGCGGCCCGACTTCGCCCGCGCGGCCGACCTGGGCGTCACCTCGGCGGCCATCGCCGACACGCTGCGCATCGCCACCAGCGGCGACTACGACCAGAGCCTGGCCAAGCTGAACCTCAGCCAGCGCCAGGTGCCCATCGTCGTCAAGCTGAAGGCCGACGCACGCAGCGACATCGACCTGCTGTCGCGCCTGGCGGTGCCCGGCGCGCGTGGACCGGTGATGCTGGGCAACGTGGCCACGCTGACGATGGCCAGCGGCCCGGCGCAGATCGACCGCTACGACCGCCAGCGCAACATCAACTTCGACATCGAGCTGAACCAGCAGCCGCTCGGCGCGGTGGAAAAGGCGGCGCTCGCGCTGCCCAGCCTCAGCAACCTGCCGCCGGGGGTGTCGCAAACCACGGTGGGCGACGCCGAAGCCATGGGCGAACTGTTCGCCAGCTTCGGCCTGGCGATGCTGACCGGCGTGCTGTGCATCTACATCGTGCTGGTGCTGCTGTTCAAGGACTTCGTGCAGCCGGTGACGATTCTGGCCGCGCTGCTGCTGTCGATCCC
>JANNBZ010000069.1:0-7038 GCA_031386065.1 Burkholderiales bacterium
GCGAACAGACGCGCCAGCAGCACGCGGTTGCGCTCGCCGCCGCTGAGCGTGCGCACCGGCGAGTTGGCGCGCTCGGGTGAGAACAGAAAGTCGTTCAGGTAGCTCATCACATGCTTGCGCTGGCCGGCGAATTCGACCCACTCGCTGCCCGGGCTGATGGTGTTGGCCAGTGTCTCGTCGAGGTCGAGCTTGCTGCGCATCTGGTCGAAGTAGGCGACTTCGAGTTTGGTGCCCTGGCGGACCTTGCCCGAGGTCGGTTGCAGCTCGCCCAGAATGAGCTTCAGCAGGGTCGTCTTGCCTGCGCCGTTGGGGCCGATCAGGCCGACCTTGTCGCCGCGAAGAATGGTCGCGTTGAAGTCGGCGACGATGAGCTTTTCCGTCTCGCGGTCGTGGAACACCATGCCGACATCGCGCAGCTCGGCGACGATCTTGCCGCTGGGCGCGCCAGAGTCGACTTCGAGCCGCACCTGGCCCAGCGAGTCGCGCCGCTTCTGGCGCTGGTCGCGCAGCACTTCGAGCCGCTGGATGCGCGCCACGCTGCGCGTGCGGCGCGCTTCGACGCCCTTGCGGACCCACACCTCTTCTTGCGCCAGCAGCTTGTCGGCGCGCGCACTGGCCAGCGCGTCGGAGGCCAACTGTTCTTCCTTCATGCGTTCGTAGGCGCTGAAGTTGCCGGGGTAGCTGCGGATGACGCCGCGGTCGAGTTCGACGATGCGCGTGGCCACGCCGTCGAGGAAGGCGCGGTCGTGGGTGATCAGCATCACGCTGCCCTTGAAACCCCGCAGCAGCTCTTCCAGCCAGGCGATGGAGTCGAGGTCGAGGTGGTTGGTGGGCTCGTCGAGCAGCAGCACGTCGGGCACCGCGACCAGCGCCTGCGCCAGCGCAACGCGCTTCTTCATGCCGCCCGACAAATCGCCGACGACGCGCCCGCCGTCGAGGTGCAGTTGCGCCAGCGTGGTGTCCACGCGCTGCTCCCAGTTCCAGGCGTCGAGCGCCTCGATGCGGGTTTGCAGGGCGTCCAGGTCGACGCCGTCGGCATGCTCCTCGTACTGCTGGCGCACGGAAGCCGCTTCGGCCACGCCCTGGCTGACCACCTCGAACACGCTGAGCGCCGGGTCGAACACCGGTTCCTGCGGCACGTAGCAAATGCGCACGCCCTGCGTCATCTGCAGCAGGCCGTCGTCGAGCTTTTCCAGCCCGGCGATGATTTTTAGCATCGACGACTTGCCCGCGCCGTTGCGGCCGATCAGGCCCAGGCGTTCGCCTTGTTCGAGTGAGAAAGCCGCGTTGTCGAGCAGGGCCACGTGGCCGAAGGCGAGGTGGGCGTTGGAGAGGGAGAGGACGGCCATGGGGAACGGGTCATTCAGTGGAATTCGGGGAAAACGCGATTATCGGAGGTGCCCATGAAAACCCGGGTCGCCGACAATTCGGCCATGCGCACCGCTGCCACTCCACCCGGCCCGCTGGCGCACGACGCCTTCTACAAGTTCGTGCGCGTCAGCGATGTCGACGCGGTGGCGGCCACGCTGCGCGAGCTGACACACGGCCTGACAGGCAGCATCCTCGTCGCCCCCGAAGGCATCAACGGCATGCTGGCCGGGGCACCTGATGCGCTCGACGAATTTCAGGTCGCGTTGCGCACCGACGCCCGCCTGCACGGCCTGTTCGCCGGCATCGCCTTCAAGCGCAGCGCCTGCATCACCGCGCCGTTCCAGCGCATGAAGGTGCACAGCCGGCCCGAGGTGCTGCCGCTGGGCGTGGCCGGCGTCGATGCAGTCGGCCACCACGGCACCCAGCTCAGCCCGCAGGCCTGGCGCGAGTTGATGGCGCACGACGACGTGGTGCTGATCGACAACCGCAACAGCTTCGAGTTTCGGCTCGGGCACTTCAAGGGCGCGGTCGATCCGCAGGTGCACAACTTCCGCGACTTTTCGGCCTGGATCGAAGCGCAACTGCCAGCCTGGAAGGCGCAGCACAAGCGCGTGGCGATGTACTGCACCGGCGGCATCCGCTGCGAGAAAACGGCGGCCTGGATGCACACGCTGGGCATGCCGGTGCTCGAGCTCGAAGGCGGCATCCTGAACTACTTCGCGCAGATACCGGACGCCGACGCGGACTGGCTGGGCGAGTGCTTCGTGTTCGACAACCGGGTCGCGTTGAACACCCACCTGCAGCCCACCGCCACCCGCGCGCAGGACGTCTACAGCGACCACCCCGACGAGGCCTGGCGCCTGCAGCGCGCGCTGCGGCTCGGCGAGGGCGAGGGCGAGTAGGCGTGCGCCCGGTGGCGACGGTGCCGAAGGTGCTGCCCACCCGCGACGGTGTCGGCGCCAGTTGCGTTGTTCTGCTGGCCGGGCCGTGGCCCACCATCGCGGGGTTCCTGGTCCAGCGCTTCCCGGCGGTGTCGCCCGCCACCTGGGCTGCCCGCATCGACGCCGGCGAGGTGGTCGACGAGCACGGCGTGGCGGTCACGGCACAGCGCCCGCACCAGCCCGGACTGCGGCTGTACTACTACCGCTCGGTGGACGACGAGGTGCGCATTCCGTTCGAGGAGACGCTGCTGTTTCAGGACGCGTTCCTGGTGGTGGTCGACAAGCCGCATTTCCTGTCGGTCACCCCCGGTGGGAACCATTTGCAAGAAACGCTGCTGGTGCGCCTGAAGCGGCGCCTGGGCCTGGACGATCTGGTGCCGCTGCACCGGCTCGACCGCGAAACCGCCGGCGTGATCGCCTTCAGCGTGCAGCCCGCCACGCGCGGCGCCTACGCCCAATTGTTTGCGCAGCGCGAGGTCGTGAAGCACTACGAAGCCATCGTGCCGTGGCGCGGCGACGTGGCGCTGCCGCTGACGCGCCACAGCCGCATCGGCCCCGACGCGCACTTCATGCGCATGGCCGAGGTGCTTGGTGTGCCCAACGCCGAGACCCGCATCGAGCTGCTCGGCGTGCAGGGCGGCCGCGCCCGGTTGCGGCTGTCGCCGCTGACCGGGCGCAAGCACCAACTGCGCGTGCAGTGCGCCGCGCTGGGCATGCCCATCGTCAACGACGCGATCTACCCGACACTGCGTGCCCACGGCAGCGACGACTTCGCGCAGCCGCTGCGGCTGATTGCGCGCAGCCTGTCGTTTCGCGACCCGCTCAGCGGCGCGCCGCGCCAGTTCGTCAGCCCCCGCGCGCAGCCGTTCGACGACGCGTGAGCCGACCCTGAGGCTTGACGCAGCTCAAGGCCCGCGTCGCCCACGGCAGGCGCAAAGGCGTGAGTTGCAGTAGCATTTCAGCGCACTGGTCGGGCTGTGAAGTGCATGCAGTGAAGTGAGGGCCGGCCAACGGGGTTGACTTGGTTTCGTGTTCGAACCTCACGCTGCCGCGCTTCCTCGCACGCGGCGGTGGCACCTCAGACCGCCATGACCGCCATTTCTGTACGCATCAACGAGCGCCTCCAGGCGCTGCCGCGCCGGGTCGCGCTGGAATGGCCCAGCGGCAGGGCCGGTGCGCAGCGCGCCGACCTGCGGCTGGTCTTCAATGAGGCGCGCTGGCTGCTACCGCTGCTGCGCGGCCAGATCGGTCTGGTGGCCGACGCCTACGTTCGCGGCAAGGTCGACATCCACGGCTCGCTCGGCGACGTGATGGCGGTAGCCGCTGCGCTGGTGGGCGACCCGGTGCGCGCCGGCAGTGTCGGCCGGCTGGCGCGCCGGCTGGCCGGCTGGCGCTCGCGCTGGTTGCACCAGCCCGAACGCGACGCCTCGCAGATCGCCTTTCACTACGACGTGTCGGACGAGTTTTTCGCGCTCTGGCTGGACCCGCACCGCGTCTATTCCTGCGCTTACTTCGAGCAACCGCAGATGACGCTGGCGCAGGCGCAGGAGGCCAAGCTCGATCACATCTGCCGCAAGCTGCAACTGGCCCCCGGCCAGCGCTTCCTGGACATCGGCGCCGGCTGGGGCGGGCTGCTGCTGTGGGCCGCGCAGCACTACCGCGTGCAGGCGGTGGGCATCACGCTGTCGCGCAACCAGCATGCGCATGTGAACCGGCTGATCGACGAGCGCGGCCTGCGCGGGCAGGTGGAAATGCGCCTGCTGGACTACCGCGATCTGCCCATCGACGTGTGCTTCGACCGCATCGCGTCGATCGGCATGTTCGAGCACGTGGGCCGCGCCAACCTGGCGCGCTACTTTCAAACCCTGGCCTCGTTGCTGAAGCCCGGCGGCTTGATCCTGAACCACGGCATCACCGCCGGCGGTCTGCACAACGCGCAACTCGGCGCCGGCATGGGCGACTACATCGACAAGTACATCTTCCCCGGCGGCGAGCTGGAACACGTGTCGCGGGTGGTGCAGCGGCTGACGCAGGGCGGGCTGGAGCTGGTCGACGCCGAGAGCCTGCGGCCGCACTATGCGCGCACGCTGTGGGCCTGGTCGGACGCGCTGGAGCAGCAACTCGACGCGGCCCGCCGCGTCACCAGCGAAGCCACGGTGCGCGCCTACCGCATGTACCTGGCCGGCAGCGCGATGAGTTTCGAGCGCGGCTGGATATCGCTGTTCCAGTTGCTGGCCACCAAGCCCAGCGGCGACCTGGCCCAGGGCACGCTGCGCGGCGCGCAAAGCGAGTTTCCGTTCACGCGCGGGCACATGTACCTGGCGCACCCGGCGCAGCAGGCTGCGTTGCCAGCGCCGCCTCCAGCGCATCGATGAACATCTTTGCCACGTCGAAGCCGGTCTGCTGGGTGATTTCCTGAAAGCCGGTCGGGCTGGTGACGTTGATCTCGGTGACGCAGTCGCCGATCACGTCCAGGCCGATCAACAGCAGGCCGCGCGCTGCCAATATCGGCCCGATGTGCTCGGCGATCTCTCGGTCGCGCGGGCTCAACGGCTGCGCCACGCCCTTGCCGCCAACTGCCATGTTGCCGCGAATCTCGCTGCCCTGCGGAATGCGCGCAAGCGCGAACGGCGCCGGCTGGCCGTTGACGATCAGGATGCGCTTGTCGCCCTGGGTGATCTCGGTCAGGTAGCGCTGCACCATCACTGTTTGCGCGCCGTGGCGGTTCAAGGTTTCGGTGATGCTGCCCAGGTTCAGGCCGTCGGGGCCGACGCGGAAAATGCCCATGCCGCCCATGCCGTCGAGCGGCTTCAGGATGATGTCGCGGTGCTCGGCATGAAAGCGTTTGATGTCGGCCGCGTCGCGCGTCACCAGCGTCGGGCCGATGAACTGCGCGAACTCCATGATGGCGAGTTTTTCGGGGTGGTCGCGCAGCGCGGCCGGGTTGTTGAACACACGCGCGCCTTCGCGTTCGGCCTGTTCCAGCAGGTGGGTGGCGTAGAAGTATTCGCTGTCGAACGGTGGGTCGGTGCGCATCAGCACCGCGTCCACGTCTCGCAGCACCACCGGAACTTCGTCGGGCGGCTGCTGCGCCGCCGTGAACCAGTCTGTGGCGTGGCCGGTGAGCGTGATCTCGCGCACATACGCAGTGACCTTGCCGCCGCGCTGCCACATCAGGTCCTTGGCTTCGCAGGCCAGCAATGAATGGCCGCGCGACGCGGCCTCGCGCATCATCGCGAAGGTGGTGTCCTTGGCGATCTTGAAGCCTTCGAGCGGGTCGGCGATGAACAGCAGTTTCATGTCGGGGTCACGGGTTGGAGGCGGCGCGGCGGGGCCGCCACTGTTGCACAAAAAGCGCCAGCGCGCCGGCCACCACGCCCCAGAAGGCCGAGCCGATGCCCCACAGCGCCACGCCGCTCAAGGTCACCAGGAAGGTGATCAGCGCGGCCTCGCGGTGGGCATCGTCCTTCCACGCCGAGGCCAGCCCGCCGCCAAAGGTGCCCAGCAGCGCCAGCCCGGCGATGGCCGCCACCAGCTCGCGCGGAAAGGCTGTCAACACGCCGGTGACCGCTGCGCCGAAGAGGCCGATCACGCAGTACAGCAGTCCGCACACCGCCGCCGCCACGTAGCGGCGCGCCGGATCGGGATGCGCCTCGCGGCCCATGCAGATGGCCGCCGTGATGGCCGACAGGTTCAGCGCGAAGGCACCGAAAGGCGCCAGCAGCAGCGTTGCCAGACCGGTCAGCGTGATGATCTTCGACAGCGGCATCTCGAAGCCCGACGCGCGAATGGCCGCCACGCCGGGCAGGTTCTGCGACGCCATGGTCACCACGAACAGCGGCAGCGCCAGGCTCACCAACGCCTGCAGCGTGAACACCGGTGCGGTGAACAGCGGGAGCGTCAGGCTCGACTGCACGTCCTGCAAGTGCAATTGCCCACTCGTTGACGCGAAGATCAGGCCGACGGCCAGCACGCCCGGCACCGCGTAGCGCGCCCAGAAGCGGCGGCCCACCAGGTAGGCCAGCAGCATCAGCGCGACCATCGCGAAGGCCGACTTCAACGCCACGAAGGCATCCAGCCCGAAGCGCGCCAGCACGCCGGCCAGCAGCGCGTTGGCGATCGGCATCGGGATGCGGCCCATCAGTTTCTCGAACCAGCCGGTGACGCCGAACAGCGTGATCAGCGCGGCGCAGACCAGAAACGCGCCGGTGGCTTCGGCCATGCCAAAGCCACCGGCAGCGCCGGCCGTCGCCAGCACCGCCGCGCCGGGTGTGGACCAGGCCACCATCACCGGCTTGCGCAGCCACAGCGACGGCAGCAGCGAGCACAGCCCCATGCCCAGGCCGAGCGCCCACATCCACGAACTGATCTGCGTCGGCGTGGCCCCCAGCGCGGTGGCAGCCTGGAACACGATGGCCACCGAACTGGTGAAGCCGACCAGCACCGCGACGAAGCCGGCGGTGGTGGCGGAGACGGAGAAGTCCTGCAAGACGGAGCGCATCGCGTCAGTCTCTCAGAGATCGTGTTTCGCTAGATCTCCACCTTCGACCCCAGCTCGACCACCCGATTGGTCGGCAGGCTCAGGAAGTCGGCAGCGGCCGAGGCGTTGTGGTGCATGCTGGCGAACAGCTTTTCGCGCCACATCGCCATGCCGGCGCGCAGCGATGGGATCACGATGTCGCGCGACAGGAAGTAGCTGGTTTCCATCTCATCGATGCGCACACCG
>JANNBZ010000049.1:0-30190 GCA_031386065.1 Burkholderiales bacterium
ACGGCCGTGCCGTCGGCGAACAGGCCGACCTCGTCGAGCTGAACGCGCTTGCCGGCGCGCACCGAGCGAAGCATCGCGTCGGAGTCGGTCGTCTGGACGCCGATCACCTTGATCTCGGGGCGCACCGCCTTGATGTAGGCCGCCACGCCCGAGATCAGGCCACCGCCACCGATGGCCACGAACACCGCATCGATCGGGCCCGGATGCTGGCGCAAGATTTCCATCGCGATGGTGCCCTGGCCGGCAATCACATCGGGGTCGTCGAACGGGTGCACGAAAGTCATGCCGTGCTCGGCCTCCAGCGCCAGTGCCTTCACGTGCGCATCGGAGTAGCTGTCGCCATGAAGGACCACCTCGCCGCCCAGGGCGCGAACGGCGTCGATCTTCAGTTTCGGCGTCGTCACCGGCATCACGATCATTGCCTTGCAGCCGAGCCGCTTGGCCCCCAGCGCCACGCCCTGCGCGTGGTTGCCGGCCGAGGCACAGATCACGCCGCGTTGGAGTTGCTCGGCTGTCAGGCCGGCCATCTTGTTGTAGGCGCCGCGCAGTTTGAAACTGAACACCGGCTGCGTGTCCTCACGCTTCAGAAACACATGGTTGCCGACCCGGCGCGACAGATTTTTGGCCGCCTCCAGCGGCGTTTCGTTCGCCACCTCGTAAACCCGCGCGGTCAGAATCTTCTGCAGATAACTGGCCAGCGACAAGGGCGCGCTGCGCTTGGCCAGCGGCTTCGCTGGCTTCGTTTTTCTTGGGGCAGGGCCGGGCATTCGCAACTCTCCGGGAGCCGCTGGTTTTGCGGCGCAGCATCTTACGTCGGCATCCCGCCGTGGTGTCCCTGGCGGCGACCCAGAAAAAAGCCCAAGGCATTGCTGCCTTGGGCTGAATCCACCAATGGAGGAGGTGGAGGAGACAATCGTCGGATGTGTGGGCCGCTGCCTTGCATCACATCATTGAAAACCAGTGTAGCCAGATATATGGTGCGGCGCAATATTTCGGCGCGAAGGCTTTAGGGGGTGGCGTCGAATCCGCTGCCCCAAGGCACAATTGATTCATGAAACCAGCCTTCGGATCACTCATGGAATGCACGGTCAACTGGCTGCCCGCGAACGGCATGGTGTTCGTTGCCGAGACGGCCAGCGGGCACCTCTTGACGATGGACGGCGCGCCCGACGGTGGCGGACGCAACTTGGCGCCTCGGCCGATGGAAACGGTGCTGGCCGGCACCGGCGGCTGCACCGCCTACGACGTGGTGCTGATCCTTCAGCGCGGCCGCCACGCTGTGGCCGCATGCCAGGTGAAATTGACCTCGGAACGCGCGCCGACCGACCCGAAAGTGTTCACACGCATCCACATGCATTTCGTTGTCAGCGGGGCCGGTCTGACCGATACGGCGGTGGGCCGCGCGGTCCAGATGTCGCACGAGAAGTACTGTTCCGCCAGCATCATGCTGGCCAAGACGGCGGAGATCACCACCTCGTTCGAGATCGTCGCCGGCTGATTCAGATTCAGATGCGCTGCGCGGTGGTCGTCATGACCTTCGCGGCCGCGCGCATCAGCCAGCGCAGTGGCAGCGCCAGTGGCTGCGCGCCGGCCGCCTCGGCGTCGACGGCGTGGCGTGCTTCATCGTCCTTCATCTGCGCGACGATCGCTCGCGACCGGTGGTCTGCAGCCGGCAAGGACTGCAGGTGGCCGTCGAGATGGCGTTCGACCTGGCGCTCGGTTTCAACCACGAAGCCAAGGCTGACTGCGTCGGAAACCCGCCCGGCGATCAAGCCGATGCCGAACGCGCCGGCATACCAGAGCGGGTTCAGCAAGCTGGCATGCGCGCCCAGTTCATACAGACGCTCTTTCGTCCACACCAGATGGTCTGTCTCTTCTTGCGCCGCCGCTTCGAAGTGCGCCTTCAGCGCCGGGTCGCGCGTCGCGAGGGCTTGCGACTGATAGAGCGCCTGGGCACAGACCTCGCCGACGTGGTTGACGCGCATGAGCGCGCCCGAAGAACGCCGGTCAGCGTCGCTCAGCGAGTCTTCGGGCGACGGTCTGGCGGGCGAAGGGCGGGCGGCGCCGGCGGTGCCCGTGAGGGTGCGTACAGCGTTGTCGGCTGCAATCAGCAAGCGGTCGAGCGGAGTGGTTTCGCGGCAGGTCATGAGGTCGCTTTCAGCAGCAAGAATAGCGCAGAGCCGACGCATCGGCGCGGCTGCGGTTAGCGAAGACCTCGTTGTGCTCAGACAACAAAAAGCCCTTTTCGGTCCGCAAAGCTTTGCCAGCAGTCCGAGCGTCTGGTGCAATACGGCAACTTCCGCTGAGGGGGTTGGCCTGATCAGCCCTTGTCGGTAACCCTTGATCGGGACCCTTTTGTTCAACCTAGGAGATAGTTGCAATGAAAAAATCTCTACTCGCTCTCGCAGTTTTGGGCGCTTTCGCTGGTGCTGCATCGGCTCAATCTTCCGTCACCATCTACGGCTCGCTCGACATGAGCGTGGCGAAGAGCAATGGCGGCACGGCCCCCAATCCGGGCGCTCCTGGCTCCAAGGCCTGGACGGTCCAGCAGTCCAACGGTTCGCGCCTCGGCTTCCGCGGCAATGAAGACCTGGGCGGCGGCCTGTCGGCCCAGTTCCAGATCGAGCACCGTTTCAGCCCCGACACCGGTGCTGTTGGCAACCCGAATTCGTTCTGGCAAGGTCGCTCGTATGTTCAGCTGACCAATGCCAGCATGGGCAGCGTTTACCTCGGTCGTGACTACACTCCCGCATTCTGGCCCGCAGTCAAGTCGGATCCGTTTGGCTGGGACGGCGTTGGCCAGATTGGCACCGCTTCTTACGCCAACTACCTGACGCCTGATGTCACCGGTTCGGGCGTTCGCGCTTCGAACACCGTGGGCTTCAAGTCGGCCAGCTTCGGCGGCCTGACGGTTCAGGGCGCTGTTGGCCTGTCGGAAACTTCGGGTCTGGGCCGCAACAACGGCTTCAACGTCGAGTACGCCGGTGGTCCCCTGTACGCCGCGCTCGGCTACGAGAAGGTCACCAAGGGCTCGAACGATGGTAATGGTCTGACCAACTTCGCGCTGCACTACAACCTAGGCTTCGTGAAGCTGATGGGCTACTATGCGCAGTCGAAGACCGCGCTCGGCACCGCCAAGAACAAGACCTTCAGCCTGGGTGCAACCGCTCCTCTGGGCTCGGGCCTGGTCAAGGCGATGTACTACCGTGTCGATCCGCAAGGTCCTGGCAACAACCGCTCGAAGATCGGTCTGGGCTATGACTATGCGCTGAGCAAGCGCACCGGTCTGTACGCCGACCTGGGCGTGGCACGTGGCGACAACGTCACGAACAACAATGCCTACGCCTTCGGCGTCAAGCACACCTTCTGATTCACCGCTCGCTCGCGAGCTTGAATCCAAGGCCGCCTTCGGGCGGCCTTTTTCATGTCCGCAGTGATCATCGGCAGGGTGACGGTGGGCGCACAGCCCCTCGCGCATCAGGACATTCCCCTTTGACGAAGGGCATGCAATTTGCTGTCATAGGGCACTGACGATTCGTCGTCGTCTTCTTGCGGCCCGGGCCTGAAAGTTCGGGGCGCCGGGAGCTGAAGACGGTGCATGGTTCGCGCCCCGTTGTCTTGCGATTGCACCCATTCATGCTGGCTTTCATCCTCCGTCGACTTGCCCAGGCCGTGATCGTGATGCTGACGGTGGCCTTCATCGCCTTCATGCTGTTTCAGTACGTTGGCGACCCCGTGACCAACCTGCTCGGACAAGATGCCACGCCCGCACAACGGGCCGAACTGCGCGCCGACCTGGGTCTGGACCGCCCCTTTCCCGTTCAGTTTGCGTACTTCGTCGGCAATGCCCTGCGCGGCGAGTTCGGGCTCAGCCTGCGGCAGGGGCGCAAGGTCTCATCGTTGATCGTCGAGCGGCTGCCCGCCACGCTGGAGCTGTCCTTCGTCGCGGCGGTGATCGCCTTGGTGGTCGGCATTCCGATGGGCGTCTACGCGGCGCTCCGGCGCGGCAGTTTCTTGTCTCAGCTGATGATGATGATTTCGCTGCTGGGCGTGTCGCTGCCCACGTTTCTTGTCGGCATCCTGTTGATCCTGGTGTTCGCCGTCACCCTGAAGTGGCTGCCGAGCTTCGGGCGCGGTGATGTGGTCATGCTGGGCAGCTGGTCGACCGGGTTCTTGACGGTCGATGGTTGGAAACACCTGATCCTGCCTGCCGTGACGCTGGCGGTTTTTCAACTCACACTGATCATGCGGTTGGTGCGCTCCGAGATGCTCGAGGTGCTGCGAGCCGACTACATCAAGTTCGCGCGTGCTCGCGGGCTGCCCGACCGCATCGTCTACTTCGGCCATGCGCTGAAGAACACCATGGTGCCGGTGATCACGATCACCGGGCTGCAGCTGGGTGCCTTGATCGCCTTCGCCATCATCACCGAGACGGTGTTTCAGTGGCCCGGCATGGGCCTGCTGTTCATTCAGGCGGTCAACTTTGCCGACATTCCGGTGATGGCCGCCTACCTTTGCCTGATCGCGTTGATCTTCGTGTTGATCAACCTCGCGGTCGACCTGTTGTACTTCGTTGTCGATCCGCGCTTGCGAATCGACAGCGCAGCCGGTGCCCACTGATTTTTGATCGCCCCGCACAGAAGGAAACACCCATGAAGCTGAAGACAGCGCTGCTGGTCGCCGCAATGGCGCTCGCAAGCGGCACGAGCCAAGCCGTGACCTTGCGCGTCGCCAACCAGGGCGACGCGCAGTCGATGGATCCGCATTCGCTGAATGAATCGCTGCAGCTCGGATTCATGGCCAACGTGTACGAACCGCTGATCGGCCGCGACAAGAAGCTGGGGCTGGTTCCTGCGCTCGCCACCCAGTGGAGCCAGCCGTCGCCGACGGTGTGGCGCTTCGAGCTCCGCAAAGGCGTGAATTTCCACGACGGCTCACCATTCACCGCCGACGACGTGGTCTTCACGTTCAAGCGGGCGGCCGGCGAAGGCTCGGACATGAAGAGCTACGTCTCGTCGTTCAAGGAAGTCCGCAAGATCGACAACTTCACGGTCGAGATCGAGACCCTGACGCCGTTCCCCATCCTGCCCGACGTTATTTCGCTCGTCTTCATGATGAACAAGAAATGGTGCGAGGAAAACAAGGCGACGCTGCCGGTCGACAGGCGCAAGGGCATCGAGAACGTGGCGAGTTTCAAGGCCAACGGGACGGGTCCGTTTCGGCTCAAGGAACGCCAACCGTCCACGCGCACCGTGCTGATTCGCAGTGGCACCTACTGGGGCAAGGTCGAGACCAACGTCGACGAAGTCGTGTTCACCCCCATCGGCAATGACGCCACCCGCGTGGCGGCGCTGCTGTCGGGTGAAATCGATGTGATGGAACCTGTGCCGCTGCAGGACGTTGAGCGCATCAAGACCAACCCCAACCTGAAGGTGATGCAAGGGCCCGAACTGCGCACCATTTTCCTGGGCATGGACCAGAAGCGTGACGAGTTGCAGTTCTCGAATGTGAAGGGCAAGAACCCGTTCAAGGACAAGCGTGTGCGCCAGGCCTTCTACCAGGCGATCGACATCGAGACCATCAAGTCGCGCGTCATGCGCGGCGCCTCCGCACCTGCGGCGCTGATGATCGGCCCCGGCATCAACGGCTTCGTGCCCGAGATGAACAAGCGCCTGCCCTACGACCCGGAAGCATCCAAGAAACTGCTCGCCGAGGCGGGCTATCCGAGTGGCTTCGAGGTCGGCCTGAATTGCCCGAACGATCGCTACGTGAACGACGGCGAAATCTGCCAGGCGGTGGCGGCCAACCTGGCCCGCGTGGGCGTGAAGGTCAACCTGCAGACCGAAACCAAGGTGACCTATTTCCCGAAGATCCTCAGCCGCAACACCAGCTTCTATTTGCTGGGTTGGACCGCCGGAACCTACGACGCACACAACCCGTTGACGGCGCTGATGGCCACCCCCACCGACAAGGGCCAGGGCCAGTTCAACCTGGGCTCGTACAGCAACGCCAAGCTGGATGAGCTGACGCTGAAAATTCAAAGCGAAACCGACCAGCCCAAGCGAAACGCGATGATCAAAGAGGCGTTCGAGATTCACGCGAACGACATCGGCCACCTGCCGCTGCACCAGCAAGCCCTGGCCTGGGCCATGAAGAGGAACATCGAGTTGACGCAATTGCCTGACAACTTCATGCCCTACCGCTGGATCGTGGTCAAGTGAGGCCGAGCTTCGACTTCGCATGCGCGCGCCGGGCCGCCCCGAGGGCGATTACCGCAGTGCGAAGCAAGCAGGTCGCACTGTGAGCGCCTCGTTGCCGGCCGCCCCTGGGAAGATCAGGCGATTTCTTGATGGCGACGTGTGGCACAGCTTCAAGCGGTCTCCGGTGGCGATCGTCGCCGCGCTGATCGCCTTCATCTGTGTCTTCTGCGCGGTGTTCGCCAACGTTGTCGCGCCGCACCAGCCGTTCGATCTGGCGTCACTCGAACTGAGCGATGCGCGCCTGCCGCCAGCCTGGGAAGCCGAAGGCAGCCGCAAGTACCTGCTGGGCACCGACGATCAGGGGCGCGACATCCTCTCGGTGCTGATGTATGGATCGCGCATTTCCTTGTTCGTCGGCGTCGTGTCTGTCGCAGTGTCGGTGCTGGTGGGTGTGTCGCTGGGCCTGCTGTCGGGCTTCGTGGGCGGCAAGACCGATGCCTTCATCATGCGCATCTGCGACGTGATGTTGTCGTTTCCGTCGATCCTGATCGCGCTGCTGATCAGCGGCGTGGGGCGGGCCCTGTTTCCGCAGGCGCAAGACGCACTGGCCTTCGTGGTGCTGATCATTGCCATCGCGCTGCCGGGCTGGGTGCAGTACGCGCGCACGGTGCGTGGCTCCACACTGGTCGAGCGCAACAAGGAATACGTCCAGGCGGCGCGTGTCATTGGGGTCTCGTCGCTGCGCATCATGCGACGCCATGTGCTGCCCAATGTGCTGGGGCCGGTGATGGTGTTGGCGACCATACAAATCGCCACGGCCATCATCATCGAAGCCACGTTGTCGTTCCTCGGCGTGGGCATGTCGCCCACTTCGCCGTCGCTGGGCACGCTGATCCGCGTCGGCAACGACTTCCTCTTTTCAGGCGAGTGGTGGATCACCATCTTTCCGGGCGCGGTGCTGGTGTTGATCGCCTTGAGCGTGAACCTGCTCGGTGACTGGCTGCGAGACGCGTTGAATCCGCGCCTGAGGTAGGGGGCACCGCCATGAGCTCAGCCCTGCTTGAGGTCAGCCACCTGCGTGTGGAGTTTCCGACGCGACACGGCACCCTGGTCGCACTCGACGACATCTCGTTCGAGATCGCGCCCGGAGAGATCCTCGGCGTCGTCGGTGAATCGGGCGCCGGAAAGTCGCTCACCGGCGCGGCGATCATCGGCCTGCTCGACCCACCCGGACGCATCTGCGGTGGTGAGATCCGATTCGAAGGCCGTCGCATCGACAACTTGCCTTACGAGGACATGCGGAAGGTGCGTGGGCGCAGCATCGGCGCCATCTTTCAGGACCCGCTGACGTCGTTGAACCCGCTGTACACCATCGGCCAGCAACTGATCGAGACGATCCGTGCGCACCTGCCGGTCAGCGCGCAGGAAGCGCGCGCCCGCGCCGTCAGTCTGCTCGAAGAAACCGGCATCCAGGCGGCCGGGCAGCGCATCGACCAGTACCCGCACCAGTTCTCCGGTGGCATGCGCCAGCGGGTGGTGATTGCGTTGGCGCTGGCAGCCGAACCGAAGTTGATCGTGGCTGACGAGCCCACCACCGCACTCGACGTGTCGGTTCAGGCGCAGATCATTTCGCTGCTCAAGAAGCTCTGCAAGAACCACGGTGCGGCGGTGATGCTGGTGACTCACGACATGGGCGTGATCGCTGAAACCTGTGACCGGGTGGCGGTGATGTATGCCGGGCGCATCGTCGAGATCGGCCCGGTGCACGATGTCATTCACTCGCCGGCCCATCCCTACACCGCCGGCTTGATGGGATCGATCCCGGCCATGGACGAAGACCGCGAACGTCTGCTGCAAATTGACGGCGCCATGCCGCGCCTGACAGCGATTCCCGGTGGCTGCGCTTTCAACCCGCGCTGTGTGCAGGCCTTCGAGCGTTGCCGCGTCGAGCGGCCCGATCTGTTGCCCGCCGGCGCCACACGCGCCGCTTGCTGGCTTCAGGCGGCGTCGGTCCGGGCGGCAGCATGAGGCCTGCCGCCGAAGCGCTCGGCCCGCTGGTTGAAGTGCGCGATCTGGCCAAGCGCTTCGATGTGTCGGCGCCGTGGCTGAACCGTGTGATTGAAGGGAAGCCAAGGCAGTACGTGCGTGCGGTCGACGGCGTCAGCTTCAGTGTGAAGCGCGGCACCACGCTCGCGCTGGTCGGTGAGTCGGGTTGCGGCAAGAGCACCGTTGCGCGGCTGCTGGTGGGCTTGTACGCGCCGACTGCAGGCGAGGTGCAGTTCGACGGATGCGACATCGCCAGCACGCTGGCCGGGCCTAAAGCGCCCGCCTTGCGCCGGCGCATGCAGATGATTTTCCAGGATCCGTACGCAAGCTTGAATCCGCGTTGGAAAGTACTGGACATCGTGGCCGAGCCCTTGACCGAGCACGGGCTGATTGCCGACCCCGACGAACTGAAGGCGCGTGTTGGCGAACTGCTGCAGTCGGTGGGAATGGCGGCGGCCGACATGAACAAGTTTCCGCACCAGTTCTCGGGCGGGCAGCGCCAGCGCATCTCGATCGCCCGCGCGCTGGCCACGCAGCCGGAGTTCCTGGTGTGCGACGAGCCCACCTCGGCGCTCGACGTGTCGGTGCAGGCGCAGGTGCTCAACATCATGAAAGACCTGCAACGTCAGCAAGGCCTGACCTACCTGTTCATCTCGCACAACCTGGCGGTGGTGCGGCACGTGAGCGACCAGGTCGGCGTGATGTACCTCGGGCGTCTGGTCGAGCTGGCCGACAAGGCCACGCTGTTCACGCCGGACACGCGTTCAGCGCGACACCCGTACACGCGCATGCTGCTCGATGCGATTCCCGACATTCACATGTCAGGCCGCCCGCGCACGCCGGTGCAAGGCGAGGTGCCGAATCCGCTGAACCCGCCCACCGGCTGCTCGTTTCATCCGCGCTGCCCGTTGGCAAATGCGCGCTGCCGGGCCGAGCGGCCTGCGTTGATGGACCTGCGTGGTGTGAAGATCGCCTGTCATGCTGCCGAGGAAGGCAGGCTGTGAGCGTTGTTGCAGGCTGCCTATTTTGATGCCGTCGACGCCGCTGCTGCGGTAGCCGCAGCGCCAGGTTTGGGCAGCGTCAACGGCCCTTTCTGACCGCAAGCGACCAGGCTGGCCGCCATCCCCATCGCCATCGCCAGTACCAGCAGCAAAGAACCTGCTGCGCGCGTCGATATCCATCGCGGGACTAAACTTTGGCGGCACTTCAACATCACAGGAATTCTACCGATCATGGGTGCCGCCATCATTGCCACGCCGCTGACTGACAGCGAGTACGCCGCGCGCGCCGCCGCCGTGCTGGACGGCATCGAACTCACCGTCGACCGCTGGTTGCAGGGCGATGTGATCGACATCGATTCGCACCGCACCGGCGGTCTTCTGGAGATGAGCTTTCCGAACGGCAGCAAGCTGATCGTCAACACCCAGCCGCCGCTGCAGGAACTGTGGCTGGCGGCGCGTTCGGGTGGCTTCCACTTCAAGCATTGCGCCGAAGACTGGCTGGACACGCGGGACGGGCGACGCTTTTTCGACGTGCTCTCGCTGTGCGCGACCGAGCAGGGCGGTCAACCACTGCGGTTCAACGGCAGCGTTTGACCCACAGTCTGACCGACTGTCGGACCGTCAGCGTCTGAACAAGTCGAGGATGCTTTTCTTCTCTTCCTCGTTCGTCACGGTTGCGGGTTGTTTGTCTTCCAGGCCCAGGCTGCTGACGCCGGTGCCGCGCGTGTATTCCTCGTAGTACCACTCGCCGTTCAGGCTCACGATGCCTTCGGGCGGCGAGGGCTCCTGCTGCGGCACGCCCTTCAGCGCCTGCCGCATGAAGTCGATCCAGACCGGCAGCGACAGGCTTCCGCCGGTTTCGCGGTCGCCCAGCTTGCGCGGTGTGTCGTAGCCCATCCAGACCACCGCCACCACGCTGCGCTGGAACCCGGCGAACCAGGTGTCCAGCGAGTCGTTGGTGGTACCGGTCTTGCCGTAGATGTCGGGCCGTTTGAGTTCGGCCTGGGCTTTTGCTGCCGTGCCGGTTCGGGTCACTTCCTGCAGCAGGCTGCTCATCACGAAGGCGTTGCGCGCATCGATGGCGCGCACGGCTTCGTCCAGCACCACCTCGCGCGCCTCGTTGATGACATGTCCCTTGCTGTCGGTGACCCGGGCGATCAGCGTCGGATTGACACGGTAGCCACCGTTGGCGAACACCGCATACGCGGACGCCATCTGCATCGGCGTGACCGAGCCCGCGCCGAGCGCCATGGTCAGGTAGGCGGGGTGCTTCTCCGGGTCGAAGCCGAAGCGCGCAATCCAGCCCTGCGTGTACGGCGCGCCGGCCGATTGCAGGATGCGAATCGACACCATGTTCTTCGACTTGGCCAGGCCGGTTCGCATCGTCATCGGCCCCTCGAATTTGCCGTCGTAGTTCTTCGGTTCCCAGGGCTGGCTGCCGGTGGAGCCGGCGTCGAAGAACAGCGGTGCGTCGTTGATCACCGTGGCCGGCGTGAAGCCCTTTTCCAGCGCCGCCGAATAGATGAAGGGCTTGAAGCTCGAGCCGGGTTGACGCCACGCCTGCGTCACGTGATTGAACTTGCTTTTCGAATAGTCGAACCCGCCCACCATCGCCCGCACGGCGCCGCTGCGCGGGTCCAGCGCGATGAACGCGCCTTCCACCTCGGGCTGCTGCGTGATTGTCCAGTCGCCCTTGGCACCTTTCACCAGCCGGATCACCGCGCCCGGGCGGATTTGCGTCTTCGGGTTGGCCTTGTCGGAGAGCCCGGAGGTGGCAGGGCGCAGCCCCTCGCCGGCAATGGTCACTGAATCGCCGCTTTGCAAAATGGCCACCACCCGCTTCGGACTGACCTCCAACGCCACGGCCGCCTTCAACTCGTCGTTGTCAGGGTGGTCCTGCAAGGCCTCGGCCACCCGCGCGTCGATGTCTTTCGCATCCGCTGGCAGGTCGACGTAGGCCTCGGGCCCGCGGTAAACCTGGCGCCGCTCGTAGTCCATGATGCCCTTGCGCAGTGCGCGATAGGCCACCATCTGTTCGGCAGAATTCAGGGTCAGGTGGACGTTCAGTCCGCGCGTGTAAGCCTCGTCGCCGTACTGGCTGAAAATGAGCTGACGGGCCACTTCTGCCACGTACTCTGCATGGATCGGCACCTCGGCGGGTGCGCGATACCTCAGCGGCTGGGCGCGGGCCGCCTCCCGCTGTTCGGTGGTGATGAAGTCGTTCTCGAACATGCGGTCGATGATCAGCAACTGACTCTTGACCGCCCGTTCCGGATTGCTGATCGGGTTGTAGACCGACGGCGCCTGCGGCAGGCCGGCCAACATTGCGGCCTCGGCCACCGTGATGTCGCGCAGCTGTTTGCCGAAGTAAATTTCGCTGGCCGCCGCGAAGCCGTAGGCCCGTTGACCCAGAAAGATCTGGTTCATGTAGACCTCGAGGATCTGGTCCTTGCTGAGCAGGCTTTCCATCTTGAAAGCGAGCAGCATCTCGTAGATCTTGCGCGTGTAGGTCTTCTCAGAAGACAGGTAGAAGTTGCGCGCCACCTGCATCGTGATGGTGGACGCGCCCTGGCTGCGCGAGCGGCTGAACTGGGCCAGTGCAGCGCGCAGCACGCCCTTGATGTCGACGCCGCTGTGCTGATAGAAGCGCGCGTCTTCCGACGCCAGCACCGCGTCCTTCATCGACTTCGGAATCTGCGCGATGGGCGTGAAGTTCCGACGCTCCTCACCGTACTCGCCCAGCATCACGCCGTCGGCCGAGTAGATGCGCATCGGCAGCTTGGGGCGGTAGTCGGTCAGCCCGCTGATCTCGGGCAGATTGGGGTAGGCCACCGCCAGCGCCATGGTCACGATCATCAACCCCGAGACGGCGCCTGCTGCGGCCACGCCGAGCAGCCATGCCGCGACACGGGCGGTCCCGCCGGTCCACCCGGCGAGCCCCAGAAATTTCCTCGGCGGGCTTGCGGCGTCACGGCCGGGGGGTTGACTCGTGCGCTCGGATTCGCTCATGACACTCCATCGTTACGGACTCGAATTATAGAAAGTCGATTTTCCGGGTTCCGAAGCCGCCCGCGAACCTTTCGCAGCACGCCGCCGAAAGGCTTCAGGGTTGACCCGAAAGGGCCGACAAACACACCGACTCACAGTGTGATTTTTTCGACGGGAGCAGTTGTCTCAAACGGGAAATTGCTTTGTTGTTCAAAGGCTTTACTGCTAGCATTCAAGTAACTTATTAACAGTGCCGGCGCCTTTTGTCGGGCGTTGGGAGACAAGCGCCGTGAGCTTTCTGGACACGTTGTTGGGCCGCAAACATCCGCCGATGATCGGGCTGGACATCAGCTCGTCGAGCGTGAAGCTGGTCGAGTTGGGGCAAGACGCTGCGGGCGACTTCATCCTGGAGCGCTTCGCGTCCGAGAGCTTCGAGAAAGGCTGGATCACCGACGGCCAGATCGAGAAGTTCGACGAAGTCGCTGATGCAGTGAAGCGGGTCGTTTCGAAAAGCGGCACGCGTACCAAGCATGTGGTGATGGCCATGCCCCAGTCGGCGGTGATCACAAAAAAGATCATGCTGCCGGCCGGGCTTCGCGATGAAGAGCTGGAGCTTCAGGTCGAAGCAGAGGCGAACCAGTACATCCCGTTTTCGCTCGACGAAGTCAGCCTCGACTTTTGCGTCATCGGCCCCAGCCCGACATCGGTGGGTGATGTCGAGGTGCTGATTGCCGCGTCTCGCAAAGACCGCGTTCAGGACCGGCAGGGTCTGGCCGAAGCGGCGGGGCTCAAGCCGATGGTGCTCGACATCGAGTCGCATGCGTCGCGCCTGGCGATGGGCCGGGTCATCGAGGCGCTGCCCAACGAGGGCAAGGACGCGCTGGTGGCGTTGTTCGAGATCGGCGCCGACACCACCAGCTTGAAAGTTCTGCGTGACGACGAAATGCTTTACGACCGCGATCAGGCGTTCGGAGGATCGCAACTCACGCAACTGATCTCGCGCCAGTACGGATTCTCGTTCGAAGAGGCCGAGCAAAAGAAGCTCGCCGCCGATCTGCCCGACGACTACGACACCTCCATCCTGGCGCCCTTCGTCGACAGTCTTTCGCAAGAGATCGGTCGCGCGCTTCAGTACTTCTTCACCAGCACGCCACACCACAAGGTGCACTACGTGATGCTGGCCGGTGGCACGGCGACGCTGCCGGGACTGAAAGATCGCGTCACCGAACTGACGGGTTTTGCCTCGATGGTGGTGAACCCGTTCGACAACATGAAGCTGGGCAGCGCGGTGCGTGAAAGCAAGCTTCGGCGCGAGGCTCCGTCCTACTTGACGGCCTGCGGCTTGGCAATGCGGAGGTTCATGCAGTGATCCTCATCAACCTGCTTCCCCACCGGGAAGAAAAGCGCAAGCGCAGGAAGATCGCCTACTTTGCAGGTCTGGCCGCTGCGGCGGCCATCGGTCTGGCCGCAGTGGGCATCTGGTACCTGGTGTTGCAGGGAATGACATCGGCGCAGCAGCAACGCAACGAGTTTCTGGTCGGCGAGATTCGCAAGCTCGAAATTCAGATCAAGGACATCGCGACACTGCGTTCCGAGATCGAATCGCTGAAGGCGCGCCAAAAGGCCGTTGAAGATCTGCAGATCGATCGCAACGTGCCGGTGCATGTGTTGAACGAGCTCGTCCGACAAACACCCGAGGGCGTGTACTTCACGGCGGTGAAGCAGGACGGTCAGGTGCTGAGCGTGAGTGGCATCGCGCAAACCAACGAGCGCGTGTCTGAGTTCTTGCGCAACACGGCCTACAACTCGGAGTGGCTGGTGAAGCCCGAACTGGTCGAGATCAAGGCGTCGACCGTTCAAACCGCCAATCGTGAACAAAAGCGGCTGTTCGATTTTTCTGTTCGCGTCACCGTCAAGCGCCCACAAGACAAGCCGATCACATCGACCGACGCATCCCCCGCCGCCAATCCGGCGAGCGCTCCAGTGGCCAACCCGGCCAAGAAAGCCTGAGCGCGCTATGGCAACCCAAAAGAACGCGGTCAACATCGATTTGAATTCGATCTTCGAGGGTGCGGCGGCGCAGTTTCGCGGACTCAACCCCAACGAACCAGGCCAATGGCCTTTGCTGCCCAAAGCAGCCACCTGGCTGGTGCTCGGTGTGCTGGTGATGGTGGTCGGCTGGTTCTTGTTGCTCTCTAGCGCGCAGGATGAACTCGACGGCGTGCGTGCCAAGGAACCCGCGCTCAAGCAGGACTACCGCAGCAAGCTGGGGCAGGCGGTCAACCTGGGCGAGTTGCGCAAGCAGAAGCTTCAGGTCGAGGAATACGTAACCCAGTTGGAAAAGCAGCTGCCTGGCAAGGCGGAGATGGACGCGCTGCTGTCCGACATCAACCAGGCGGGCCTGGGCCGGGGCTTGCAGTTCGAATTGTTCCGCCCAGGTCAGGTGCTGGTGAAGGACTACTACGCCGAGCTGCCGATCACGATTCGCGTCACCGGCCGCTATCACGACATCGGCGCATTCGCGGCCGACGTGGCAAATCTCTCGCGCATCGTGACGCTGCACAACATGAACATCGCCGGAACGAAAGAGCCGTCGGGGGTGTTGTCGATGGACGCGACGGCGCGAACCTATCGCTACCTCGACTCGTCCGAGTTGGAGCAGATTCGCAAGAATGCCGAGAAGGCGAAAGCGGGAGCCAAAAAATGAGCGGCCCGTTCTCACACGTGGCTTGCACCGTCAGCGCCTTGATGCTCTTCGTGTTGACGGCAGGATGCTCCGGCGAACAGGACGAATTGCAGCAATGGATGGAGCAGCAAAAGCGCGAAGCCAAGCCCAGCATCCAGCCCTTGAGCGCCCCGAAGAAGTTCAACCCACAAGCCTATTCCGCGATGGACGGCGTTGAGCCCTTCAGCACCCAGAAACTGACGGTGGCGCTGAAGCAGGAAGCGCGACAACCCAACTCGTTGCTGTCAGCCGAAATCAACCGCCGCAAAGAACCGCTCGAAGCCTATCCGCTGGACAGCATGAGCATGGTCGGCAGCGTCGTGAAACAAGGTCGGCAGTACGCGTTCCTGCGTGTCGACAACCTGCTGCACAACGTGAAGGTGGGTGACTACTTGGGCCAGAACTACGGAAAGATCACCAAGATTTCCGAGACCGATGTTTCCCTGAGAGAGATCGTCCAGGATGCGGCCGGCGAATGGATCGAGCGCACCAGTGTGATCCAGCTCCAGGAGAAAGCGCGATGAAGAGCATTCAGGAGAACAAGATGATCGGTAATTTGCGGGCTGGCGTGGGAGCGCTCGCGTTGTTCTTCGGCGCGTCATTTCAGGTGATGGCACAGAACGCCATTCAGTCGATCAACAGCACGCAGCAGGCCGGATCAGAAGTGGTGCGAATCGAGTTGTCGGAAGCGCTGACCGTGGTGCCCACCGGCTTCACGATCCAGACGCCGCCTCGGATCGCCATCGACCTGCCCGGTGTGGGCAGTGCCCTCGGCAAGTCGAACATCGAAATCAACCAGGGCAACCTGCGCTCCGTCAGCGTAGCCCAGGCCGGCGAGCGCACCCGGCTGGTTCTGAATCTCAAGCAGGCCACCAATTACCGCGCGCAGTTGCAGGGCAAGGCACTGCTGTTGATCCTTGATTCGGGTGCTGCACCGGCCGCCGCGAACGCGCCCGCCGAGGTCACACGCTTTGCCGAAAGCACCAACCGCAATCAGTTGGCTTTGAAGGATGTCGATTTCCGCAAAGGCGCGGACGGTGCGGGCCGCATCGTGGTCGACCTGCCGAACAACCAGGTCGGTGTCGACATCCGCCAGCAAGGCAAGGGTCTGGTGGTCGAGTTTTTGCGTTCGACCCTGCCGGACAGCCTGCGCCGACGTCTCGACGTCACGGATTTCGGCACCCCGGTCCAGTTCGTGACCACCTCCCAGGTCGGCGACCGGGTTCGCATGGTGATCGAGCCGCGCGGTGCGTGGGAGCACAGCGCCTACCAAAGCGACAACCAGTTCGTGGTGGAGGTTCGCCCGCAAAAGATCGACCCCAACAAGCTGACGCAAGGGCCGGGCTACGCGGGCGAAAAGTTGTCGCTCAACTTCCAGAACATCGAAGTGCGCGCGCTTCTGCAGGTGATTGCCGACTTCACGAACTTCAACGTCGTGACCAGCGACACCGTCACCGGCAACGTCACCCTGCGTCTGAAGGACGTGCCTTGGGATCAGGCGTTGGACATCATCCTTCAGGCCAAGGGATTGGGGTTGCGCAAGTCGGGCAACGTCATCTGGATCGCGCCGAAAGACGAACTGGCTGCAAAGGAGAAAGCCGAGCTTGAATCGAAGTCTCAGATCGCTGCGCTCGAGCCGGTCCGCACCCAGTCTTTTCAGCTGAACTACACCAAGGCCGAAGAAGTCGCCAAGGGTTTGTCGGGCCAAACGTCCGGCCAGGGCGGCAGCGCGAATCCGAGCCGCATCCTGTCCACCCGCGGCAGCGTCATCTACGAGACGCGAACCAACCAGCTCTTCGTCAGCGACATTCCGTCCAAGCTGGAAGAGATCCAGTCGATGATCACCAAGATCGACATTCCGGTGCGCCAGGTGTTGATCGAAGCGCGCATCGTCGAGGCAGACGACAAGTTCGGGCGCTCGCTGGGTGTGCGGCTGGGTGCCGCCGACCTGCGCGGTGTGCGCGGTGGTGTGCCGGGTTACGGCCTGGGTGGTGACACGCGGGTGACGGTGGGCGGCAACCTCAGCGCGGTGGGCAACCAGACTCAGCAGACCACCGGCGCGCCGGCGTTTTCCGACACGCAGTTCGTCAACCTGCCGGCCGGGGCGCAGGGCGGATTCGACGCCGCAACGTTTGCCCTCTCATTGTTCGGCGCCACCGCCAATCGATTCTTGAACCTCGAGATCTCAGCGCTCGAAGCCGATGGTCGCGGCAAGGTGGTGTCGAGCCCCCGCCTTATCACGGCCGACCAGATCAAGGCGGTGATCAAGCAGGGCACGCGAATTCCATACCAACGCGCCACCAACAGCGGCGCCACCGCGATTGAGTTCATCGACGCCACCTTGCGGCTGGAAGTGACGCCGCAGATCACGCCCGAGGGCAATGTGATTCTCGACGTCGAGGTGAACAAGGACAGCGTCGGCGCAGTGACCGGCGGCGTGCCTTCCATCAACACCAAGTCGGTGAAGACGCAGGTTCTGGTCGAGAACGGCGGCACCGTCGTGATCGGCGGCATCTTTGAGCAGATTGACCGCACTGACGAAGTCAAGGTGCCGTTTCTGGGCGACGTTCCCTACTTGGGCAACCTGTTCAAGACCAAGTCGCGCACCCTCAACAAGACCGAGCTGCTGATCTTCCTGACGCCCAAGGTGGTCACCGACCGCTCAGCCGCGCGCTGATGCGCACGCGGGTGCGACGAAACCCCTTCGATTTTTGAGATGACCATGCTGAAACGACTTGCATCGCTGTTGCTGATTTCCTGTCTGGCTGCTTGCGGTGGCGGCGGGGGGAGCGCAGGGACTTCGCCGTTCGGATCAGGCTCAGGTACTGGAACCGGCACGTCAACCAGTTCGTCTGGGACCTCGGGTGTTGTCTCAAGCTCGACTGGCTCGGTGGTGATGAACATCAGCGCCAGCGTCATCAGTTCGTCCGCGCCGGGCGTCGTGACGGCGCTGGTGAAGGACGCAAAGGGCGATCCAATCGTTGGCACCGTGGTGACGTTCTCCGTCAGCGGCGGCATCGCTGCCGTCAGTCCGGCCACCGTGCTCACCGATTCGGCCGGGTCCGCATCCACCTCGATATCTCCGTCCTCGCAGTCCGCGTTGGGTGCTGCCTACGTGTCAGCCGCTGCCGACACCACCGGTACGCCGTTGACTGCCAAACTGGCGTTCTCGGTGTCTGCGGTGAATGTCACGCTCGACTCGCTTGCCGCATCGGCGGCCAGCGTGCCAGCCTACGCATCGACGCCGATCACCGCGTCGGTCACCGGTGCCTCGTCTTCGTCGCCGGTGAACGTGACATTCAGCTCGACCTGTGTTGCTGCGGGCAAGGCCTCCATAACGCCCGTCACGCTCAGCCTGGTTTCCGCTTCGGGTTCAGTCACCTACCAAGACAAGGGCTGCAACTCGACCGATCGCGTCAGTGCGAGCGTGAGCGGGACCAGCCAGACGAAGACGCTCGATCTGGTGCTGCAGGCACCGGCAAGCCAGGCAATTCAGTTCGTCTCCGCGACACCGAGCACGATCTGCCTCGCGGGCAGCGGCTGTCCTGCGGCGTCGATCGTTTCGTTCAAGGTGACGGACCAGTTCGGCAACCCGGTGGCAAGCCGCAGCGTCGATTTGTCGCTGGACATTCCGGGCGTCGCAACACTTTCGTTCTTCAACGCGGTCAGCGACTCTGCAGGGGTGGTCTCTGTCTCGGTGCTCGCCAAGACAATTCCCACTCCTGTGCGGGTGAAGGCCAAAGTCACCGGCACTTCTTTGGAGACGGTGTCAAACCAGTTGGCCATCAACGCAGGTCTGCCGACCCAGCAGGCCGTCAGTTTTTCCGCTGCGGCCTACAACATCGACGGCCTTGAACGTGACGGCGAAGCGTCGGCGATTCGCCTGCAACTCAATGACCGATTCGGCAACCCGGTGCCCGATGGCACAGCAGTCAGCTTTGTGGCCGAGGGTGCCAGCGTGATTCCCGCGCGGTGCGTGACGCTCAACGCAGTCTGCAGTGTTCAGTTCGTGTCAAGTAACTTTCGGCCTTTGAACGGCCGTGTCACGGTGATCGCTTATGCACAGGGCGAAGAATCGTTTGCCGATGCCGATGCCAACAATCTCTATACGCCGGGCGAGGCGTTTGTCGACTTGGGAGAGGTGTACATCGACAAGAATGAAAGCGGCCAGATGGACACTGGCGAGTTCATCGCTGGGGCTCCGCAAAACGGCACCTGGGATGGCAACACCTACGTTCGTGCGACACGAGTCTTCGTTCTCTCCAGCAGCGCGACGGCACCGCGTCTGTTCGAGGCGCTGGACAAAAATACCTGCGGCAACACACCTCTGCCGCCCTTTACCTTGCAGCTCGTGGCGCCTGGCACCTGCCGCGCTTTCAAGCAGGTCTGTGTGCGAGACGGAAATGCCAACGCCGATTCCATCGGAGGCAACCCGGTACCGGTCGGCTCCATCATCGGCGTCACAACCAAGGCCAAAGAGGTGTCGATTTCAGTCGACTCTTCTCCGGTGACTGCATTGGCCACGCGTCCCACGGTGCACACCATTTCCGCCGAGCTCACCGATTGCACGAAGCCGGCAACGGCCGGGGACATCGACCTGCAAGTCCAGATGCCGAACGCTGGGCCGCTGTACAAGTTTTCTTCCATCGGGACCGTGACCCCATGATCGGCGGCAGCGACCCCCGCATGTGATCTCCCTGATCGGCCTCCCAGGCGGTGGCAAGTCCACCATCGGGCGACATCTCTCGCGTCGGCTCGGCGTGCCGTTCACCGACACCGACGCGGTCATCGAGCAGCGCCTCGGTTGTTCGATCCGCGCTTTCTTCGAGCAAGAGGGCGAAGATAGATTCCGCGATGTTGAATCTGCGGTCCTCGCTGACATCATCGAGACGACGCATGGCGTTCTCGCCACCGGCGGGGGCATCGTGCTGCGGGCAGCGAACCGCGACCTGCTGCACGGCAAAACTGTTTGCGTCTTTTTGCGCTCGACCCCCGAAGAACTGTTCCGTCGGCTGCGCCACGACCTGAAGCGCCCGCTGTTGCAGGTGGCCGACCCGCTGTCACGGCTGCGCGAACTGCAGCGCCAGCGCGAGCCGCTGTACGAGCAGGCCGCGCACTTTGTTGTGCAGACGGGCCGGCCCTCGGTGCCCACGCTCGTCAACATGATCCTGATGCAGCTTGAGTTGGCGGGGGCGGTCGACCCGTTCAACGTGCCGTCGCCGATCGATTCGTTGGACCCATTGCGCCCACCGCCCGCGCGCGCGTGACCGCCGCTCGTACACTTTGCCGATGAACATCGACGTCCAGCGCGTGCCCATCGATCTGGCAGAGCGCAGCTACGAAATCCTGATCGGCGCGGGCATCCTCGGCCAGACCGACACCTACCGCAGCCTCGCACGAGGTGCGGTGGCGGTCATCGTCACCAACGGCACGGTCGCGCCGCTTTACGCACAGCGGCTGCTGGCGGCGTTGCAGCCCCATTTCACGCGGGTGCAGGTCGTCGAGCTTCCCGATGGCGAGGCGCACAAGAACTGGCAATCGCTGAACCTCGTCTTCGACGCCTTGCTTGCGTCGGCGTGCGATCGCAAGACGGTGTTGTTCGCGTTGGGCGGCGGGGTGATCGGCGACATGACCGGCTTCGCGGCCGCCTGCTACATGCGCGGCGTGCCGTATGTGCAGGTGCCGACCACGTTGTTGGCGCAGGTCGATTCGTCGGTGGGCGGCAAGACGGCCATCAACCACCCGCTGGGCAAAAACATGATCGGCGTGTTCAACCAGCCGCTGCGCGTCGTGGCCGATCTGGACACGCTCGACTCGCTGCCCCAGCGCGAGCTGATCGCCGGCCTGGCCGAGGTCATCAAGTACGGGCCCATCGCAGACGACGCGTTCCTGAACTGGATTGACCTCAACCTCGACGCGTTGAAGGCGCGCGACAAGACGGCCCTGGCCTACGCGATCAAGCGGTCGTGCGAGATCAAGGCCTGGGTCGTGAGCCAGGACGAACGTGAATCCAACCTGCGTGCCATTCTCAATTTCGGCCACACCTTCGGCCATGCGATAGAAACCGGCCTGGGCTACGGCGAATGGCTGCACGGCGAGGCCATTGGGTGCGGCATGGTGATGGCGGCCGATCTGTCGGTGGCACTCGGCTTGATCGGCGCCGACTACGCCGCGCGACTGCGCCACATCATCGGCAAGGCGGGGCTGCCCACGGTCGGGCCTCGGCTCGCGTCGCAGCGGTATCTGGAACTCATGCGCGTCGACAAGAAAGCCGAGGCCGGTGCCATGCGGTTCGTTGTGCTCGAGTCGCCCGGACGCGCCGGCGTTCAAGCTGCGAGCGACGCCATGGTGAGCCAGGTGATCGCGGCGAACACCGCCTGAGATTTCGCCGTACCCACCTGCATGCAGGCCATGCTGAAGCCCTACGCCAGCCATGCCAACCAAAGCCGTGGCAGGCGGCACGCCGAACCCCCGGCACCCACGCGCGACGACTTCCAGCGCGACCGCGACCGCGTGGTGCACAGCACGGCATTTCGGCGCCTGGTCTACAAAACGCAGGTGTTCCTGAACCACGAAGGCGACCTGTTTCGCACCCGGCTGACGCATTCGCTCGAGGTCGCGCAGTTGGCTCGGTCGATGGCCCGGTCGATGGGCTTGAACGAAGACCTCTGCGAAGCGGTGTCGCTGGCGCACGACCTGGGGCACACGCCGTTCGGGCACGCCGGCCAAGACGCGCTCGACGAATGCCTGCGCGCGGCCGACCCGGCCAGCAGCGGCTTCGAGCACAACTTTCAGAGCCTGCGCGTGGTCGATGTGCTGGAAGAGCGCTACCCGGATTTCGACGGGCTGAACCTGACGTTCGAGGCGCGCGAAGGCATTCTCAAGCACTGTTCTCGCAGCAACGCGCTGCGTCTGCAAGCGCGCGAGCCCGGCGGCGTTGGCCAGCGTTTCCTTGCCCGAAGCCAGCCGAGCCTGGAGGCTCAGTTGTGCAACCTGGCGGATGAAATGGCCTACAACGCACACGACATCGACGACGGCGTGCGGTCCGGCCTGTTGACGCTGGCGCAACTGCAGGAGGTGGCCTTGTTTGCGCGTGTTCGCAGTGACGTGCTGGCTCATCACCCGGCGCTGGACGGCCGGCGTTTGCTGTTCGAGGTGATTCGTCGAATGCTGTCGATGTGGGTCTACGACATGGTCGACACGTCGAACGCGCTGCTGGACGAGTACGCACCGCGCTCGGCGGACGATGCGCGCGGCATGCCGCCACTGATTTGCATGAGCCCGGGCATGGCTGCCGATTGCACGCAGCTCAAGCAGTTTCTGCGCGAACACCTGTACCGCCACCCCCAGGTCGTGGCCACCACCGACCTTGCCAAGCAGGTCGTCGGCGATCTGTTCGCGGCGTATCGCGCGGCACCCGGGCAGATGCCCGCGCCGTTTCAGGCCAGCCCTGTACGCCCGCGCAGCGCCTGCGACTACATCGCCGGAATGACCGATCGCTTCGCGTTGCGCGAGCACTTCCGGCTGACCGGACGACATGTCTTTGCGTGAGCGCCAAGGCGGCTCGTGCTGCAGCGTCGCGTTGGGTCTCGCTTCTCGCTTCTGTTTTCTACTGCGCCAGCAACAGCTCGATCCGCCTCACGCTGGGCACCGCCACGCCCGCGCGAAGGGCCGGCGTGGTGACTGTTGTGCACAGGTGCGCGGCCAGTGTCTGGGCCAGAGAATCGTCTTGCACAGCCGCCGTCGGCGGCTCGACCTGCATCACCTCGCAGCGTTCGAGCTGACCGGTTTCACTGATCAGCACTTCAAAGTTCAGCTGGGTGATGCCGTGTGCCAGCAGCAGTTCGATGTCGACCTGCCAATCGGGCTGCGGCACGGCGGCAACATCGACCTCGCTGACATCGAAGTGGTGCCGCGACCAGCCACGGAAGGTGGTTGGTGGCTCGCTGGCCGGGTCAGGCACAGCTTGCACTTTGGCACGCGGCGAGCGCGTCAACAGGGGTGCGGGCGGGGCCGAAACGGCAGACACCGGAACCGCCCGCGGCGCCGCGACGGGAGGCGGCGTGATTGTGCGAACCTGCAACGCGGCTTGCGGTGCAGCGGGAGCGGTCACGGCCTTCGCTTGAAGGGATTCGCTCACCGGCGATAACCAGGCCCAACTGGCTGCCACGCCAACATGCAGCGCCGCAGACGCCACAACGAACAAGGCGAAGCTCTGGGGCAACCCGGTTCCGCCCAGCAAACGCAGCTTCATGGCCGAGCGCTTATCTCCAGCACTCGGCCACCGCCGCGCCCTCGCTGGCAAACCGGGCACCGTAGTTGAGAATGCCCTTCGCCCCGGTGTGGGTGATCACGAAGTCACCGCAGGGGTCGGCCGCCATTGATCCGGTGCGGGTGGCTTTCACCCGATACGTTTGCGCGGCCAGGTTGGTCAAGCTGATGGTGTAGCTGGCACCCGCAGGCGGCGGCGGCGACTGGCTGAAGCGTCCGGCGAAAAGCTCCGCGTCGGTCACCGCCACGGGGGGGGCGGCGGTGTTCTGGTCGTAGCGGTAGTTCTCGGCGTAAAAGCGTTCCATCCACTGATTGGCCTGCAGCAGGATCGCCTTCGCCTCGGTGCGCCGGCCCTTGGCAACCTGTTCCAGGTACGAGGGGTAGGCCACCGCCGCCAGGATGCCGACGATGGCGACTGTGATCATCAGTTCGATCAGGGTGAAGCCGCGTGGGGGGCGGACAGCGTGTGCGGCGGTGGCATTAGCCACAGCAGACCCGACAACACTCGAACATCGCAGGGCACAGGGAAGGCTCATGTCGCTCACCTGGTTTTCAAGCCGGGAATTTCGCGCCAGTACAGGCGTGATGCTCCCTTCTTTCCAATGAACTCATCATCTTTTCCGGATGTACCTTTAACGGCTCGGAGGCAGGCAACGTCTGCGCTTGAACATTTCACCGAAACGGAGTCGGGCGCCAACCGTATCTTTTGATCCGTAATGGGTATGGACGCCGCATACACCTCTAAGGTGCTGCCATCGGGATACGTAATAATCGTTTTACCAAGAATTTCAGACGGCAAACCGGTGAGGGAATTGATGACGGTGAGCCGTGCTTGCGGGGATTGAAAGCAAGGGTCTGGCTCATTTTTAGCAGGCGGCAATGGCGGCGAGACCGATACGATGAACAACTCGTTGAGTGCGACCGTCGGGTTGCTGACCGACATTTCCGATGCCACGTTGAAAGGCAGATGCCACCCCACGCGCTTCGACCAGTCGATCACATCACCGGTCAAACCGCGTTTCAGGCTGGTACCGTCGACGAAGGTTCGCGGCTCCAGCACCTTTCCAACTGTCCAAGGCAGGTTGGCGTCCAACTCGGCGGCGGTCATCCCGGCAAAGGCGACCTTGTCCCAAATCCCGAAGATGCCGTGCGTGCGGCTGCTGCTCGGAAAGTCTGCAGGGAGGATTGCTTTGCCGGTGGCAAAGTTGATCACCAGGCCACCCAACGGGTGCGATCGAAATTCCGGAGAGCTGGCGATGGGCAGCAAGTTGCCGACACCGTCTTTCGCGATGAACAGCGGCTTGCCCTTGTAGGCCACCTTCCAGTCGGCCGTGTTCGCGCTGCTGACATCGAACTTCCACAGGTTGCCTTTCAGGTCACCGGCGTAAATGATGTCGGCCTTGCCGTCTCCGTTGCTGTCGACCCAGATCGGCTGCGACAGGCCGTTGCCCACGCCCACGTTGTCGGCAACCAGCTTCACATAGCGCCCGGACCAGCTGCCTGCGGCAGGGCCGTCGGCGAACAGGATGTACAGCGCGGCCTTGCCGCTGGCGCTGGAAACGCCGTTGCCCAGAATCGCTGCAAACTGGCCGTTGTTCATCATCGCGATCTGGCCGGTCTGTCCGGTCGCGCGGTTGTTCATTGGCTCCGAGACGATGTAGCCCAGATCGTCGGTGCCAACCGTGTCGTCGGTGCTTTTGAACTGCCACTTGAAGATGTTCGCTGCGTTCGCCTGCGTGAGCTCGTGCAGAACGGCTGGGATGTCCGAGGTGCCGGCTTTCGTCACATCGAGCGCAAATACGCCCTTGCCACCGCGCCCGAGCGGCGAAAACAGGTAGGTCGCCCAGTTTCCCGCAACCTTCACGTCACCCACGAAAGGCGATCCGTCGACGAAGGACTGGATCTTCGGCTTGCTCGGGGAAGCCCAGTCCGGCAGACGCGCGAACACCGGCTCCGGGATGTACGACATGATGGGTTTGCCACCGTCCACGCCCGAGCTCGCATCGAAGCCGTGCAGCATGCCGTCGCCGGCACCCACCCAGACGATCGGATTGCGCTTCGCCCATGTGTTGGCAAACGCATCGTAGCCAGCAAAGGCGGCCCCGAAAAAGTTGGCCGCCGGAGCTACTTCCACGGTCGGGTTCGAGTTGATGATCGCCCCCATCACCGACGTCGCGGCGCGGGTGCGAAACTTGGTGTCCGATCCCCCGCGCAGCCACGCCATCATCGATTGGCCGTAGGCAACAGCAACTGCGGCAGCGGCGCCGTTCTTAAGGATGTCCTGTTTGGTGCTGCCGATGCTGGCCCATTCAAACGCCACACCCGTACCACCGTTGTTCGTGATGATGGGCCGCGTCAAGCCTGCGGCTTTGCCCAGTTCCTCGTGGGCCTTCCACTTGGCATCCGGCTTGAAGTTTCCGGTCACCGCATCGATCTCGTAGGCAGACAGCTCGCCGCGCCCGTCGCCGCTGTCGAAGCTGGCCACGTACTTCAGGTCGCCGGCGCGCAACTGGCTGGCAGCCACCGCCGGTGCGGTGTTCGACGAATTGACAATGTCTTCCAGAATTGCACGCAAACCTTCTTCGAGCAGTTCCGGGTTGCGTGCGACGAAGTAGTTGTCGGGCTCACCGTCGCTGCAAGGCAATGGGTTAGCGCCGCCGCAGGGCTTGCCGTCGTTGCGCTTTACGTCCCAAAGGCTGGCGTTGGCGGCCGTCGGGTAGGGGTTCGCCGCGTCGTGCTTGAAGCCGCCGTATTTCGACATGAACCACAGCGGCTCCTTGATCAGCGAGTCGGTGCCGCCCACCAGTTTGTAGGTCTTGTAGGTTTCGCCTTTTGTGGTTTTGCCGTCGACCACCGAGCACAATGTTCCGTTGCTGCCGGTGCTGGCGGTGCAAACGCTGTTGTCGGTAGCGCTGGTGCCCATCACCGCGCCGGGCGAGAGGCTGACCGAACCAGCAGCTTCGATGCTTGCCGCCTTGTTGATGCCGCTGTGCAGATGAACGCCGTCGCTGGTCGTCGCGTCGAGGTTGGTAGTGCCGACGAGGGTGTATCCAAAAGCGTACGGTTGGGTCGACCCGGTGTCGGATTCCACCGCGCGCGTGTAAACGTTGATTTGCCATGGCGTCTTGGTGTCGTCGACGACGTAGCGCAAGGCACCGAGCATGTCCTGATCCTGGTCCTCACCCAGCATGCTGTGCTGCCACAGCACCAGCGCCGATCCCGACTTGCCATCAGTCGCGCGGCTGAGGATTTTGAAATCGACCATGTTCCCGGCCAACGGGCGACCGCTTTGTGAGTCGAGCGCCGCCGGCGTGATGTAGGCTTTCTTGCCGTCCTTGGTGGGTATCTCGATGGTGGCTACGCCGCCCGACATCGACACGCCGTAGTTGCGGACCTTCAGCGCATTGGTCGGTAATTGGGCCGGCAGCGGTGTGATGTCGGAGCGAATCTTGTTCGTGTTCGCGTAGTAGGCCATGCCTGCACCGAGGTAGGTGCCGCGGAAGTTCGGCCCGTCGGCGCACACGCCCTTCACCTGGCCCAGGTTGTCGATGGTCTTGCCGGTGCACAGTTTGTTGGTGTCCGCAGATGTCTCGCCGATCATCCGCTTGGTGCCGGTGATGCCCTCTTTGTCGCCCAGCAGTTTGGTGATCTCTGCGGCTGTGGCATGCGCTGCACCGATGTCCGAGAACAGGCTGAGGCTGTCGTCGTCGAAACTGCTGGCGCCGCTGGTCATGGTCAACATGTTCAACGGTCGGCACACACCCTGGCCATACAGCTTGGTTCGCGTCGATGCACCGATCACCGGGTTATCGGTGATCGGATCTTTTCGGGTGATTACGGCAGGCAATCCGACTTCGACGTCCTTCGGGCCGGCGCTGTACGCCGCGCTTTTGCCTGCAAAGAACCGCAAGGATTCCAGCAACAACTCGCTGACCGGGTTGCCCCACGACGGGCAGTTGCCGTTGGTGATCGTGTCGGATTGGCACGTTTGCGAATAGTTACCGGTCTCGAGGTTGTAGCCGTACAGCGTGATCTCGTTGAACGAGCGGATGATGCCGCCGGACGCCGGTGTCAGAAACACGCCGGTCAGCGGATCGATCTCGTCGTTGATCTGGCCCATGTTCTTGCGCAGCACGCCACCTTGCAAGTTGTTGTCGTACGAACCCATCATCAATCCGAACTCGGCCCGCGCTGGTTCGACGCCGGTTTTCTCGCTGACGCCGAACTCCTGCAGCAACCCGATCGGCTTGTACTTGGCAGTACCGGTCGGGTTGTAGTCCTTGCACTTTTCGTTGCCCAGCAAGCTGCTCACGCAGGCCTGAACCCTGGCAACGAAGCTGGTGTTCTCTCCGGTGCGTGACGGGACACTCTCCACGTGCTTGTGCGCCGGTATCGTCGCACCCCGTGTTCCTGCGGGGGTATCGTAGTTCGCGCTCAGGTAGGTGATCGTGGGCGTCTGCCATTTGTAAGGCGCGTCACGGCTACTGCCGGGCACATCGAGCGGCTTGGGATATTCGCTGGACCAATTGCAGGTGCGCACCTCGGTCATGTTCCACAACATCACATTGCCGACCGCCACCCGGATCTCGGGCGTAAAGGTCCCTGTGTGCGATACGCCCGAGTTTTCGGCCGGTCGACGGCAGAAGGTCAGACCGTTCGCTTTGGCCGCGTCACTATTGAAGGGAGTGAGCCGGTTCAGATCCGTCCCGTTGTAGTACTTCACGAAGGCCTGGCTGTTGCGCGGCACGAAGGACATTTCCAGGGTCGTGTCGTTCGCGGTGTCGAGCGAGCGCAGCCCGCCGTACAGCACCTTGCGCAGCACGTCGATGCGCGACATGCTGGTCCAGTTCAGGAAGTTGCCGCTCCATTCGCCGGCCCCGGCGGTGCAGTAGCCGTTCGCATCTGAAATGCGCTTGGGTTCAAACCGGGAGTTCGCGGCGCTGTAGCTGTAGCACTTTGTCGTGTCGAAGTAGCCGTAGTACTTGAACGCCGGCATGAAGGTGCGGTCGATCACGCCGTCGGCATCGATGTCGTCGAAGTCGGTGTACGCCTTCCAGAACATCGTGAAGTCTTTCGACGCCGACAACATCACCATCGGCAAATTGTTGGCGGCCAGGATGTTCGGCGGAATCGGCAGCGGCTGTGCGTGGCCGGCGCTGCCGGCAAGCCCGACCAGCATCGTCAACACAAGACGAACGAATGAATTCTTCATGCATGGCTTTCTCAAAAGGTCAGCCCTTTGGGCTTGAAGTAACTTTGCACAACGGTTTCAGTGGTGATGTCGGCGCCGAATCCGCGTGCGGTCACTCTGATGGTCCGCTCGGTTGCGTCAGAGCCACGTGTGAGGAACTCGATGAGGTACTCCGGTTGCCTCGCGACGCCGCGCACCGGTAGAACGCCAGTGAAGGTGCCGATCGGAACGGACCCGTTGAAGTTGCAACTTGCGACGGGGAACACCTGATTCACGGTCCACTGTCCGAGCCTCCCCCTGGCTGTTGGCCACCACGGCTGAGGATTGATCGGCGGAGTCGCGGCGTAGTCGCTGGCGTCGTAGTAGAGGGCATCGCCATCCATCCGGCATTGGCCGCGCAGGCAGGTCGGGTTGAAAAACTGCATTCCGGTTTTTAGGGTCTCGATGGGCCTTGCGGCATTGCGGGCACAGGGGGCGCCTGCAACGTTGCCCTGCAAGTTGGCGTCGCGTTCACCGTCGCGCAGCGCCGCCTCGGCCGCCTGGCGGGACACCTCGTAGTCGAGTTGGTTGCGGGTGATGCCTTCATTCAGCGTGGCGCGTCGAATGCCGAAGGTGGCCGCGATGGTGATGATCAACAGAAACAGCAGCACGAGCGGCAGCGCGATGCCGCGTCCCCCGTGGCTGATGCGCGCTTCAGGCTCGAGTTGCGTGTTCATGACCGGGCGCTCAGAGGGCTTCATTGAGGTTGTTCCTCACAGCAAAGATGCGCTCGAAGCGGCGGTGGATGAAGCGGTCGCCAGCGACCGGTGGCACGTCTACGCCGCGGCAATTCCGGTACGTGCGTTGGTTGGCCGCCTTGTCTTCCTGGCGGGCTGCGTCGAGCGAGCGAACCAGCACGCAGACCTTGACGGCGGTCACGCGTTGCCAGGCTGTCCTGCCGCCGAGAGGGCCTTTGGCGATCACCTGCGTTGCGGTCAGAAATTCGGTCGGCGACTGCACTGTGCCCGCACCATAAATGCCGTAGCGAATCGCCATGTCTTCCACGCCTTGCACCATCGGTTGGTATTCGGCGGCGGCGTCGGCACCGTTGCCGTGGCAGGCCAGGCTTTGGGTGGTCAGCCTTCCGCCGTCGGGGGCGTCGTACGCGCTGGCGATCAGGCCAAAGCGGTTCGACACGAACTGCGGGCGACCCCCTGCCGCACGTGCCGCGTTGTCGGCGTCGTTGGCAACCGGCTGGCGGTTGCAGTCGTTGAAGTTGCCCATCAGCGTTGCAGGGCCGAATTCGGGCGTGGAGAAGTAGTTCACGACGATGGAGTCGGGCGCGTCGGGCACTGTTGGGCCGCAGAGCTGGGTGCCCGGGTTGTAGTTCGCGCCGTCGCAGCCGAAGAGGCCGTGCGCGAACGCAGCCCGGTTGCCGGTCTTGCCGTTGTAGAAGCCGCCGAAGAAGCCATCGCTGCCGCCGCCGGGCTGGTCCACCGAGGAGAACAGCCGCGGGAAGAAGCCCGACTTCTGGATCTCGCGGCCCACCATGTCGAGCGCGATCTTTCCGGTTTCGTTGATGTCACCCACGGCGCGCATGGAGCGGCTCGACTCCTGCGTGGCCAGGTACAGCGCGGCGGCGGCAAGAGAGATCACCAGCCCGATCACCAGGGCCACCATCAGCTCGACCAGGGTCACGCCGCGCTGCCCTTCGGCACCAGTTTTCACAGAAGCCTTCATGGCACCACCACCATGTTCGTGCAGCGCACACCGGCCGGCGCATTGGCCG
>JANNBZ010000057.1:0-4569 GCA_031386065.1 Burkholderiales bacterium
TCACCCATGCACCGACGCCGCCACGATCAGGCCGATGGCGATGCACATCGAGCCGACGACGATGGCCAGGGCCACGTTTCGCTTCTCGATGATCTCGGACCACAGCTTGTACGGCGTGAGCTTGTCGATGATGACGAAGCACAGGCCGAAGACCCCGACGCCGATCAAGGCGAACAGGATCGAGCCGACGAAGATGCCGGGTTTCATCCATTCGATGCCCATCATGCTGACTCTCCTTGTGAAGTGACTGAAGTGACTGAAGCGATTGGCGCAGAGATCATTTGTGCCCGCCGCCCGAGCTGTAGCCGCCGAACGAGCCGCCGCCGGTGCGCACGCCGCCGCCGCTGCGGTTGTCGGCCAGGCAACTTTGGTACTCCTGCGACGCCTCGCCGTAGGTGCTGAGAAGCGTGCTGCAATCGCGCCGGCTGCTGCTGGTGCCTGTGCCGGTGCCGCAGCGCAGCAGCATCAGCACCACCACGATGATGAAGACCCACAGGAACACCTTGGCCAGCAGCGACGACCCGCCCAGCGACGTGGGCGCCGCGTCGCGCTGCAAGCCGGCGCGCTGGTCTTCGTTCAGCCTGAAGGCCGTCAGCACCGCATCGGCGCTCAAGGTCTTGCCGCCCGACCACGTTACTTCGCGCGCGTCGGCGGGGCCGGCCTCTTCTCGGTTCAGGCGCCGGTCGAAGTGCGCTCCGGTGCCTTCGTAGTCAGTGTTGAGCGTGGCCTGGTCGCGCTGCAGCGTCCAGTAGAACTCGCCCAGCACATAGGTCACGCGGCCGGTGTAGGTGTAGAGCTTGCGATAGGTCGCGCCCTCGAACTTCAGGCTGTCGCCGCGCACTTCGGGCACGCCTGTGAGCGTGCGCGTCCAGCTCCAGCCGTCTTCCGCGTCGACCAGAAACGCGAAGCCTTCGCTGCGGTGGTACAGCAGGTATTCGCGCCAGAAGACCTGTTCGTCGTCGGCGCTTTCAGGCACTTCGCAGCGCTCGACATAGCCGACCACTTGCCACGGCAGCGGCTTCTCGCTGCCCAGCGCGAGCGAGCCGACGCGGCCGAGCGGGATCTGCGGCTCGCCGCCGTTGTCCTGTGCGTAGTGCTTCACGTCGCCGCCCACGCCGCCGCTCAGGTCGCCGCTCAAGTCGATGACCGCATGGCATTGCTTGCAGACGATGGACTGCGTGGTCGCCAGCGTCACCTCCAGCGCAGCGCCGCAGCTCGGGCATTCGATGCCGCGCGCGGTCAGCGTTTTTTCCGCCGCCTCGGCCAGGCCCGTCATCGCCAGTTCGGTGATCGCCACCGAGCGACCGACCGACCACTTCGGCGCGGCGTCGTCGGCATAGTCCAGTGTGCCCACTTCGCCGCGCGTGCTGCGCAGGTCCGCCACGGTGAACGCGCGGTCCAGGTTCGGCTTGAACGGCAGTTCGCCTTGCGCGGCGATCAGCGTCGCACTGGTCACCGACGCCACGCTCCAGGGCTGGCCGTTGACGATGTGCTGCGCCGCCGGACGCAGGCTGTCGACCGCCGGCACTGCGCCGGCCAGCGGCGCGTCGAAGGCCATCACGTAGCGGCCGTTGTCCTCGCTCAGCCAGGCGCTTTTGCCAGTGTCGAACAGCGCATGCCATTCGTTCCAGGTGCCGCCGCCGTAGCGGTATTGCAGCCGGCCGACCAGGGTGAATGCAGCGCCCTGGAAGCTGCCGCCGGCACCGAGTTGCAGCGGCGAGTGGTCGTCGAACAGCTCGGCGCTCTGGCCGATCTTGCGCAGCGCATCGCCTTCGCGCACGACGGTGCTGCGGCAGAAGCTGCACACCGCGAAGGCCGATGCGGCCGAGCGGAACTCGACCGGCGCGCCGCAGTTCGGGCAGGCCGCGCGGTAGGCGCGCTGCGGGGACGGTTCAGTGGCCAAACCGCTCTTGGCTGCGGCCGGGCTTCAACGTAGCACTCATCTCCGTCAGACCAGCTTCTTCAGCAGCTCGGCCTTCTTCGCGTCGAACTCTTCCTGCGTGACGATGCCTTTGGTCTTCAGCTCGGCCAGCTTCTCCAGCGTGGCCATCACCTCGTCGGGCTTCATGCCGGCTGCACCCGCGACAGCCGCTGCTGCAGCGGGCGCGCCTTGCAAACCCTGGCTCAGTTGCTGCGCCATCACCTGGCCCAGCGCCACGCCGGCACCCAGGCCCATCGCGTCGCCGGCAATCCCGCCGCCACCGCTGCCCGCGCCCTCGGCGAACTTCGGGATCGCCTGCGCCGTCTGGTACTGCATGAACTTGCCCATGTCGTTGCCGACCATGCCCATGCCGATTTTCTGGTCAAGGATTTTTTGCAGGTCTTCCGGCAGCGACACGCTTTGCATCGTCACGCCTTCGAGCTTCAGGCCCAGCAGCGCGAAGGCCGGCGCGGTGGCCTCGGCCAGCGCCTTCGCGAACTCGACCTGGTTCGCTGCCAGGTCCAGGAAGGCGACGCCGCTGGACGCCACCGCGTCCGAGATGTGCTGCAGCATCAGCCCGCGCAACTGGCCGTCGAGGTCGGCCACGGTGTAGGTGTCGCGCGTGCCCGAAATCTCGGTGTGGAACAGCTTCGGGTCGGCGACGCGAAACGAATAGTTGCCGAAGGCGCGCAGGCGCACGGCACCGAAGTCCTTGTCGCGGATCGTCACCGGCTGGGTGGTGCCCCAGCGCTGGTCGACCTGCTGGCGCGTGCTGAAGAAATACACGTCGCTCTTGAACGGGCTCTCGAACAGCTTGTCCCAGTTCTTCAGGTAGGTCAGCACCGGCAGCGTCTGCGTGCTGAGCTTGTGGGTGCCGGGGCCGAACACGTCGGCCACCTTGCCTTCGTTGACGAAGACCGCCATCTGGCTTTCGCGCACTGTCAGCGAGGCCCCGGTCTGGATTTCGCGGTCGGCCATCGGGAAGCGCCAGGCCAGCGTGCCATCGCCCGACTCGGTCCATTCGAGGATGTCGATGAACTGTTTCTTGATGAAATCCATCAGCGCCATGGTGGTTTCCTTCGCTCACCCGCAACAGCGCGGTTGCGGCGAATAATACGACGCAGCACGGGGCGCATCGCCCCCGCAAAAGGGGTCGAATGAGCATGAACACAGATGCGGTCGGGTTGAGCCTGGCGGTGGTCGGGGCCGGTCCGGTCGGGTTGGCGCTGGCGCTGCACGCGGCGCAGGCGCTGCCGGCGGCCACGGTCACGTTGTTCGACGCGCGGCCGCTCGACAAGGACGTGTCGGGCGACCCGCGCACGCTGGCCTTGTCGCTGGGCAGCGTGCAATTGCTGCAGCGGCTGGGCGCCTGGAATGCCGACGCAGCCCAGGCCATCGCCGAGGTGCACGTGTCGCAGCAGCCTCCGTCGCTCGGCGGTGTGCTGGCCGGTCTGCTGGGCGAGCCCGAGGTGCGCATCCGCGCCATCGACGAGGCCGTGCCGCTGCTCGGCGCGGTGCTCAGCTACGGCGCCATCGTGGCGCCGCTGCAGCGCGCCTGGGAAGCGGCGGTCGCACAGGAGCCACAGCGGCTGAACTCGCGCTTCGGCGTGCCGGTGGCGGCGCTGAAGCCGCTGGACGGTGGGGTCGAACTCGACGCGGGCATCGCCGAGCGCTTCGACCTGGCGGTGGTCGCTGAAGGCGGCGTGTTTTCCGGCCAGGTGCGCAAGTCGGTGGCACACGACTACCGCCAGACCGCCTGGGTCGGCACGGTGACGTTGAACGGCGCGCGCCCCGGCGTCGCCTATGAGCGCTTCACCCGCCACGGCCCGGCCGCGCTGCTGCCGCTGAAAGACGGGCGTGCCGCGCTGGTGTGGTGCGTGAACAGCGACGACGACCCGGTGGAGTCGCTCGACGACGCGCAGCGCCTGATCGTGCTGAACACCCTCTTCCACCGCGAGGTCGGGCAGATCACGACGCTGTCGCCGCTGAAGCGCTTTGCGCTCGGTCTGAACGCCGAACGCACGCTGACCGACGGCCGCACGGTGCGCATCGGCAACGCGGCGCAAACGCTGCACCCGGTGGCGGGCCAGGGCCTGAACCTGGGGCTGCGCGACGCCTTCGAGCTGGTGACGGCGCTGTCGAAATCGACCGACATCGACGCGGTGTTGCGCCGCCTCGAATGGCAGCGCGGCCCGGACCGCTGGGCGATGATCGCCGCCACCGATTTTCTGGCGCGCAGCTTCACCTGGCAGCTGCCGGGTGCCGGCGCGGCGCGGGGCCTGGGGCTGGCCGCGTTGCAGGCGCTGACTCCGGTGAAATCATTCATCGCCCGGCAGATGATGTACGGCTCGCGCTGAGCGGCCAGCGGCGATGAGCCGATGACCCGATCAACGCGATGACCCGATGAATGTCACCGAGCTGAGCGCGCACGCGCTGTCTGCCGCCATTCATGCGCGCCGGGTGTCGTGTCGCTTGGTGATGCTGGCGACCCTGGCGCGCATCGCCGCCGTCAACCCGGTCCACAACGCCATCGTCAACCTGCAGGACGCCGACGTGTCGCTGCGCCAGGCTGATGCGCACGATGCGCTGCTGGCGCGTGGCACGAGCCTGGGCTGGCCGCACGGCCTGCCGATCGCGATCAAGGACAT
>JANNBZ010000077.1:0-10605 GCA_031386065.1 Burkholderiales bacterium
GCATCATGCCGCGCTCGGCGATGTCGGCGCCCAGTTCGGGCGGGGTTTGCTCGAGCGCGTTCTTCACGGCCGAGACCATCTGGTTCAGCGGGTCGGTCAGCGCTTCCAGGATCTCGTTGGAGCTGATCGTGAAGCTGCGCGGCACACCTTCGCTGAGGTTGCGGCCTTTCACTTCCATCTCTTTCACCTCGGAGCCCGGGAAGGCGCTGCCGATGTTCTTCTTGATGGCTTCGGCCGTGGGCTCGCCGATCAGCATGCCGTAGTTGCGGCGGATGTAGTTGATGATGCTTTCATCGAACTTGTCGCCGCCGACGCGGATGCTGCCCTTGTAGACCATGCCGCCGAGCGAGATCACGCCGACCTCGGTCGTGCCCCCGCCGATGTCGACGACCATCGAGCCGCTGGCCTCGCTCACGGGCAGGCCGGCGCCGATCGCCGCGGCCATCGGCTCTTCGATCAGGTACACCTCGGAGGCGCCGGCGCCGAGCGCCGATTCACGGATGGCGCGGCGCTCTACCTGGGTCGAGCCGCAGGGCACGCACACGATGATGCGCGGGCTGGGCCGCAGCACCGAGCGCGGGTGAACCATCTTGATGAACTGCTTGAGCATCTGCTCGGTGACGGTGAAGTCGGCGATCACGCCGTCTTTCATCGGGCGAATGGCCTCGATGTTGCCCGGCACCTTGCCCAGCATCGCCTTGGCTTCGGCGCCGACGGCCTGGATGGTTTTCTTGCCGTTGGGACCGCCTTCATGACGGATGGCGACAACGGACGGCTCGTCGAGCACGATGCCCTTGCCACGCACGTAGATCAGCGTGTTGGCGGTACCGAGGTCGATCGCGAGGTCCGTCGAGAAGTAGCGACGAAAAGATGCAAACATGGGTTCTTTGGGGCGTCCAGGGCCTGGCTTACGCGAAGAGCGGCTGGCGGCACGTGTTCCGGTGGGGTGGCGACGGGGTCCCCGCGCATGGCGTGTCGACCTGCGCGTGGAAGGTTGAATTGGGGCTGGCGGAGCTTCCGAAACTGCTGTGAGAAGTGGGCTCGATCATGCGGTCCGGTGAACCTGAAATAACCGCAGATAATACCCGACGACTCCCACGTTCCCCGTCGCGAAAACTCTGTTGCAGATCGAATTCCCATGGCTTTGACACCTCAGGACGTGAGCCGCATCGCGCACCTCGCGCGACTCGAACTGCAGCCTGGCGAACAGGCTGCCTTGCTGACCCAGCTGAACGGGTTTTTCTCCATCGTCGAGCAAATGAGCGCGGTCGACACCAGCGGCGTCGAGCCGCTGTACACGCCGCTGTCGGCGGTCAGCGAAGTCACGCTGCGGCTGCGTGACGACAAGGTCACCGAGTCGGACCACCGCGCCGAAAACCAGCGCAGCGCGCCGGCCGTCGAAGACGGCCTGTTCCTGGTTCCGAAGGTCATCGAATGAAGGCGCTGCACGAGATGGGCGTGGCCGAACTGGGCGCGGCGCTGGCCGACAAGGCGGTGTCCAGCGTCGAAGTCACGACACATCTGCTCGCGCGCGTTGCCGCTCACGAACATCTGGGCGCCTGGCTGTGCGTCGACGGCGAGGCTGCGCTTCGGCAAGCGCTGCTCGCCGACACGGCGCGCGCACAAGGCCGCAGCGGCGCGCTGCTGGGCGTGCCGCTGGCGCACAAGGACATTTTCGTGACCCGCGACCTGCCCACCACGGCCGGCTCGAAGATGCTCAGCGGCTACCGCAGCCCGTTCGACGCCAGCGTGGTCAGCCGCCTCGCCGACAGCGGCACGGTGACGCTGGGCAAGCTGAATTGCGACGAGTTCGCGATGGGGTCCAGCAACGAAAACTCGGCCTACTCGCCGGTGAAAAATCCGTGGGACCTCACGCGCGTGCCGGGCGGTTCGTCGGGCGGCTCGGCAGCAGCGGTGGCGGCGCGCCTGCTGCCGGCCGCCACCGGCACCGACACCGGCGGCTCGATCCGCCAGCCGGCCAGCTTCACCGGCGTCACCGGCATCAAGCCGACCTACGGTGTGTGCTCGCGCTACGGGATGATCGCCTTCGCCTCCAGCCTCGACCAGGCCGGGCCGCTGGCGCGCAGCGCTGAAGACTGCGCGCTGCTGCTCGGCGCGATGAGCGGCTTCGACGCGCGCGATTCCACCAGCGCGCAGCGGCCGCCGCAGAACTTTCACGCCGCCATGCACGCAGCGCGCGACGGCGCGACCGCAGCGCAGCCGCTGAAGGGCTTGCGCATCGGCTTGCCGAAGGAGTTTTTCCCGGCCGCGCTGGACAGCGATGTGAACCGCGCGGTGCGTGCCGCACTGGCCGAGTTCGAGACGCTCGGTGCGACGCTGGTCGACGTGAGCCTGCCGCGCACCGAGCTGTCGATTCCCGTCTACTACATCATCGCGCCGGCCGAAGCGTCGTCGAACCTGAGCCGCTTCGACGGCGTGCGGTTCGGCCACCGCGCCGCGAACTACACCGACCTGCAGGACATGTACAAGAAAAGCCGCGCCGAAGGCTTCGGCCCCGAGGTGAAGCGCCGCATCATGATCGGCGCCTATGTGCTGTCGCACGGCTACTACGACGCCTACTACCTGCAGGCGCAAAAGCTGCGCCGGATGATTGCCGACGACTTCCAGGCCTGCTTCAAGGACCAGTGCGACGTGATCGCCGGGCCGGTGGCGCCCAGCGTGGCGTGGAAGCTTGGCGACAAGGGCGACGACCCGGTCGCCAGCTACCTGGCCGACATCTTCACGCTGCCTGCCAGCCTGGCCGGCCTGCCCGGCATGAGCCTGCCGGCGGGCTTCGGCGAAGGCGGCATGCCGGTCGGGCTGCAACTGATCGGCAACTATTTTCAAGAAGGCACGCTGCTGCACGCCGCGCACGCATTTCAACAAGCGACCGACTGGCACGCGCGCGCGCCAGCGGGGTTCTGAGCATGGGCAAGAGCGTACTCATCCGCGGCTACGAGGTCGTCATCGGCCTGGAAACCCACACGCAGCTTTCCACCGCATCGAAGATCTTCAGCGGCTCGTCGACGCAGTTCGGCGCCAGCCCGAACACGCAGGCCTCGGCGGTGGACCTGGCGTTGCCCGGCACGCTGCCGGTGATGAACCACGGCGCGGTGGAGCGCGCCATTCGCTTCGGCCTGGCGGTGGGCGCGACGGTGGCTCAGCAGTCGATCTTCGCGCGCAAGAACTACTTCTACCCCGACCTGCCCAAGGGCTACCAGATCAGCCAGTACGAGACGCCGGTGGTGCAAGGCGGCATGGTCGAATTTTTCGTCGGTGAGGCCAGGCACACGGTGCACCTGACGCGCGCCCACCTCGAAGAAGACGCCGGCAAGTCGCTGCACGAAGACTACGCGGGCCAGACCGGCATCGACCTCAACCGCGCGGGCACGCCGCTGCTGGAAATCGTCACCGAGCCCGACATGCGCAGCAGCGCCGAGGCGGTGGCCTACGCGAAGACGCTGCACGAGCTGGTGAAGTGGATCGGCATCTGCGACGGCAACATGCAGGAAGGCTCGTTCCGCTGCGACGCCAACGTGTCGGTGCGCAAGCCCGGCGCGCCCTACGGCACGCGGCGCGAGATCAAGAACCTGAACAGCTTCAAGTTCATGCAGCAGGCCATCGACTACGAGATTCAGTGGCAGATCGACCTGATCGAAGACGGCGGCACGGTGCAGCAGGCCACCGTGCTGTTCAACGCCGACAGCGGCGAAACGCTGGCCATGCGCAGCAAGGAAGACGCGCACGACTACCGCTATTTCCCCGACCCCGATCTGCCGCCGCTGGTGATTGCGCCGGAATGGATTGAGCGGGTGAGGGCCGAGATGCCGGAGCTGCCGCGCTTGATGGCCGCACGGTTTCAAACCGACTACGGATTGCCCGCCTACGACGCCACGGCCATGACGCAAAGCAAGGCGTTCGCCGTCTACTTTGAAGAGGCTGCCAAGTCGTGCGCGCAGCCCAAGCTGGTGGCGAATTGGCTGATGGGCGAAGTGTCGCGTCGCCTCAACGCGAACGGCGACGACATCGCGACCAGTCCGATCGGCCCGGCGCTGCTCGCCAAGCTGATCAGCCGCATCAGCGACGGCACGCTGTCGAACAACGGCGCGAAGCAGCTGTTCGATGCACTGTGGACTGGCGAAGGCCGCGACGTCGACGCACTGATCGACACAATGGGCCTGAAACAGCTCTCCGACACCGGCGAACTCGACGCGATCCTCGACGCGGTGCTGGCCGCCAACCCGAAGTCGGTCGAGGAGTTTCGGGCCGGCAAGGACAAGGCCTTCAACGCCCTGGTCGGTCAGGCCATGAAGGCCAGCCAGGGCAAGGCGAACCCGGCCCAGCTCAACGCGCTGCTGAAGAAGAAGCTGGGCTGAGCGGCGGGCTACTTGCTCGGGCTGGCGCTGCGCGGCGCAGAAGCGGCGGGTGCCGTCGTCGTTGCGGTGGTCAACACACCCATCGACCCGGCCGGCGCACCGGCCCACAGCTTGCGCAGGCGAGCCAGCTCGGCGTCGAACAAGGCATTGATGCGCACCACCTCGGCTTGCTGGTTCTGGATCAGCGTGCGCTGCGCTTCGGTGGTGGCGTCGTTGGCGTCGAGTTGCTGTTTGAGCTTGGCGGGCAGCGGCTTGCCGAGGTAGAACTCGGCCTCGTCCATCAGCGGCTTGCGCTCGGACGCCAGCAGGGCCACGCGCCGCTCCGACAACTGCACCGCCTTGCGCACGTCGTCGAGCGCTGCGACGCGCGCCTTGGTGTGAGCCGCCTCGTTCGGGAAGCGCGTGGTCAGGTTGCGGTCGCGTCGCACCGCGTCTTGCTGGGCACTGCGCGCGGCGGCGGCTTGGCGATCACGCGCTTCCTGCTCGGCGCGCTCGTCGGCGGTAGGCGTGGGCGGCAACACCTTGCGCACCGAGCCGTCGGGGTTCAGCACGCGCTGATCGCGGGTGGCGCATTCGGCGATGGGGCGGTCGGACGTGAGGCGCTTGCCCGAGGCGTCGACACAGCTGTAGATGGGCGCCGGCACGGCATGCACGAGGCCGGTGATGCAAAGCGCCATCCACGCGAATATCCACGCGAGCATCCGCGCGGCCGACGGCGCGGCAAACAGCGTCCTCATCGATTTTTCAGACTGGCGCATTCAGACTCCGTAGCGTTCACGATAGGCTGCGACTCGCTCGATGTGCGCGCGCAGGCCGGGGTCACCGCTGCTGCGCAGGTACTGCAGCAGATCGGCCACCGTGGCGATGGCGACCACCGGCATGCCGTGATCGCGTTTGAAGTCTTCAACGGCCGAGCAGGCCGACAGGTTGTCGTCGCTGCCACCGCGTTCCATGCGGTCGAGTGCGATCAGCACCGCGACCGGCTGCGCGCCGTGGCCGCGAATCATCTGCACCGACTCGCGTTTGGAGGCGCCGTCGGTGATCACGTCGTCGATGATGACGACGCGGCCGGCCAGCGGGGCGCCCACCATCAGGCCGCCTTCGCCGTGGTCTTTCGCTTCCTTGCGGTTGTGCGCGAACGGCACGTTGCGGCCCAGCTGCGCGAGTGCCACGGCGGTGGCAGATGCGAGCGTGATGCCCTTGTACGCGGGGCCGAAAAGCATGTCGAACGGCAGGCCCGAGGCGAGCAGACAGCGCGCATAGAATTCCGCCAGCCGGCCCAGCTTGGCGCCGTCGTCGAACAGGCCGGAGTTGAAAAAGTAGGGCGACAAGCGACCGGCCTTGGTCTTGAATTCACCGAACCGCAGCACCCCCGACTCGACCGAGAACTTCACGAAATCCTGCGCCAACGCATCGCGCGACGGCGTGGCAGCGGTGGGCTCGAAGACAGGGCTCGACGTGGCGTCGGTACTCACACTGGACATGCTTTGTTTCGTCTTGTCACACTGAACTTGAACGGCATCCGCTCGGCAGCGACCAAGGGTTTCGAGGCCTGGGCCGAAGGCGTGGCCGCCGATTGTATGGGCGTGCAAGAGGTCAAGGCGCAGGCCGATACGGTGGTCGGGCGATTCGACAACGTGGCCGGGATGAAGGGGCATTTTCACTTCGCGGACAAGAAGGGCTATTCGGGCGTGGGCCTCTATACGCGCAAGTCGCCCAGCGGGATGCGCAGCGGCATCGGCAACGCCGAATTCGATGCCGAGGGCCGCTACGTGGAAGCCCGCTTCGACACGCCCCAGCGCAAGCTCAGCATCATCAGTTGCTACTTCCCCAGCGGCTCCAGCGGGCCCGAACGGCAGCTTGCCAAGTTCCGCTTCCTGGCGCTGATGGCGCCGCACCTGAAGGCGCTGAGCGCCGAGCGCGAGTTCATTCTGGTCGGCGACGTGAACATCGCGCACAAGGAAATCGACCTGCGCAACTGGAAAAGCAACCAGAAGAACAGCGGCTTCACACCGGAAGAGCGCGCCTGGATGACCGCCCTGATCGACGACATCGGCCTGGTCGACGTGTTCCGCACACTCAACCCGCACCCGAACCAGTACACCTGGTGGAGCAACCGCGGCCAGGCCCGGGCCAACAACGTGGGCTGGCGGCTCGACTACCAGCTGGCCACGCCGGGCATTGCCGCCACCGCAGTGCGCGAGCACATCTACCTGGAACAGCGCTTCAGCGACCACGCGCCGCTGATGATCGACTACGACTTCACTCTGTAGCACCACGGAACTCCGCATGTCACTCGAAACCATCGAAATCGAAACCGGGTCGTCGCCGACGGCCAGCGTCATCCTGCTGCACGGCCTGGGCGCCGACGGCAACGACTTCGTCTCCATCGTCGACGAGCTGAAACTGGCCGCCATTGGCCCGGTGCGCTTCGTGTTCCCGAGCGCGCCGACGCGACCGGTCACGATCAACAACGGCTACGTGATGCGCGCCTGGTACGACATCCTCGGCCCCGGCCAGCCGGAGGACGCGGCCGGGCTGCGTGAATCGCGGGCGCTGGTAGAAGCGCTGATTGCGAGCGAAGTGGCGCGCGGCATTCCAGCGTCGCGCATCGTGCTGGCCGGCTTCTCTCAGGGCTGCGCCATGACCTTCATGACCGGCCTGCGCCACCGCGAACGGCTGGCCGGGCTGCTGGGCATGTCGGGCTACCTGCCGCTGGCCGAGCTGACCGCCGCCGAGCGCAGCACGGCGAACGCCGACGTGCCGATCTTCCAGGCCCACGGCAGCGCCGACCCGATGATTTCGATGGCCCGCGCGGCCGGGTCGCGCGATGCGCTGCTGGCGTTGGGCTATCCGGTCGAGTGGCACGAATACCCGATGCAGCACTCGGTCTGCCCGCAAGAAATCGCCGACATGAATCGGTGGTTGTTGAAGGTGCTGGCCTGAGGCAACGTAGCGAAGGGCCTGCGAAGCTGTCCAGCGAAGTTGGCTTGCGAAGGCCAGGCAGAACGTTTGATCAACCACGTTCGTTCAGGCCTGAGCCCCGAGGTGCGTTTCCTGCCGATGTGAATAAATCACAAGCGCGGGCCGCCTTAATTACGTCCTGAGACCCGCCGCGCTTCCTACCCTTGCGTCCACGCGCTGGAGATTCATCCACGCGTCGCCACTACAGGGGAAGCTCATGGCCGGCATCGTCTACTTCACCGATTTTCCTGCGCGCGCTCACACCGCAAGCGACCGCTACGGCGGGCCCGAACGGCGTGCCGCGCCCTCGCCGACGCGCCACTGGCTGGCCGCCACGCTCGACGAGATCGACTACGGCATGCTGCTGCTGACCGACGAGACGCAGGTCATGCACATCAACCACGCGGCCCGCGCCGAGCTCGACGCGGCGCATCCGCTGCAGCTTCTGGGTTGCGAGTTGCGCGCGCGCCGGCCGCAAGACGTGCTGCCACTGGCCGAAGCGCTGCACGCCGCCGCGCGGCGCCAGCTGCGCAAGCTGCTGACGCTGGGCGACGGCGCGCAGCGGGTCAGCGTGTCGGTGGTGCCACTGACCTTGCCCGACGACAGCGGTGCCCCGGTGACGCTGGTGATGCTGGGCAAGCGGCAGGTCTGCGAGGTGCTGTCGGTGCAGGGCTTTGCCGGCAGCCACGGCCTGACGCTGGCCGAGACGCGCGTGCTGGCGGCCCTGTGCCGCGGCACGCCGCCCACCGAAATCGCGGCCCAGGCCGGCGTCAAGATCGCCACCGTGCGCACGCAGATCGGCACCATCCGCCAGAAGACCGGCGCGCAGAGCATTCGCGCGCTGGTGCAGCAACTGGCCGTGCTGCCACCGCTGATGGGCGTGCTGCGCGGCGTGGCAGGCCACGCCTTCGCGCCGTAACACGACAGCGCGCTGTCGGGGGTGTGATGCGCAGCGCCACCACCATGCATCGGAATCAGCACGCGGGGCCGACCGCCGGTACCATGCAGGCAGCGCGCCAGCGCCCATTCGCGGGCGGGCGCCACCTGCCTTGGCCTCATCGACTGCATCGCCACCCGATCCGCTTGCCCTGCTGCCCGAGCGCCTGCGCCTGCTGGCACAACGCGGCGAGCTGAAGCGCTTTCGCAAAGGCCACCGCCTGATCGAAGAGGGCGAGCACGGCGACACGCTGTTCATCATTCTGTCGGGCCGCGTGCGTGTCTACGGTACCGGCGAACGCGACCGCGAAATCACCTACGGCACCTACGGCCCCGGCGAGTACATCGGCGAGATCAGCCTCGACGGCGGCCCGCGCTCGGCCAGCGTCGACACCATCGAGCCCTGCGAATGCGCCGTCGTCACGCGGCACACCCTGCTGCAACACATTGCCGAGCACCCCGAGTTCGCCCTCGACCTGCTGGCCAAGGTGATCCGCCGCGCCCGTTCGGCCACGCTGAGCGCCAAGCAACTGGCGCTGAACGACGTGTACGGCAGGCTGGTGCTGCTGCTGAATTCACTCGCCGTGCCGCAGGACGACGGCACGCGGCTCATCAGCGAGCGGATGACGCATCAGGAGATGGCGAACCGGTTGGGGTGTTCGCGCGAGATGGTGAGTCGGTTGATGAAGGACTTGGAGCGGGGTGGGTATCTCGTCGCGGCAGACGGGAACTACATCGTGGTTCGCACGCTGCCGTCGCGCTGGTAGGCCAGCTTTTTCCAACGCACGCAGCTACGAATGAGTTTCCTGCGTATCAGTCCGCGCCTGCCGAGTCACCCCAACAGACTCACGGCTCGGTGCGCTTAGCTTGACGCCCCATTTCGGCGTCCAGTTGCTTCATAGGCTCTGCAAAAGGCGACTTTGCGTCGAAGTTTATAGCGGCTGTCATGGCCACCCACACGTCACTCTTCTTGATCGCCTCACACATGAAGTTTTTGGCGACCTGCCCGGCCTCAACAAACATGTGGTCGCAAAGTCGCAATGCGACGAACCATGAGCCGATGTTGTCCGACGGATAGTGAACACCTGCGAAGACACGCCGATCTCCGATGTCCACGCTGTACTTCTGCAGTTCTGCGACAGCGCCCCCGACATCCTCAAGTTGGTGTCGCAGACGTGATGTCATGTAGCCGGCGCAGCGCCCTAAGAGTCCCGTCAGGCAGTGCCCGCTGAGCATGGAAGGCGTCATCGACGATCTTGCCAGTTCAAAGGAATGAGGGCGGTTCAGTATGAAGGCGGCCTGGTAGGGCCTTGGCCGCTGAAACAGTTCCTTGAAGCGCAGTGGGGCCGGGCCAAACCCGACCACGCTTTTTTTGATTGCGTCTTTCAGCGCGGTGAGGGTTTCAAGAGGGACCTTCGGAAGATAGAAGTCAAGCGTCGGGTACGGCAGACCCGGCTTCGTTTCATCTTCGTCTTGAAACATGGACTTGTGCGTCACCGTTTTTTTGGGGTCCGATACGCCAACGGGCTCGACGAGCTTGGGCAACAACACTTCTCTCCAAAGGTTCAAGTCGGCAACCGTCAGCGCCATCTTCGTGGCGTCAGCCCGCCCGGTCCACGTTTGCGAGGATTGATCGAATTTCGGCCATAGAAATTCAGCCAATTCGGTCGTGATGGCTTCAACAAAGTTTCGCCATTCCCTTGGCGTTCCTGCCCGACCGTCGATCGCGAACGTGTCGGGTACTCGGCGGGTTTCGTTGTCCCATGCGTAGGTTGCATTCACGTAGCCATACGGCGGAAGCAGCCGCTGTTCGATGGTTTCGGCGACCTTCGTGCTCTGCTTGCTCGTAGCCATGGCGCATTCCTCTTGTGATGTCGTGGAAAAAATGGGTCAACTCGGCAATCCGGCGTCGCGCAAAGCTTTCATCCGCTGTTCTGCATGGGGTTGATTCCGGCCGGCATATCGAGCGGCATATGCGGAAACACGAAACGTCGAATCCACCTGAAGCAGGTCCTTCGCCGCTTGGCGCGCCTCCGTGACCTTCCCAGCAAGAGACAAGGAAATCGTGAGCAGTCGATGCGATGCCGGATGCATCGCGTTGAGTCGGATCGACGACCGTGCTGCTTGTGCCGCCTCGTCGAGCTTGCCAGCCGTGCCCGGCGTCAACTATCCTGAGCTGTCAGCGACAACTATCGTGAGCGGTGGGGTTGGGCGTTGATCATTGTGTTGGTGTTGCGCTGCGTTTGCGGCGCGCCCGCAACCCACCGCGGCGGCGGTAGCGGTGAAACTTAATAAACCGGATGGTCGAGTTTATGACGAGCCCGTACAC
>JANNBZ010000110.1:0-2091 GCA_031386065.1 Burkholderiales bacterium
GGCCGCCTTCACGCAGCAATTCGGCGCCCGCCATCGTCAGCTGCGCGCTGCGCGCGCTGCGGTCGAACAGCAGCACGTCCAGCGCATCCTCGATCTGGCGCACCCGGTAGGTCAGCGCGCTGGGCACGACGCCGAGTGCGCGTGCGGCAGCGGCGAAACTGCCGTCCTGCGCGATCGACTGCAGCATGGCCAACGCTTCGGGGGTCAGGACGTCACGTGCGGTGGCCATGGTTTCGATTCAAATGATTTGAATGATGCCATCAAATGCCGCGCACTTGACATGCCTGTCGCTGCCCTACAGTTAGCCCCACCATAACTGGAGCGATCATGTTCACAGTGCGCAGATCAGGCGACCGGGGTTTTACCGACCATGGCTGGCTGCAGTCGCGCCACAGCTTTTCGTTTGCCGACTACCACGACCCCCAGCAAATGGGCTTCGGCAACCTGCGCGTCATCAATGAAGACCGCATCGCGCCGGGCACCGGTTTCGGTGCGCATTCGCACCGCGACATGGAGATCGTCAGCTACGTGATGGAGGGCGCGCTGGCGCACCAGGACAACATGGGCAACGCCTGCACCATCGTGCCCGGCGACGTGCAGCGCATGAGCGCGGGCCGCGGTGTGCAGCACAGCGAAGCCAACCACGCCGCGCAGGCGACCACGCATTTCCTGCAGATCTGGATCCTGCCGCGCACGGTCGGCATCCAGCCGGGTTATGAACAAAAGCATTTCGACACCGCATCGAAGCGCGGCCTGCTGCGGCTGGTGGTTTCGCCCGACGGGCGCGACGGCTCGGTGACCATCAACGCAGATGCATCCATCAGCAGCGGCCTGTTCGACGGCGATGAGCGCTTCAGCACGCCGGTCGACCCTGCGCGCAAGGTCTACGTGCAGTTGCTGCGCGGCAGCCTGCGCGTCAACGGCCAGACCCTGCAGGCCGGCGATGCGCTGCGCATGGAAGACGAAGCGCAGCTGACGATCGACCAGGGCGCCGACGCCGAAGTGCTGGTCTTCGACCTTCACTGATTTCAATTTTTTCAACCACCACCCAGGACCCACCATGCTCAACTCGTTTCAAAACCCACTGGCCCTGATCGGCCGCATCCTGCTGGCCTTGATGTTCGTGCTGGCCGGTTTCAGCAAGATCGGCGGCTTCGCGGGCACCGTGGGCTACATGCAGGCCAAGGGCATACCGGCGGCGTCGGTGTTGGCGGGGCTGACCATCATCCTGGAACTGGGTGGCGGCCTGGCCCTGGTGTTCGGCTTCTACACGCGCTGGGCCGCGCTGGCGCTCGGCCTGTTCACCTTGCTGGTCACCTTCATCTTCCACAACTTCTGGGCCCAGCCCGAAGCCCAGCAAATGACCCAGCAACTGATGTTCATGAAGAACATCTCGGTGGCCGGCGGCATGTTCGTGCTGGCCGCATTCGGTGCCGGCGCGCTCAGCCTGGACGCCAAGCGCGGCCGCTGAACGCCTGCGATCGAGAGGCCGCGTCGCTGACGGTGCAAGCCGTCAGCGACGCGCTGCCTTGCTACAGTTCCGACCATGGAACTGATGCTGAAGGTGCTGGCGGTGCTGCCCTGGTCCGACTGGGCGGGGCTGATCATCTTCTTCGGCGGCTGGTGGGGCTACGCGAATTTCGCAAGGCGCCGCGCCCTGTCGCACGCCTCGATCCTGGCCACCACCAACCGGTTTCGTCGGCTGTGGATGCTGCAGGTCACGCACCGCGAGGTGAGGGTGGTCGACGGGGTGGTGATCCAGAACCTGTCGACCAGCCCGTCGTTCTTCGCCTCTACCACCATCCTCATCATCGGCGGCTTGTTGGCGGTGCTGGGCACCACCGACAAGGCGACCGAACTGGTGCGCGAAATCCCGTTCGCCGCCCGCACCACTTCGTTGGTGTTCGACCTGAAGATCGTGCTGATGCTGGTGATCTTTGTGTACGCCTTCTTCCGTTTCACCTGGTCGATGCGGCAATACACCTTCGGCGCGTTGATGATCGCGTCGGCCCCCGAGGCGCATGTGTTCATCGAGCAGTCACTGTCGCGCGAGGCCTTTGCCGACAAGGCCGGGCGCGTGGTCGGCATGGC
>JANNBZ010000154.1:0-16148 GCA_031386065.1 Burkholderiales bacterium
CGGCAAGCGCGCTCGCGGGCATGTCGGGCACCGGCGTCGGCGTGGCTTTGGCGGCGACGGCCTCGGACTCCGCTTCGCTGGGCAGCGGTTGGCCCACCCAGGCTTGCAGGCGAGCACGCTCCATGGCAGCCGCCAGCGTCTGGCGCAACGGCCCGTCGGCACCGACCGCGCTCCACGCGACGTTGTGCACCTTCAAGCCGACGCTCTTGCCCGGGCTGGGCGCGCCGTGGCTGCCCACCAGCACGCGGTCGCTCGCCATCGGAAGTCGCTGCAAGTTCATGCCGATCACGATCTCCACCTGCTGGCGCTCCAGGTCGATGGCGATGCGGCGCTGGTCCAGGTCGCTGAGCTGCGGCTTGACGCTGGCCTGGTGTTGCGCGTCGATCGCGTCGGCTTGATTGCGCAGGCTGCGGTACTTCTCATCGCTGGCCCGTGCGGCGGTTTTGTCGCCGGCTTTTTCGGCGTCGCGCGTGGCCTGCCAGGCGGCATTCGACTGCTGGCGCAACTCCTGCTGTTCGGCGGCCTTGTCAGGCGGCGTTTTCTTCAGCGCGTGGAACTGCGCGGTCAGCGCGTCGTATTGCGTGCTCCAGTATTTGCGCTCGGCCTCGCTGTGCTTTCTGACGTACTGGCGGCGCGCTGTGATGCTGAATTCACCCTCCTTCGAGCCCTCGCACAACACCTCGTAGATGGCCGGCGGGTTCTTGAAGTCGAACGGCTTGGCGTCGACGGCCAGCACGCCGGCGGGCGCGGGCGGCAAGGCAGCCACGAGTGCGGCCATGGCGCGCGCATTGAACGCGGTTTCAACAGGCCGGGTTGCACGCAATGTGCAGTCGGCGAAGGCCGCCGTCGATGCGAGGCAGGCGGCGGCGAAGACGAGCCGGCGTGTGGCGAGCGAGGGGATGTGCATGGAGCCTCCGGGTCAACGTCCAAGCACGCCGCGCAGGATGTCGAACGCGCCGGGTTTCTTGTCTTTCGGTTCGGGCTCAGCCGAGGGTTTGGCATCGGCGGACTTGTCCATGCCTTCCATGTCCGACATGCCGAGCATCGTGCTGGCGACCGACTTGACGCGCAGCTTGACCGCCCACACCGGCTCCCACGTCGCCTTCGGATCGGCCGGCCGCGGCGGCTGCGCCAGGTTCAGTTCGTTGCCGTAGCCGATCAGCCGCAGCATCGCGCCCTCGGCGCTGAACACGCCCTTGGGCACCGTGCAACGGGTGGTCGCAGGCGACAGCAGCACCTTCTCTTTCAGCCAGCGGTCGACCGCCACGTTGGTCTGGTAGTCGGTCAGGCCGAAGCCGGTGTCGGGCAACTCGCTCGACGTCCACAGCACCGTCTCTTCCTTCGCACCGGCCGCCATGCCGGCCGCGAAGTAGGCGCGCGCGGTGGGTGCGGTGCTCCAGCTCAGCTCGACCGCGCCGCCGGCATCGCGGGTCTTCAGGTCGAGCGGCGGCATCAGATCGTGCGCGGCCGGAATCTGGAACCGAAAGCCCTCGGGCACGCCGCTGCCGCTGAAGGCGTGCTCGCCGGCCAGCGCGGCGCTGGCCGGCAGCATGCGCGCGTCAACCGGGCTCGGCCAGACCGGCCGCCCAACGGCGCTGTGCGTGCCGCGCTGCGTGGCGCGCCGGCTGACGAAGAACTTCGCCATGTCGGCGGCGCTGGCGCTGGCCATGTCCAGCAGCTTGGGCTGGCCCGCGCGCACCGTCGCACCGCAGCCCCAGTACAGCAGCAGCTTGCCGCGCGGGCGCTCGGTCTCGGGCTCGACCACCGCCTCGTCGTTGTCGGGTGCCTTGCGCCCGTCCTTCGGTGCCTGCAGCTTCAGCGGGCTGGGCAGGAAGCCGGCCGGCACCGCTTGCTGCGCTTCGGCCAGCGACGGGTTGCTGCGGCTGTGCAGGGTCACGTCGACCCAGCGCCCCGCGCTGCCGGACTGGCTGTTGCCGAAGTTGTTTTTCGCGCTGCCGCCGCCGCCGAAAAGACCGCCGAGTGCGGCCATCGGGTTGCCCGCCGCGCCACCCGTCGGCATGCCCATGCCGCTGTAGGTGGCCACGTCGATCCAGGCCTGCGCCTGGGGCGGCTTGACGTTGGTCTGGGCCTGCGCGAGGGTCGGGGCGGCGAGCAGCACGGCGCTGGCGGCGGCCACGGCCAGCGCGGTCAGTGCAGGGCGTGGGTGAGTGATGTTCGCGGTCATGTTGCGTCCTTCATGTCGAGTTGCTGTGTTATCGAAAAACGGCATGCGCTCGGCATCGCCCGTGGCCTGCCACGGGCCGCTGCTCGTGCTGCTCAATCGAAATTCACCAGCCGCGTGGCCCATACACCATCCACGTTTCAATAACAGTATGGTTATTGGTTGTTGGGCTTCAATTCATTCGATCCATCCGTGATTGAAGCCACTATTTCCAGAAAATTGCGCCGCCGATCACCGACGTGCCTGGAGGAGTTGGGCCACCAGTGAATACACCGATCGTACCTCCGATACCTAACTGCCCAAATGGATTGCCGCCCCAGCATTCCATGGCGCCATCGGCCAAGAGCGCGCAGGTATGCTCGAAGCCGCCAGACAAAGCCGAAATCAGCTGCGTCGAGGTTCCCTTTGCGGTTGGTGCGGTGTAGAGATTATTGATGTGATTGGGTGCGACGGAGCCCCAGCAAATCACCTGTCCATTGGCCGGGTCAGCACGAACAGCGCAGGTGTTTTTGGCTTCCATTGCAATTTTAGATACTCCAGCAAGCAACCCTTGCGGATCGGCGACGCTGATGGGAAGCAATTGCGGCACCCTGTTGCCATTGCCCAATTGACCACTGGAGTTCTCGCCCCAGCATTTGATGCCACCGATGGCCATTGCGGCGCACACATGGCCACCACTTGAGGCAATCGCGTTCGCTCCAGTAACCGCCGGGACAATGGCACGCAGAGCCAATTGAGTGCCGGTAGCTTCAAAGCCAGCAAGCGCCGGACTGCCATCCCCAATAGCACCTCTACCCCAGCAAACCACGTCGCCATCAGACTTTAGCGCGCAGGTATAAAAGGAGCCCGCCGCGAGACTGACAGCGCCAGTCAGGGGCTCGCTATTCAAGCGGCGGACAATCACCGGGTTCACCGCAGGTGTTATTGATGCGCTACCCTGCCCCAACTGGCCCACCGAGTCATCGCCCCAACACTGAACTGTGGTGGCCGCATCGATGAAACAGCCGTGATAAGCGCCTAAAACTATTGCTTTTATGCCCGTATGCGGAACATTGGCTATGTCTGTGACAGTCCCGATCCCCGTTCCATTACCTCTGCCCCAACACAGCAAACCACCATTGGCGTCAAGTGCGCAAGACCGCTGGAATCCCACCGCGACTTGGGTTATTCCACTGAGTCCGGGTACTGTGACCGGTATGTCTTGATTGATGCCACTGCCCGGCAACACCTCCCTGCTTGAACCCTTGCCCCAACATGCCACTGTGGCATCGGCCTTCACGGCGCAGGTGTGTGACTCCCCGGCTGCAATCTTGGCGAAAGCAGGTGGCGTCGTTGCAGAAGCTGTCACCGTCAACACCGCCGCATTGCTGTTGGCCGTGCCCGCACTGTTGCTGGCCACCGCGCGGTAGCGCCGGCCGCTGTCGGCCACCGCCGTGGCCGGCGTGGCGTAACTGGCGGCCGTGGCGCCGTTGATGTTGGCCCAGGTCGTGCCGCTGTCGGTCGACAGCTGCCATTGCCAGGTCGGCGTCGGCACGCCGCTGGCGCTGGCCGTGAAGGTGGCCATGGCTGGCGCGGTGACGCTGGCGTTGGCCGGCTGTGCGGTGATCAGCGGTGCCTGCGCCGCTGCGGTGACGCTCAGCAGCGCCGCGTTGCTGGTCGCGCTGCTGCTGCCGTTGCTCGCCACCAGGCGGTAGCGCTCGCCGTTTTGCGCAAGGCCGGTCGGCCCGGTGTTGTGGGTCGATGCGCTGGCGTCGGCGATGTTGCTCCAGCTCGCGCCGCCGTCGGTCGAGCGCTGCCATTGCAGGTTGGGCGCGGGCGTGCCGGTGGCGGCTGCGGTGAAGGCTGCGGCACTGCCGGCCGTGACCGATTGGTCGAACGGCTGCACCGTGATGGCCACCGCCACCGCCGCGTCGGTGACGCTCAAGGTGACGGCCGAGCTGGTCACGCTGATGCCGCCGGCGCTGACGATGACGCGAAAGCGTTTGCCGTTGTCGGCCGCGCTGGTGGCCGGCGTGGTGTGGCTGGCCTGGGTGGCTGCGGCAATGTCGCGCCAACTGGTGCCGCCGTCGCTGCTCGACTGCCACTGGTAGCCGATGTCGGTGCCGCTGGCCGTCACCGACAGCGTGGCGGCGCTGCCGGCGACAGTCGATGTGTCGGCGGGCTGCACGCTGATCGTCGGCGCGGGCGCCGTGTCACCGCCCCCACAGGCGGCAAGCGCCGTCATCAGGATCGACAGCAACACGCTGCACAGCGACAGCCACAGCGGGCGCGAGCGTTGAGCGGCGGGGTGTGAGTTCATGGCCTTGCCTCCTCGGGTGGCGAACCCCGCGACGGCAGGGCCCGGCACCGGTTGTAGGCGGCCGTGCGTTATGAATGCGTTATGAGCCTCGACATGACTTGCGCCTCGCGCCGTCTGACCTCTGCGAAGTCAAGCAACCTCAGCGCGGTCACTTGGTTGATCGCGCGCAGCGCCCCTGATGTGCATGCGGCCTCAGCCGCAGCAGGCGCGGTCGGCCTGGATCGGTGGGCACTTCACCGAGCCGAACGAGCAGAACACGCAGCAGTCACCGGCCGTCGGGCGCAGCAAGGTCTTGCAGCCCTCGCACTCGTAGAAGAACTGGCAGGCGTCGGTCGGCATGCTTTCGAGCTTGCCGTGGCCGCAGTGCGGGCACGTCAGCACGGAGTCGAGGATCACGTCGCTCATCGGGTCACTTTCTTGCGGTCGAAGGGAAGCCGGCGTCGGTGGTGGCCTTGACCAGCGCGGCGCTGTCGAGTTGGTCTGCATCGAAGCTGACGGTCGCGGTCTTGTGGGCGAAGTCGACCTTGGCGTCGGTGACGCCCGGAACCTTTTTCAAGGCTGCCTTGACCGTCGGCGGGCACATGCTGCAGGTCATGTTCTGCACGTCGAGGACGGCGGTCTGGGGTGTGGCGGCCCACGCAGCCAGCGGCAGCATGAAGGCGAGGCTGGCGAGGCTGGCGAGGCTGACTAATCTGACGAGTCTGACGATGAGGTGTCGCATGCGATTTCCTTTCAGTAGAACAACGGCGCCAGCCACGGCACGGCCAGCAGGCCGAGCAAGGCGGCCGTGACCAGCCAGAAGATGGCGCGCTGGCGCGGCAGCGTGCGCGGATCGGCGCAGGGAGTTTCTGGTGCACACACCTGCGGCACCAGGTACAGGCGACGGAAGGCCAGGCCCAGGAAGACCAGGGTGACGGCCATGAAGAACGGACGCACCGGCTCCAGCGCGCTCAGGCTGCCGATCCACGCGCCGCTGATGCCCAGCCCCAGCAGCACCAGCGGTCCGACACAACACAACGAAGCGCCGATGGCGGCTAGCACCCCGGCGATCAGCGACCCTTTGACCATGCGCGAAGCCATGCGGAACCTTTCGAACCTGTTTCGTTGGCGGCAGTCTAGAGTCCGTACTGCGGTACGGAGTCAAGGGGTGCGACATGGTTTCCGAGTGGTCGATAGGACGTCTTGCCGGCGAGGCCGGCGTCAACGTGGAGACGATCCGCTACTACCAGCGGCGCGGGCTGCTGGCCGAGCCCGCCAAACCCGCAAGCGGGCACCGGCGCTACGCGCCTGCGCTGGCAAAGCACCTGCGCTTCATCAAGCGTGCGCAGGCCTTGGGCTTCACGCTGGACGAGATTGCCAGCCTGTTGAGCCTGGACGAAGCCCGGGCCTGCGCCGAGACCCGCGACATGGCCGCACGCAAGCTGGAACTGATCCGCAGCAAGCTGGCCGACCTGACAGCGATGCGCAAGGCGCTGACCACGTTGATGCGCGAGTGCGACTCGGCCGGCAGCACGGGTGCTTGTCCGATCATTCATGCGTTGGGAACCGACTGACAGCGGTCCATCCCGGGGTTCGATCCGCTGTGAGTTTTTGAACGGGCTCAGCGTCACTTGAACGCTGCCCGCAGCGCAGGCAGCATCTTCTCGGCCGCCGCCTCGCCGGCGGCGATCAACCATTCGCGATCAGACAGCGCCAGATCGCCGGTCGGTGGAATCACTGGCGTGACCACCAGGTCGGCCTGCTCGCGTTCGCGCAGCAGATGGCGCCAGGTCGAGATCGTCACCGTCTGGAAAAGCACAGACAAAGGGTTGGTCAGTGACGCGTGCTGCGGCGGGTAGACCACATCGACCGCGACCACCACGCGCGCACCCAGCCTGCGTGCGGCAGCCACCGGCAGCGGGCTCGCAATCTGGCCGTCGGCCAGCATCCGCTGGCCTGCGCCCACCGGTTCATACAGGCCCGGCACGGCAGACGAGGCCCGCAGTGCGCGTGGCGTGTCGCCGTGATTCAGCAGCACCGACTCGCCGGTGTTCAGGTCGGTCGCGACGGCGACGAAAGGCGTTGGCAGTGCCTGCAGCGGCAGGTCCAGCGATTCGCGCAGGAAGGCTTCGAGCCGCTCGCCTTTGGCAAGGCCCAGTCCGAAGCCGCCGAGCACGGCCCTGACCGGGTCGATGTCGATCAGGGTCGGCAGGTTGAGTCGCGCTGCGATGGCCTCGATCTGCGACACCGACTTGCCGGAGGCGTAGTACGCGCCGACCATCGCGCCCGCGCTGGTGCCCACGATCAGGTCGGGCTTCAACCCCTCGCGTTCGAGCACCCGCAACACGCCCAGGTGGGCAAAGGCGCGCGCCGCGCCGCCCGAGAGCACCAGGGCGACCCGCGGCGGCTCGGTCCGCGTCGGCGCGTCGAAGCGCGGCGGATCGACGGCGTGCATGCCGCCGGGTGCTTTGCTGGCGCTGAACATCGTGGCGCAGCCGCTGAGCAGGAACAGCGCCGCCCACAGCAGCGGCTGGCGAGCGGCGACGGTGCCCGCGACCCACCAGCGCGTGCTGTGGTGCAGGCGCCCCTCAGGCCGCTTCATGCTGCGCCCCGGGCAGCTCGACCCGCGAGGCCTTGCGAATGCGCTTTCGGCGCATCAGCAAATACACCACCGGCACCACGAACATCGACAACAGCGGCGCGGTGACCATGCCGCCCAGCATCGGCGCGGCGATGCGCTGCATCACTTCCGAGCCGGTGCCGTGGCTCCACATGATGGGCACCAGGCCGGCCAAAATCACCGCCACCGTCATCGCCTTCGGCCGCACCCGCAGCACCGCGCCTTCGCGAATGGCGGCCAGCAGGTCGTCGTCGCTGGTTCGACCCGCCGCGATGCGCGCATCCCAGGCCTGGCGCAGGTACAGCAGCATGATCACGCCGAACTCGGCCGCCACACCCGACAAGGCGATGAAACCGACGCCGCTGGCCACCGAGATGTTGTGCCCCAGCGCCCACAGCAGCCAAAAGCCGCCGACCCCCGCGAACGGCAGCATCGCCATGATCAGCAGCGCTTCGTCGACACGGCGAAAGCTCAGGTACAGCAAGGTGAAGATGATCACCAGCGTGGCCGGCACCACGATCTTCAGCCGCGCGGTGGCGCGCTCCAGGTACTCGAACTGGCCCGACCACGACACCGAATAACCGGGCGGCACTTTCACCGCCTGCGCCACCGCGCGCTGCATGTCGGCCACCGCCGATTTCAGGTCGCGCCCACGAATGTCCACATAGACCCAGCCCGACAAACGCGCGTTCTCGCTTTTGAGCATCGGCGGGCCGTCGGTGAGCGTCAGTCGCGCCACGTCGCCCAGGCGAATCTGCGCGCCGCGCTCGGTCAGCACCGGCAACTGGCGCAGCTTTTCCACCGAGTCGCGCAGCTCGCGCGGGTAGCGCAGGTTGATCGGAAAGCGCTGCAAACCTTCCACCGTTTCGCCGATGTTCTCGCCGCCCACGGCCGACGAAATGACGCTTTGCACATCGGCGATGTTCATCCCGAAACGCGCGGCAGCGTCGCGGTCGATCGTGACATCGATGTAGCGCCCGCCGGTCAGCCGCTCGGCCAGTGCCGACGACACGCCGGGAACGTTTTTCACCGCGCGCTCGATCTCGCCGGCCACGCGGTCGATCTCGGCCAGGTTGGCGCCCGCCACCTTCACACCGACCGGGCTCTTGATGCCGGTGGCCAGCATGTCGATGCGGTTGCGAATGGGCGGCACCCACACGTTGGACAGGCCCGGCACCTGCACGATGCGGTCCAGTTCCGCGATCAGTTTGTCGGCCGTCATGCCGGCGCGCCACTCGGTCTTGGGCTTGAACTGGATCGTGGTCTCGAACATCTCAAGCGGCGCCGGGTCGGTGGCCGATTCGACCCTACCGGCCTTGCCGTAGACCGTCAGCACCTCGGGCAGGGTGCGAATCAATCGGTCGGTCTGTTGCAGCAGATCGGCCGCCTTGCCGGCCGACAGACCCGGCAGCGCGGTCGGCATGAACAGCAGGTCGCCTTCGTCCAGCGGCGGCATGAATTCACCGCCGAGTTGCGAGATCGGGATCAGCGTGGCGGTGGCGATCAGCGCCGCACCCACGAGCGTGAGCTTCGGCCAGCGCAGCACCGCGTCGAGCAGCGGGCGGTACACCGCGATCAGAAACCGGTTCAGCGGGTTGCGCGTCTCGGCCGGAATCTTGCCGCGAATCAGCAGGCCCATCAGCACCGGGATCAGGGTCACCGACAAGCCGGCAGCCGCTGCCATCGCATAGGTCTTGGTGTAGGCCAGCGGCGCGAACAACCGGCCTTCTTGCGCCTCCAGCGTGAACACCGGAATGAAGCTGAGCGTGATGATCAACAGCGAGAAGAACAGCGCCGGGCCGACCTCGGCCGCAGCGTCGGCAATGACCTTCCACTGCGCGTCGCCTTGCAGTGTTTGATCGGGGTTCGCGTGGTGCCAGGCTTCGATGTGCTTGTGCGCGTTTTCTATCATCACCACCGCCGCGTCGACCATCGCGCCGATGGCGATGGCGATGCCGCCCAGCGACATGATGTTGGCGTTGACGCCTTGATAACGCATCACGATGAAGGCCGCCAGGATGCCCAGCGGCAGCGACACGATGGCCACCAGCGCCGAGCGCAGGTGGAACAGGAACAGCACGCAGACCAGGGCCACGACGACGGCCTCTTCGATCAGCTTGTCGCGCAGGTTGTCGACCGCGCGCACGATCAGGCTGGAGCGGTCGTACACCGTCACCACCTCGACCCCCGGCGGCAGGCCGGGCTTCAGCGCTTCGAGCTTGGCCTTCACGGCGGCGATGGTTTCCAGCGCGTTCTTGCCGGAGCGCATCACGATCACGCCGCCCGGCGCCTCGCCTTCACCGCCCAGTTCGCCAATGCCGCGCCGCATCTCGGGGCCCACCTGCACGCGCGCGACATCGCCCAGCCGCACCGACACACCGGCGTCGGTGGCGCTGAGCGGAATCTTGCGAAAGTCGTCCAGCGTTTTCAGGTAGCCGCTGGCGCGCACCACGACCTCGGCCTCGCCGAGTTCGAGCACCGCGCCGCCGGCCTCCTGGTTGGCGCGCTGCACGGCCGCGATGACGCGTGTGTGTGGAATGCCGTAGGCGCGCAGCTTGTCCGGGTCGAGCACGATCTGGTACTGCCGCACGAAGCCGCCCACGCTGGCCACCTCGGCCACGTTGGCGACCGTTTTCAACTCGTACTTCAAAAACCAGTCTTGCAGCGCGCGCAACTGGCTCACGTCCATGCGGCCGCTGCGGTCGATCAGCGCGTACTGGAACACCCAGCCGACGCCGGTGGCGTCTGGGCCGAGCGAGGTTTTCGCCTGCGCCGGCAGGCGTGACTGCACCTGGTTCAAATACTCCAGCACCCGCGAACGCGCCCAGTACGGATCGATGCCGTCGTCGAACAGGATGTAGACGAAGGAGTCGCCGAAGTAGGAGTAGCCGCGCACCGTCTTCGCGCCCGGCACCGACAGCATGGTCGTGGTCAGCGGGTAGGTGACCTGGTTCTCGACGATTTGCGGCGCCTGGCCGGGCAGGGTGGTGCGGATGATGACCTGCACGTCCGACAGATCGGGCAGCGCGTCGAGCGGTGTGTTCAGCACCGACCAAACGCCCCAGGCGCTGAGCATCGCGGTGCCCAGCAGCACCAGAAAGCGGTTCGCGATCGAGGCGCGAATCAGGCCGGCGATCATGGCCTGGCCCCGGACGCTGAGGCGGCCTTCGGCACGACCGGCGCATCGGCACGCGGCGTGATGGCGGTCAGTTCGAACTGACCATCGGCCGCCCGCTTGAACTCGAACGTCACCTTGTCGCCCACCGCTACGTTGCGCGGAACCACGCCGCGCGCCGCCAGGTATTCCATCGTCATCGCGCCCATTTTTGCTTCGGGAATCGGTGCGTGGTCCAGCGTGACGCTGCCGTTGCCGATGGCTTCAACCCTGCCTTCGCCGCGGAAGGTGGCGCTCGGCTGAGCCGCATCCGCTGCACCCGCTGCACCCGCTGCTGGGGCGGACGCAGCACCCTGCCGCGTTTGCACGCCCTTCAGGCTGGCTTCCGAATCGACCAGGAACTGGCCCGACAACACCACGCGCTGGCCCGCCTGCAAGCCCTTCTTGATCTCGGTCTGGCCGTTCGCTTCAACACCGGTTTCCACGTCCACCGGCATGAAGCGGCCGCCGTCCTGCGCCAGCATCACCACGCTGCGGGTCCCGGTGGCGATGACGGCTTCAGAGGGAATCAACAACGCATCGCGGCCTGCGACCGGCTTGAAAATCAGCGTCGCGAACATGCCCGGCACCAGTTGCCGCTGCGGGTTGCTCAGCTCGACGCGGACCTTCAGCGTGCGTGTGGCGGCGTTCACCTCGGGCAGCACCGCCGCCACCTTGCCGTCGACGCTGACGCCTGCCGGCGTGCGTGCCTGCACCGCCTGGCCGACGCGCACCTGGGCGGCCAGCGCTTCGGGCAGTTCGGCGTTCACCCATACGGTGGACAGCCCGTTGATGCGCGCCATCAGCATGCCGGCGGTCACGGCGCTGCCTTCTCGCACGCCGATCTCGGCCAGCACGCCGCCGATCGGCGCCGTGACGGTGAGGCGTGCCTGCACCACGCCGCGCAACTCGACCCGCGCGATCTGTTCGTCCGTCATGCCGACCAGGCGCATGCGCTGGCGTGTGGCGGCGATGAGTTCGTTCAAGCCCGGCGTGCTGGCCTCCAGGCGCCTGACGGCCAGAAACTCCTGCTGTGCCGCCACCCACTCGGGCACGAACAGCTCGGCCAGCGGCTGGCCTGGGGCCACCGGGTCGAGCAGGGCGCGCACATGCAGCTTCTCGACGAAGCCGGTGGCGCGCGCCGGCACCACGGCCGCGTCGCGCTCGTTCCACGCCACGCTGCCGACCGCCTGCAGTTCGGGCGCCAGGCTGCCGCGCACGACCTCGGCGGTGCGCACGCCCAGGTTCTGCTGCGCGCGCGGGCTGATGCTGACGCCGCTGTCGGTGCCTGCACCCGAGTCGCCGTACACCGGCACCAGCTGCATGTCCATGAACGGCGACTTGCCGGGCTTGTCGAACTTCGGCCCCGGCACCATCGGGTCGTGCCAGTACAGCGGCTTGCGGCCTTCGCTGGCGGCAGATGCGGAGGCCGACGCGCCCTCGGCGACGGCGGCCGACATCTCGGCATTCATGCGCCACATGGCGACGCCGTAGCCGAGGCCGATGGCAAGCGCTGCGCCAATGGCGACTGCGACGAGCGTGATAGGTTTGAGTTTCATGGCCGGGTCTCCGTGATCAGGTAGGCCTGCCGCGCTCGCAGGCTCATGCGCTGAGCCTGCAGATCGAGCAGCCGGAGTTGCAGTTCGGCGCTGTCGCGCCGCGCCGCCAGCACCATGCCGAGGTCGGCACGGCCGGCGGAATAACTGGCCAGCAACAATTGCACGCGCTGCGCAGCCAGTGGCAGCGCAGCATCGGTCAGGCGCGCCAGCTTGCGGCTCAGCTCGTCGTGTTCGGCCAGCCGCGCCTCGACCTCTTCTGTGCTGCGCCGGCGCAGGTCTTCGCGTTCGGCGGCAATCCGTTCCAGCTCCTTGCGCTTGGCGGCGATTTGCGGGTCCTGCCGCTGGGCTGCCCACAGCGGCAGCTCGAAGCTGAACTGCACCGACACCATGTCGCTGTAGGCCGGCCCGCGTTTGGCGTAGCTCACCTCCCAGCCCCAATCGCCCTTTTTCGCGGCCTCCAGTTCGCGCACTTCGGCCTCGGCGACGGCCGTCATCGGCGTGAAGGCGGCCAGGTCGGCGTGCCGGTCCACCGTGTCCAGCGTGTGGCGCGGGTCGGGCAGCAACGCAGGCGGCTCGCCTTGCAGCGGCGCATCGGCGGCGGCGCCGACCCAGCGCCGCAGCGTGGCCTGCGCTTTTGCCACGTCGCGCGCCAGCTCGTCGCGGCGGTCGGCCAGGGCCAGCGCCTCCTGGCGCACCAGCAGCGCGTCGGCGGGCAGCGCCTGGCCTGACGCAACGCGACTCGCAATGGTGTCCTGCAGCAGCGTGTTCTCGCGCTCCAGTGTGGCCAGGCTCGCCAGCCGCCGTTCGGCGAAGAGGCGCGCCAGCCAGGCCAGCGCGGTCTCGCGCTGCACCGCGAGCCGGTCGACTTCAAGCGCCGCGCGCTCACGTGCGGTGCGCGCTTCGGCGGCGTCGCCGCGCGCCTGGCGCTTGGCAGCGTTGGGCACTTCTTGCGCATAGCCAATGCGCTTCATGGTCATGAAGTCGCGCGTGGTGCTGTAGCGGTCGGCGCCGGTGATGGGCAGGTTCTCAATGCCCACCGCGAGCCGCGGGTCGGGCAACTGACCGGCGCTGATCTGTGCGCTGCCGGCCCCATCGACAGCGGCACGGCGCGCGTCGAGCTGCGGCGCTTGCGTGACGGCGAGCGTCAGCGCGCGCTCGAAGCTGAGGCTTGCGGGTGCGGGCTGTGCCAGCACCGTGCCATCCATCGACCAGTGGATCAATGCTGCGGCCACGCCGCGAACTGCATGAAGATGAAAACGCATGAAACTTTCCTCGCAAACTCGACATCGGTTTGGACCGGTCTCAGATGCGGCGGGCCATGTGTGTGTTGCTCCCTCTCCCCAAAGGGGCGAGGGAGCAAACCCAGCCGCCGGGCTCTGAGCCCAACGCGGCGAGGCGCTAGATGCGAAGCACTTGCAGCGCGATGTAGAGCGGCGCGGCGCCCGCCGGTGGCCCCGGCGGCGCACCCGACCGCGCATCGATGCGCAGCGCAACCGGGTCGGGTGATGAAGCCGGGCTGCACGACCAGGCCAGGCTGCCCAGCAGCACCACGCCGTGCGAAAAATCCTTGTCTGCCGCCGGGGTCGGCGACTGCTTGCCGGCATCGCAATGCGCCTTGCACAAGTGGGGTTGCGCCGTGTCGATGCCGCTGCCGGACGCGGTCGCCATGCCGGCCATCTCGGCGCAGTCGGCCATGACCTGCAGCGGGGCCGAGCCGACGGCTTGCCACAGCGGGCAGGCGTATGCGGTGGTGGCAGCTTGCGCGAACAGCAAGCTCAGCACCAGCCAGCCGGCGAGCCAGCGGCGCATGACGGTGTGTGACCGGGTGCCCATGCGCCGAGTCTAGAACGCGCCGGCGCGCTGTGTGCGCGACTTCACTGCGCGGCCTGCCACAGGTCGCTGGCGACGTGCCGCATCAGCAGCCAGCCCTGCCACGCGAGGTACAGCGCTGTGGCGGCCGCGAACGCGCACGCGGCCAGCGGATACCCCAACGCGGTGGACAACAGCGAGGCTGCGGCCAGCAGCATCAGCGCGACATCGGTGGCCGACACCGCCGTGCCGGCCCGCCGCGACGCTGCCACCAGCAACAGCAGCAGGCCGCCCGCCAGCACCGGCTGGTCGTTGGCCGGATGCCACCAGTCCAGGAAGCCCGCGACCAGCATGGCCACCAGCGCGACCGCCAGCAGCGTCGACGCCAAGCCGGCCCGCAGGCAGCGCAACACCGCACTCAACGGGCGCTGCGGCGCATCGTGGTCCATGCGGTCGTGAAAGCCCTTCATCGCCAGCACGGCCGACGAGGCCAGCAACACACAGTCGTGCAGCGGCACGCCCACCGCCAACGCCACCAACGCGGGCAGCCAGGTCAGCGTGACGTTGAAGCTGCCCGCGCGCGTCATGGCTGGCGCTCTGCGGCGATGCGCGTCTGGATCGTCACCGCTGCCGCGCCGCGATTGGTCCACATCCAGCAGTAGTCCTCTTTGACCTGCACCAGCAGCTGACCTTTGGCGGCGCTCACCGCCGACCGCTGCTCGGGTGTCTTCACGTCCTTGCCCAGGTGATAGTGGATGTTGAAGTCGGTCGGGCCGCTGGCGTCGAACTGCCAGGCCAGCGCCTGCCCCTTGCTCAGCTTGCCGCAAACCTCGACGAACTTGCCAGGCGCTGCGGTGAACTGCCGGTCCACCGACTGCCCGGGTTGCAACTGCACCTCGACCAGTTCGGCAAACGCCGAACTGGCAGCCAGCGCGCCTGCGAACATCATGCCGACCAGCGGCAGCGCAGCGTGCTTCATTTGGCGGCTTCGATCGCGGTGACGGTGTAGGCCCCGCCGATTTTTTCGGCCTTGAACTTCACCTTGTCACCGGTCTTCAGCTTGTCGAGCATGGCAGCGTCCTTGAGCTGGAACACCATCGTCATGCCGGGCATGTCGAGGTTCTTGATCTCGCCGTGCTTCAGCGTGATCTTGTTGTTGTCCTTGTCGATCTTGCGCACCTCGGCGTCGGTCATGTCGGTGGCCGCTTGGCCCCACGCCAGCGGCGAGACGGCCACGGTCAATGCGGCCGTGGCCGCAACGGTGATCAGTTTCAAAGTCTTCATGGTGTGTTTTCCAGTATCAGTGGATGGATGATTGAACTGCGCCTCAATGCTTGTGACCGCCGTGGTCATCGCCTTTGGCCGCAGGGCCCTTGCCGGCCGCCACCGCCACAGCGCCTTTCATGCCGGCGTCGAAGTGCCCCGGCTGCAGGCAGGCGAAGTCGACCTTGCCGGCCTTGGTGAAGCGCCAGATCACCTCGCCGGACTTGCCGGGGGCCACGGTGACCATGTTGGCGTCGGCGTGTTCCATTTCGGGGAACTTCTTCATGACCTCGGCATGCTCGGCGAGTTCCTTCTTCGTGCCCAGCACCAGTTCGTGCTTGAGCTTGCCGGAGTTGTTGACGACGAAGCGGATCGTCTCGCCCTGCCGGACGTCGATGCTGGACGGGCTGAAGCGCATGGCGTCGCTCATCTCGATCTGCACCGTGCGCTTGACGTTGGCTGCCTTGCCGGGTTCGCCGATCGCGGATTCGTCGTGGCCACCGGCGTGGCTGCCGGCAGCGTGAACGAAGTTTGCCGCGAGGCTCAGCGCGAAGGTGATTGCGAAAGCAGTGGTTCGGGTGTTCACGGAAGTTCCTTTCAGTTGAAGTTTCAGCTCAGTGTTGCGAGTGTTGGCCCGAGCCGGCGCCCGGCTTGCGCACCGTGACCTCGGTGTCGGTTTTCGGGCGCGCCATCGGCTTCATGGAGCCGCTGCCTTCGGCCTTGAAGCGCGCCGGCTCGGCCAGCGCGCCGGTGAACTCGTAGGCCACTTCGCCGGGTGGGTGCTGGTACCAACCGGGGTCGCTGTAGTCGCCCGCTTTCTGGTCGCGGCGCACCTTCACCACGCTGAACATGCCGCCCATGCCGACTGCGCCGAACGGGCCGGTGCCGGTCATCATGGCGGCGGTGTTGTCGGGCAGCGGCATTTCCATTTCGGTCATGTCGTGCATGCCGCGCTCGCCCATCACCATGTAGTCGGGGATCAGCTTGGTGATCTGGCGTGCCACGTCGCGGTGGTCGACGCCGATCATCGTGGGCACGTCGTGGCCCATCGCATTCATCGTGTGGTGACTCTTGTGGCAATGGAAGGCCCAGTCGCCTTCTTCGTCGGCCAGGAACTCGACCTGCCGCATCTGGCCCACTGCAATGTCGGCGGTGACCTCGGGCCAGCGCGATCCTTTCGGCGTTGGCCCGCCGTCGGTGCCGGTGACGCTGAACTCGTGCCCGTGCAGGTGGATCGGGTGGTTGGTCATCGTCAGGTTGCCGATGCGGATGCGCACCTTGTC
>JANNBZ010000193.1:0-32591 GCA_031386065.1 Burkholderiales bacterium
GTTCAAGAAATCCTTCGCCTGACCACTTGACTGACACCTACTGAAGGAGCCGGTCATGGCAGCAGGCAAAGAAATTCGCGGCAAGATCAAGAGTTTCGAGAACACCAAGAAGATCACCAAGGCGATGGAAATGGTCGCCGCCTCGAAGATGCGCAAGGCGCAGGAGCGCATGCGCGCGGCCCGGCCCTACGCCGAGAAGATCCGCAGTCTGGCGGCCAACCTGTCGACCGCCACGCCCGAGTACAAGCACCCGTTCATGCGCGTCAACGACGGCGCGAAGGTGGCCGGTTTCATCCTCGTCACCACCGACAAGGGACTCTGCGGCGGACTGAACACCAACGTGCTGCGCGCCGTGACGACCCAGCTGAAAGAGCTGGACGGTCGCGGCATCAAGAGCGAAGCGGTGGCCATCGGCAACAAGGGCCTCGGCTTCCTGAACCGCATTGGCGTGAAGGTGGTGTCGCACGCGACGCACCTGGGCGACAAACCGCATCTCGACAAGCTGATCGGCCCGATCAAGGTGCTGCTCGACGCGTATGCCGAAGGCAAGCTCAGCGCGGTCTACCTTTGCTACACCCGCTTCATCAACACCATGAAGCAGGAGCCGGTGGTGCAGCAACTGCTGCCGCTGTCGGCCTCGGCCATGGCGGTGGACACCGCTGCCGTCGGCGCGGGCACGCACAGCTGGGACTACATCTACGAGCCCGACGCCGAGACAGTGATCGACGAACTGCTGGTTCGCTACACCGAGGCGCTGGTCTACCAGGCGGTGGCCGAGAACATGGCGTCGGAGCATTCATCGCGCATGGTCGCGATGAAGTCAGCCACTGAAAACGCGGGCAGCGTGATCGGCGAACTGAAGCTGATCTACAACCGCACGCGCCAGGCCGCGATCACCAAAGAACTGTCTGAAATCGTGGCCGGCGCGGCTGCGGTTTGAACGACCGTCTGAACATCAAGCATTGATTCAAAGGAAAGAACATGTCCGCAGTCGCAACAACAGAAGGCAAGATCGTCCAGTGCATCGGCGCGGTGGTCGACGTGGAGTTTCCGCGCAACGCGATGCCGAAGATTTATGACGCGCTGAAGCTGGACGGCTCGAACCTCACGCTCGAAGTGCAGCAGCAGCTGGGCGACGGCGTGGTGCGCACGATTGCGCTGGGCTCGTCGGACGGCCTGCGTCGCGGCCTGATGGTGCGCAACACCTCGAACCCGATCATGGTGCCGGTCGGTCGCGCCACGCTCGGCCGCATCATGGACGTGCTGGGTCAGCCCATCGACGAGCGCGGCCCGGTCGGCCAGGAACTCACCGCCTCCATCCACCGCAAGGCGCCGTCGTACGACGAGCTGAGCCCGTCGCAAGACCTGCTGGAAACCGGCATCAAGGTGATCGACCTGGTGTGCCCGTTCGCCAAGGGCGGCAAGGTCGGCCTGTTCGGCGGCGCCGGCGTGGGCAAGACGGTGAACATGATGGAACTCATCAACAACATCGCTAAGGCACACAGCGGCCTGTCGGTGTTCGCCGGCGTGGGCGAGCGCACCCGCGAGGGCAACGACTTCTATCACGAGATGGCCGACTCGGGCGTCGTGAATCTGGAGAAGCTCGACGAGTCGAAAGTGGCCATGGTCTACGGCCAGATGAACGAGCCCCCGGGCAACCGCCTGCGCGTCGCGCTGACCGGCCTGACCATCGCCGAGTCGTTCCGCGACGAAGGCAAGGACGTGCTGTTCTTCGTCGACAACATTTACCGCTACACGCTGGCCGGCACCGAAGTGTCGGCGCTGCTGGGCCGCATGCCGTCGGCGGTGGGCTACCAGCCCACGCTGGCCGAAGAGATGGGCCGCTTGCAAGAGCGCATCACCTCGACCAAGGTCGGCTCGATCACGTCGATTCAAGCCGTTTACGTGCCGGCCGACGACCTGACCGACCCATCGCCCGCGACCACCTTCGCCCACCTGGATTCGACCGTGGTGCTGTCGCGCGACATCGCCTCGTTGGGCATCTACCCGGCCGTGGACCCGCTCGACTCGACCAGCCGCCAGCTCGACCCGAACGTGGTCGGCGAAGACCACTACAACACCGCCCGCGCGGTGCAGGGCATCCTGCAGCGCTACAAGGAATTGCGCGACATCATCGCGATTCTCGGCATGGACGAACTGGCGCCTGAAGACAAGCTGGCCGTGGCCCGCGCCCGCAAGATCCAGCGCTTCTTGAGCCAGCCGTTCTTCGTGGCCGAGGTCTTCACCGGCTCGCCGGGCAAGTACGTATCGCTGAAGGAAACCATTCGCGGTTTCAAGATGATCGTCAACGGCGAGTGCGACAGCCTGCCCGAGCAAGCGTTCTACATGGTCGGCACCATCGACGAAGCGTTCGAGAAAGCCAAGAAGATTCAATGAGCCGCTGTTTGAACCGAGTGACCGTTTAAGGAATCTGCAGCATGGCAACCCTCCAAGTCGACGTGGTTTCCGCCGAAGAGTCGATCTTCTCCGGCCAGGCGAAGTTCGTCGCGCTGCCCGGTGAAATGGGCGAGCTGGGCATCTACCCGCGCCACACCCCGCTGATCACCCGCATCAAGCCGGGGGCGGTGCGCATCGTCCGGGCCGACAACGACCAGGAAGAGTTCGTCTTCGTCGCAGGCGGCATTCTGGAGGTGCAACCCGGCACCGTGACGGTGCTGGCCGACACCGCGATTCGCGGCAAGGACCTCGACGAAGCGAAGGCCGACGCCGCGAAGAAGCAGGCCGAAGAGGCGATGAAGAACGCCAAGAACGACATCGATTTCGCCAAGGCGCAAGGCGAATTCGCAGCCATGGCGGCACAGATCGCAGCGCTGCGGAAGTTCCGCAAAAAGTAGGCTGAGCGCTCGGCGTTCGCAGCAACCCGCCCTGATCCGGCGGGTTTTTTCATGGCTGCGTCAAAGCAGCAAGGGACGGTCCGACAGTTCGTTCGGGTTGGCACCCTGCGCGGCGACCGCGAAGTTCGCACTCAGCAAGGCGTCGATGGCATCGACTGCAGCCACAAGCCCGGCTTCGAACTGGCCGGCCTTGAACGCGCCCCGCATGCCGTCGAGCAGCGTGGCCCACTGCGCCGGGGCAACGTGGGCGTTGATCCCGCGGTCGGCAACGATCTCGATCTGTCGCTCGGCCAGCAGCAGGTAGATCAGCACGCCGTTGTTGTGCTCGGTGTCCCAGACGCGCAACTTGCCGAACATCGTGACCGCGCGTTCGCGCGCGGTGGCATCCCGCCACAGGTACGACAGCGGCAGGCCCGCTTCGACACAGACGCGAATCTCGCCGCTGTGCCGCTGCTCGCTGGCCTTGACGCGGGCCTCGATGCGTTCGACGGCCCCGCCACCGAGCGCACGCTGCGCGTCGGTTTCGTCGAGCCAACGGTGTTTGAGCAGGCGTGTCAGTTGAACCATGTCGTGCGCATCATCCGTGCCTCACCAATCACCCGAGGCGCCGCCGCCACCGAAGTCGCCACCGCCCCCCGAGCTGAAGCCACCACCGCCACCTCCTCCGCCACCGCTTCCACCGCCACCCCAGATGATCGGTGGGATGAGGCCGCCGCTGCCGCGCGAACCCAGGCCACCGCGCCCGCCGCGCGCCGCGCCGATGCCCAGGATGCCCACCAGCACCAGGGCCACCACGCCGGCCGCGCCCGCCAGCAGTGCGCTGGCCGTCAGCCACCAGCCAATGCCACCCGCCGCGCCGGCCGTGACCAGCGAGCCGGCTTTGCGGCCGAAGATGCCGGTCAACACCGCGCCCAGCACCGGCACCCCGATGAAGAAGAACCTCGCCAGTTCTTGCCACTGCACGCCGAGCCCGCCGCCGCCCGATCCCTTGGCCTTCGGCTCGGGCAGCGACTCGCCCTGGACGCGCGCCGCCAGCTTGTCGACCGCCGCGTTCAGGCCGCCGGCGTAGTCACCGGCCTTGAACGCCGGGCTGATCTGCTCGCTGATGATGCGTTTGGCGACCAGGTCGGGAATGGCACCTTCGAGCGTCTTGGCCACTTCGATGCGCACGCGGCGGTCGTCCTTGGCGACGATGATCACCAGGCCGTCGCCCACGTCGCGCCGCCCGATCTTCCAGCTGTCGGCGACCCGCTGGGCATACGAGGCAATGTCTTCCGGCGCGGTGGTGGGCACCAGCAGCAACACCATTTGCGTGCCGGTTTTCTGCTCGAGCGCCGCGAGCTTGCCGACGAGGGCCGCGCGCTGCGGCTCGCTCAGCGTGCCGGTCTGGTCGATGACCTGCGCGCTGGTCGGCGGGACCGGCAAAACGTCTTGCGCGCACACCGACGCGGCAGCCGCCCACAGCGCCAGCGCGCCCAGCGCAACCCAGCGTGGCAGCCAGCGGTTCATCGAACGCAGGCCGTGCGAGTCACTTCGATGCGGGCTTGTCGAAACTCACGGCCGGCGGCGACGAGATCTGCGCTTCGTTCTGCACCGTGAAGCTCGGCTTCACGGCATAGCTGAAGATCATCGCCGTCAGGTTGGTCGGAAAGCTGCGCGTCAGCACGTTGTAGGCCGCCACTTCCTTGATGTAGCGGTTGCGCGCCACGGTGACCCGGTTCTCGGTGCCTTCCAGCTGCACGCGCAGGTCCTGGAAGCCCGCGTTGGCTTTCAGGTTCGGGTACTGCTCGGCCACCACCATCAGGCGGCTCAAGGCACCGGTCAGCTCACCCTGCGCGGCCTGGAACTTCTGGAACGCTGCTGGGTCGTTGATCAGCTCCGGCGTGGCCTGGATGCTGGTGGCGCGCGACCGCGCCTCGATCACCTTGGTCAGCGTCTCTTGCTCGAAATTGGCCTCGCCCTTGACGGTGGCGACGATGTTGGGGATCAGGTCGGCGCGCCGCTGGTACTGGTTCAGCACCTCGGACCAGCTGGCCTTGACTTGCTCGTCGAGTTTTTGGAAGTCGTTGTAGCCGCAGCCACTCAAACCGAGCGTGGCGGCGAGCGTGAAAGCGGCGAGCCAGAACTTGCGAATCATGAGGTGTCCTCCAAAGGTCAGCGGGGTGCATGCTACCCCGGGCGTTCAGATGGGGGAACCCCGAGGCGGGTTCAAGGGGTCGGTGGGCCGGCAAACCAGAGCCGCGTTAAAGTCGCGCCAGCATCGGTTCGCAGCGGAATTCACGCGCATGCGAAGCGACTTTCTGGAGTTGACTGTGGCGAAGAAGTACGCGCTCTACTTGTCGACCGGCCTGGCTGCGTATCTCGTGGGCTTGCTGGCCTACGTTGCCCAGCGCGCGCCAGCCGCAGACCGCATTGACGCCGACAGCCCGGCCCTCGTCGCGTGGGGGAAAACGGTTTACGCCGATCACTGCGCCGCCTGCCACGGCGCGAACCTCGAAGGCCAGGCCCACTGGCAACGCCCCGGCCCGGATGGCCGCTTGCCCGCGCCGCCGCACGACGAGTCGGGCCACACCTGGCACCACTCGGACCGCTACCTGATCCACGTCGTGCAGCAAGGCCAGGTCGCCGGCGTTGACCGACCGCCGGACTACCGGGGCAACATGCCGGCCTTCGGCCAGCAACTGAGCCGCGAAGAGATCGTTGCCGCGATGTCGTTCATCAAGAGCCATTGGTCGTTTGACCACCGAGCCTGGCAGGAGCGCGCCAGCCAGTCCGAGGCCCCATCAACCCCGCACGCCCGGCAGGCCTGGCCATGAGGGCGGTGACGATTCTGCTGGCGTTGATCGCCGTCGCGGCAACCTGGTTCGTGTTCGGGCCGAGACACATCGACCCCCCCGCGCAGCCGACTGCGGCCTATCTGAAGGCCAAGGGCGACGCCCTGTTCGCCGCCTCGTTCAAGCAGTTCAGCAGCAGCGTGGTCCCGTTGGCGCTATTCAAAGGCAAGCCGGTCGTCGTGTACTTTTGGGCCACCTGGTGCATCGACTGTCGCGACGAAGCGAAAGCCTTGGTCGCACTGCACGACGAGTACCGCGCCAGCGACCTGGTCGTTGTCGGCATCGGAGTTGACCAATCCGACAAGATCGAGCGTTTCGTTCGAGACAACAACGTCGATTTTCCGGTCTTCGTGGGCGGCAGCGAAGGGATCGAAGTGTCCAAAAAAATGGGCAACCTGCGCGCGGAGATGCCCTTCGTTGCGGCAATTGACCGAGGCGGGCTCGTCGCGGCCACACACCTTGGAAAGTTCCAGGCAACCACGCCTGAAACCATGGCCACGGCCGCACTCAAATGACGCCGCCTGACCGCTTGAGCCAAGGCGTGGGGCGCAACAGCGACAATCCTGAAATGAGCTCCCAGCGACCCTCGAACAACACCCGCATGAGTCCGTCAAACGCTTCGTTGCAGTTGGACGATCAGCTTTGTTTCGCGCTCTACGCGGCCACGAATTCCATCACCCGTGCGTACCGCGCCCCACTGGCCAAGCTCGGGCTGACGTACTCACAGTACCTGGCGATGCTGGTGTTGTGGCAGCACGGCGAGCAAACCGTGAAGAGCCTGGCCGAGCGGCTGGACCTGGATTCGAGCACCATCACGCCGCTGGTGAAACGGCTTGCCGCCACGGGGCTGGTCAGCGGCGAGCGTGACCCTGCCGACAAGCGCAACCTGCGTATCGAACTGACGAACGCAGGGCGTGCGCTGCGCGCTCCGGTCGCCCGCATTCAACAAGGCATCGCCTGTCAAACACAACTCGAAACCGCCAGTTTCGTCGCGTTGCGTGCCCAGCTTCACGCCTTGGCCAAGGAGATGGCAAAGGTCGTGGAGCCGGGTCAGTGACCGACCCTGCGGCCGGTGGCGGACAGCGCCCTCAGAGACCGGCGCGGCTCAAACTGTCGAGAAATTGCGCCGTGTTCTGGTAACCGATGACGCGCTGCGCTGCCAACTCGCGGCCTTGCGCATCGAAGAACAGGATGCCCGGCGGGCCGAACAGATTGAAGCGCTTCAGCAGTTCACGGTCGGCCACCGAGTTGCGCGTGACATCGACCTGCAGCAGCAAGGCCTTGTCGAGTCGCGCACGCACCCGCGGGTCGGTGAAGGTGAAGCGCTCCATCTCTTTGCAGCTCACGCACCAGTCAGCATAGAAGTCGAGCATCACCGGCCGGCCCGCGCTGCGCACCGCCGCGTCGAGTTCAGCCATGTCGCGCACGCGCTGAAAGTGAGGTGCCTCGCCCGCCGCTGCCGATGCGCCCGCCACGTCGGCACCGGTCGCGGACGTTTTCTGCGCGAAGCGCAACAGCGGCTGCAACGCGTCAGATGAGCCGGCTGCGGCGCCGACGATTTGTGCCGCGCCCAGCACCGCCAGCGCCACACCAAAGGCCTTGCCCAGGCGGGCCCCGGCGCCCTCGACCTCATGCAGGCGATCAAAGGCACCGAACGAGGTGGCCGCGACGAGCATCAGCACGCCCCAGCCGCCGACGCCGACCGGGCCCGGCAACACCGGGCTCAGGATCCACCACGCCACGCCCAGCAACAACACGCCGAAGAAACGCTTGACCGACTCCATCCAGGGCCCGGCACGCGGCAGCAGGGCCCCGGCCGAGGCGCCCACCAGCAACAGCGGCACGCTCATGCCGGCGGCCAGCGAGAACAGTGCGCTGCCGCCCAGCACCACATCGCGGGTCTGGCTGATGTAGACCAGCGCGCCGGCCAGCGGAGCGGCGACGCAGGGGCTGACGATGAGCGCCGACAGCCCGCCCATCGCGAACACGCCGGCCCAGCGCCCCCCCTGGAGGCGGCTGGCGCGGGCGTCCAGCCGGTCGCGTAAAAAGGCCGGCAACTGCAGCGCAAAAAAGCCGAACATCGACAGCGACAGCAGGCCCAGCATCAGCGCGAAGCCGCCCAGCACCCACGGGTTTTGCAAGGCTGCGGCCAAGCCCTCGCCGGCCAGCCCGGCCGCCACGCCGAGCGCGGTGTAGACCAGGGCCATGCCCAGCGAATAGGCCAAGGCCAGGCTCAGGCCGCGCGAACGCGAGGTGCTGGTGGCGCCCGTCTGCCCGACGATGATCGACGACAGGATCGGCAGCATGGGCAACACGCAGGGCGTGAACGACAACAGCAGCCCGGCGACGAAGAAGACGCCCAGCACCACCCACAGCCGCCCACTGCGCAGCGCGCCTTCGATGCCCCCCGAGTCGCTGCTGGTTGCGGCCGGTTTGGCGAGCGGAGCGGCGGTTGCAGCGGCAGTTGCAGCGGGGGTTGCAGCAACAGCGGCATCGACCTGGGAGGTGACGATGCCGCCGCCGCCGAAGCCAGTCAGTTGCACCCGCGCTGCGGTTTCCATCGGTGGGTAGCACAGCCCGGCGTCGGCGCAGCCCTGGCTGGTCACGGTCAGCATGAAGCTGGCCGGTGCAGCGGCCACCGGCACCACGATACCGACCCGCCCGCGATGGGTTTCGACCTGCTTGCCGAAGGTCTCGTCGAACTTGACCTTGCCGGGCGGAATTCGCGCCGGCGCCAGGCGCACGCCCGCGTCGTCGGCAGCGAACGCGAACTGCTCGCGGTACAGGTAGTAGCCGTCGGCCACCTCGAACACCACCTCGACGGTGCGCGCGTCGAGCGCGTGCGCACTGAAGCGAAACGCCTGCTCCGGCGGCAAAAACTCCACACCGGCGGCGGCCAGCGCGAGCGTGGTGTTGACGAGGAGAAGCAGGGGTGCGAGCAAGCGCAGCACAAAGGTGGTCATGGTGGTCATCGAGAAGGATGGGCGGCAAGCGTCAACGTCGACGCCAGCCTGGGCAATTGGGCAAGGAAGGCGGCTTCATCTTGCAGGCAACGCAAATCGAGGCACAGCGCGCCGTCGCGCAGATGGCCGACCACGGGGATGGGCAGCGCGCGCAAGGCGGCTTCCATGCGCTTGAGAGCGGCACCGCTGCCGCGTCCCGCGTTGGTTGGAGTGATGGCCAAGCCGGCGCTGGGCAGCAGATCCGCCGGGCGCGCACCGCTGCCGATCTGGCTGCGCAACGCGAGCGTTCGTACCGCGTAGGCGGCGCCGACGGCGTGGCTCACATGTGGCAGCAATCGGGTGGCCACGGATTCGATCTCGGACTGCGGCCGTGTCAGCAATCTCAAGGTGGTCAGCCGCTGTTGCAGCCGCTCGGGGTGACGGTACAGGCGCAGCACCGCTTCGAGCGCGGCCAGGGTCAGCTTGCCGACCCGCAGCGCGCGCTTGAGCGGGTTCTTCTTGATGCGCCGCACCAAGTCGGCACGCCCCGCAATCAGCCCGGCCTGCGGGCCGCCCAGCAGCTTGTCGCCGCTGAACAGCACCAGATCGCAACCGTCGGCCAGCGCGGCCTGCACCGTGGGCTCTTTCGGCAAACCGTAGATTGACAAGTCGACCAGGGTGCCGCTGCCGAGGTCGTTGACCAAGGGCAGGCCGTGGCTCTGCGCCACGGTGGCCAGCTCGCGTTCGGGAACCGCCTTGGTGAAGCCGGTGATGGCGAAATTACTTTGGTGAATTTTCATCAGCAGCGCAGTGCGTGGGCTGATCGCCTCTTCAAAATCTGCGGCATGGGTACGGTTGGTGGTGCCGACTTCACGCAGCTTCGCGCCGGCCCGCGCCATGATGTCGGGCACCCGAAACGAGCCGCCGATTTCGACCAGCTCACCGCGCGAGACGATGACTTCCTTGCGCTGCGCCAGCGTGTTGAGCGTCAGGAAAACGGCGGCCGCGTTGTTGTTGACGACGGTGCAGGCCTGCGCGCCGGTCAGCTCGCAGATCAGGCCTTCGACCAGGTCGTCGCGGTCGCCGCGCGCGCCGGTGTCGAGGTCGAACTCAAGGTTGCTCGGCATGCGCATCGCCATCGCCACCGCGTCGATCGCCTCTTGCGGCAACAGCGCCCGGCCGAGGTTGGTGTGCAGGACGGTGCCGGTCAGGTTGAACACCGCGCGCAGCCGTGGGCGCGCAGCCGCTGCCAGCCGGCTGGCGCAGCTGGCCAGCAGATGGTCGTCGCTCGGCAGCGGTGCGGCGGGGTCAGCCGCCGTGCGCTCACGCGCTCCGGCGAGAACACTGCGCATGGCAGCCACCACCGCGCGGTGACCATGCTCGCTCAGCAAACCTGCCGCGTCGGCGTGGTTGAGCAGCCGATCCACCGAGGGCAGTGCCTTCAACACGCCGACTTCATGTGGCGCACGTGGCGCACGTGGCGCACGCGGGTTATCGACGGCACCAGCGACGGCAACGGCCACGCGGTGAGCAACCATGGTTCAGTGCCGGCTCGGTGCGGGCAAGGAGGGCGGAAGAGAGTGGGGGTCGAACCCACCAGGGACCGAAGATCGGCCCCTTCCGATTTTGAAGACCGGACGTCCCACCGGGGAGCGCATCTCTTCCATGTTGTGCATTTTCACAGGATCGGTTCGGTGAGCCCAGCGGGCGCCTCGCCGAACACCGCCACGCTGTCGCGGCGCACCCGCCGACCGTCGCGCAGGCGCATCGTGAAGCCGCTGCGGTCGAAAAATTCGAGCATCGGAATCCCGAGATTGCGCTGCAGGCCGGTCGTTTCGCGAAACGGCCCGACGGTGACCACGCCGCGCGCTTGCGTGCTGGCCAGCGCCTCGGTCTGCGCAGCCAGTTGCGCCACCGTGTGCGGCAGGAAAAAGACTTCGCGGCGGACGCGGTGCAGTTGTCCCATCCGGGCGAGCCGGCAAAACAGCGTGCGCAGGGCGTCTTCATTGACGTTCAAATCGCGCGCCAGTTCGGGCACCTGCGGCGGGGCCAGGCCGGCGGCGTCGAGCTGCGGGCGGCTGCGTTCCCACAGTTGCTGTTCGGCGGCACTCAGCGTCACCCGGTGATCGGCGAGCTGGTAGCGCGCGCCGACGCGCAGCACGCGCTGGTCGCGCAGGGCGGTGGCTAGCGCGCTCGCCACGCTGGCCAGCGCGGGCCGCTGCGGCATCAGGCTGCGCAGCTCCTGCACGTTGGCACCGGCACTGTCGGGCTGGCGCTGGTGGTAGCGCGCCAACGCAGTCAGCGCCTGCTCGGCAAGCTGCTGCCAATGCGCCGGGCTGAAGGCGCGTGACTCGCCGGCCCCACGCAGCAGCTTGGCACCGCTGGCGTCGAGCAGTGACGCCAGCGCAGCGTCTTCGAGTTGGTAGATGCGCGCGAACCAGGTCAGGTCGACCCCGGCCGGCGCGCAGTGCAGCAGCCGGTCAAGCGCGGCCTGCGGCGTGTCCGCCTCCAGCGCAGCCAGCAGCTCGAAGCGCTGCGGCTTGCGGCAGCCGCGCTCGGGCGCAGACGGGTCGAGCACGCGCCCGCCGCCCAGCGTGCGCCGGGCCGACTGGTCGCGCACGATGAAGCGGTCGCCGTGCAGCGCGCCGATGGGTTGGTCGAGCACCAACTGCACCAGCGCGCTGTCGCCGGGCTGCAAGGGCGCGTCGCGCAGCAGCGCAATGCGGCCATTGACTTCGACCGCGCCCAGGTGCACGTGCACGGGCGTCCAGTGGCGCAAGGCGCGCGCTTCACCGGGCAGCAGGGCGAGCCGCGCGTCGATGCGCTGCGTCGGTGCGTGCAGCGGTGCGGCGAGCAGCCATTGACCACGCGCGATGTCGCGCCGGTCGAGTTGCGGCGCAACGATGTTCAAGGCGCAGCGCAGGCCCGGCGACGCGCTGTTGGCCTTGCGGTTTTGCGCATGCAGGCCGCGCACACGGACTTCGATTCCGAGCGGTGAAATCGTCAGCCGATCACCGACATGCACGGTGCCGTCGAACACCGTGCCGGTGACCACGGTGCCGATGCCGTCGAGCGTGAAGGAACGATCAATCGCGAGACGAAACGGCCCGTCTGCCTGACGCGGTGCAAAGGAACTTGCCGCCGCATTCAGGTGGGCTCGCAACTCGGCCACGCCTTCACCGCTGACCGACGACACCGCCACGATGGGGAAGCCGGCCTGCACGCGGCCCGCCAGCAACGCGCGCACTTCGGCGGTGGCTGCCTCACGCCGCTGCGCATCGACACGGTCGACCTTGGTCAGCGCGACGACACCGCACTCCAGGCCCAGCAAGTCGAGAATCGCGAGGTGCTCCAGCGTTTGCGGCATCGGGCCGTCATCGGCGGCAATCACCAGCAGCACATGGTCGATACCGGTCGCGCCGGCCAGCATGTTGTGGATGAATTTTTCGTGGCCCGGCACGTCGATGAAACCCAGCACCTTGCCGCTGGGCAGCGGCTGGTAAGCGAAGCCGAGATCGATCGTGATGCCACGCGCTTTCTCTTCTTTCAGGCGATCCGTGTCAACGCCGGTCAATGCCTTGACCAGCGAAGTTTTTCCATGGTCGATGTGACCTGCAGTGCCGACGAGCATGAGCCTGTGGATGAGCTTGGGTTCAAAGGCAAGAGGCCCGCGTTGCTGCGGGCCCCTTGCCGTGCTTCGGGGAGAGACGCATCCGAATGCGCCCCGCGTTGCTACTTCTTCACTGTCGTTTCCGCCAGCTCGAACATCCAGGATTTGTACGGCACGAAGTTGACGCGGTTGCTGACCGCATACAGCTTCGAGGGCGCGTACAAGAACAGGACGTTGGCCTCGTCATGGATATAGCGGTTCATCTGCGCCGTGAGCTTTTCCAGCTTGCCCTTGTCCCGCTCGGCCAGAATTTTCTGGCTCAGGGCGTTGAACGCAGCGTCTTCCGGCATCTTTCGGAAACCGCCGTCTTTGCCGAAGAACTCCCGGAAAACGACGCCGTACGGGTACTCGGGCGACCAGTCGAAGTGCTCGACCAACCACACGTCCCACTTGTCGCCCTTCGGTGCGCCGGAATAGTCGGCCACCACCTTGACCCCGGCCTTTGCCAGACTCTTGGTCAGCGCCTCGACCACAGCCTTGTAGCCCTCACCCGCCACGACAGTGATGCTCGTGACACCCCCGGCAGCGAGCGTCTTGCCGGCCGCTGCCGGATCGAAGGCATACGGCTTCAGCGACGCTTCATGGCCGAACTGGCCGGGCATGACCATCGACGCCATGACCGTGCCGTAACCCAGCGCACCTTCCTTCACCACAGCGGCCCGATCGACCGCCATGTTCAAGGCCTGGCGCAACTTGATGTCGCTCCACTTCGAGTTGGGCGCGTTGCGGTTCAGCACCCCGGCGAGCACGGTTTTCGACTTGCTCTCGACCAGGTGCGCCTTGCTGCTCTTCTTCAACGCCACCGCCTCGGTGGGCGTCAACTCGGACACGATGTCGACCTTGCCGCCCTTGGCGACTTCTTCGAGCGCCTCGGCCTTGGAGATGACGTTGTCAAAGACGAAGCTGGCTTTCGGGATGCGCGCCTTGTTCCAGTAATTCAGGTTCGGCTCCAGGGTCAGCGTTGGAGAACGCTTGTCCAGCACCGAGGATCCTTCTTTCAAGACAAACGGACCAGTCCCCCACGGACCCGGTTCGTCGATCACTCACCAATTGCCTTCGGCGTTGCCAGCCTTCTTGTTCTTGAAACCGTTCGTGTCCCAGAACTTGGTGCTGGCCACGTGCATGCCTCGGAACTTCATGATCGAGGCACTGTCGGTGTTCGGGAACACGAAGCGCACCGTGTGGTCGTCGATCACTTCGAGTTTCGTGGACTTCGGAAAATTCAGGAAGGCGCCCGGCGGATGCGGGTTCTCCAGTTTCTGAACTTCATCGAAGCTGCGGCGAAACACCTTGGCGTTGAAGTCTTCACCGTCCTGGAATTTCACGCCCTTGCGCAGCTTGAATTCCATGGTGGTGTCGTTGACCCAGCGATAGCTCTCGGCCAGGCCGAGTACGGTGCGACCGTCCTTGTCGACCCGTACCAGCTCTTCCATGGTGTTCCAGGTGATGGACAGCCAGTTCACTGGCGAAGGGTCGACCACACGGATGACCGGCGTTGCAGCAAAAGCCGCGCCCGCTGAGGCCCCCATCGTGATCGCCATCGCCAGCACCCGCATGCGCGCTTTCAGGCGCGATGCGGGGACTGGAAATGCGGCGTGCTTCATGTCGTTCGTCTCCTCGTGGTTGATGTTGAACTGCCTCACTGCTTCGGTCGCCGATCAACTGATCAACGGCCGAATCAATTCCTCGAATTTGCCGGCCGGCGTCTCGCCCAGCAGGCTGCGCACGATGTTGCCTTTTGCGTCGACCACCACCGCGAATGGAAGGCCGCCGACCGTGTTGCCCAACTGCTTGGACAGGGCGATGGCGTCATTGCTGCCAAGGAGCAGCGTGTAGTTGATCTGGTTCTGTTGTGCGAACTCGCGCACTTTGTCGGTGTTGTCGGCCGAGATGCCGATGACGTGGATCTTGCTGCCGTACTTTTTGTGCAGCGCGATCAAGTCGGGCACTTCTTGTTTGCACGACTTGCACCAGGTGGCCCAGAAATACACCACCATGGGCTTGCCCCTGAACTGGGCCAGGGGCTGGAGCGTGCGGTCGAAATCCTTGAAGCCGGCGGCAAACAGAGGCTGCGAACTGACCATTGAAGTCGCAGCGCGAGTCGCGCCAGCCACCGGTGCAGAAGCGTTGTCGGCACCCATCAGACCCAGTCCTGCCAGCACCACCGTCGCGGTGCGTATCGCCCCTGCAAACCCAATGTTCATGCCAGCACTCCAACCAGAGTCGTGCAACACGCAATTGATGAACATCAATTAGTGTGCTAATCGATGCACTGTAAGTCGCTGATCTCGGTGTAGTTATTCGGGCTTTCCCGCGCACGGCGGAAAGATCCCGGTCAGGTTCTTGTGCCGGCGCCGCGTCTCACTCGGTAGGCAGGAAGCCCTCGATCGACAAATAGCGCTCGCCGGTGTCGTAGTTGAAGCCCAGCACGGTGTCGCCGGCTTTCAGTTCGGGCAGCTTCTGCGCAATCGCCGCCAGCGTGGCGCCCGACGAGATGCCCACCAGCATGCCCTCTTCGCGAGCACACCGGCGTGCCATCTCGCGCGACGCTTCCGCCTCGACCTGGATCACGCCGTCGAGCAGCGCGGTGTGCAGGTTCTTCGGAATGAAACCCGCGCCGATGCCCTGGATCGGGTGCGGACTGGGCTTGCCACCGCTGATGACAGGGCTGGCCGCAGGCTCGACCGCGAACACCTTCAGCTGCGGCCACTTCGCCTTCAGCACCTGCGCGCAGCCGGTGATGTGTCCGCCGGTGCCCACGCCGGTGATCAACGCGTCGACACCGTTCGGAAAGTCGGCGGCGATTTCCATTGCGGTGGTGCGCACGTGGACATCGATGTTGGCGGGGTTGTCGAACTGCTGCGGCATCCAGGAATTCGGTGTCGAGGCCAGCAGTTCGGTGGCGCGCGCGATCGATCCGTTCATGCCCTTTTCGCGCGGCGTCAACACGAAGCTGGCACCGTAGGCCAGCATCAGCCGGCGTCGTTCGACGCTCATGCTGTCGGGCATCACCAGCACCAGCTTGTAGCCCTTCACGGCGGCCACCATCGCCAGGCCGACGCCGGTGTTGCCGGACGTGGGTTCGATGATGGTGTCGCCAGGCTTGAGCGCGCCAGACGCCTCGGCCGCTTCGATCATCGACAAGGCAATGCGGTCCTTGATCGAGCCGCCGGGGTTGCTGCGCTCGCTCTTGATGTACACATTGCAGCCCGGGCCGAACAGCCGGTTGATGCGCACGTGAGGCGTGTTGCCGATGGTGTGCAGGATGGTGTCAGCGAGCATGGTCTTCTCCGGTCGAAGCGCAAATTATGGGCGTGATCTTGCCGCGATAATTGTGCCGATGAACAGCCCGCTTCAAAACGATTCCTTCCTGCGCGCCTGTCTGCGCCAACCCACCGACCACACGCCGGTCTGGTTGATGCGCCAGGCCGGTCGCTACTTGCCGGAATACCGCGCCACCCGCGCGAAGGCCGGCAGCTTCATGGGCCTGGCCACGAACACCGACTACGCCACCGAAGTGACGCTGCAGCCGCTGCAGCGCTACGCGCTCGACGCAGCCATCCTGTTCAGCGACATCCTCACTGTGCCCGACGCGATGGGCCTGGGGCTGAGCTTTGCGCTGGGCGAAGGCCCGAAGTTCGCGCATCCGGTGCGCGACGAGGCCGCCGTCGCCAAGCTCGAAGTGCCCGACATGGCGAAGCTGCAATACGTGTTCGACGCCGTCACCTCGATCCGCAAGGCATTGAACGGGCACGTGCCGCTGATCGGCTTTTCGGGCAGCCCCTGGACGCTGGCCTGCTACATGGTGGAAGGCGGGGGCTCAGACGACTACCGCCTCGTCAAGACCCTGCTGTATTCGCGCCCCGACCTGATGCACCGCATGCTGGCCATCAACGCGGATGCAGTGGCGCTGTACCTCAACACGCAGATCGAAGCCGGCGCACAAGCGGTGATGATTTTCGACAGCTGGGGCGGCGTGCTGGCCGACGGCGCGTTTCAACAGTTCAGCCTGGCCTACACGCAGCGGGTGTTGCAAAAACTGAAGCGCACGCACGACGGCCAGCGCATTCCGCACCTCGTTTTCACCAAGGGCGGCGGCCTGTGGCTGGAAGAAATGGCGGCGCGCGTCGGCGATGCCGGCCCCGATGTGCTGGGCCTGGACTGGACGGTGAACCTGGGTTCGGCCCGCGCGCGGGTCGGCCGTTCCGTGGCGCTGCAAGGCAACCTCGACCCCAATGTGCTGTTCGCCGGGCCGGAGCAAATTCGCGCCGAAGTGGTCCGCACGCTGGACAGCTTCGGCCCGCAGCAAAACGCCGATGGGTCGACGGCCGGGCACATCTTCAACCTCGGGCACGGCATCAGCCAGCACACGCCGCCCGAAGCGGTGTCGGTGCTGATCGATGCGGTGCACGAGCATTCGCGGCGCATTCGAAATCGGTGATCAAGGGGATGCGGCGGGTGCGTCGCCCGCCGTTGTGAATTTTGCCGGTAAGTGAGCGCTCAGGGCTTGACTTATCCCCAAAATCCGATCTCGTCGTTGCGCGTCGAAAACCTGCTGCGCTGCATCATCGGGTTTTCGACAAGATGCGCTAAGTTGTTGATTTCATTGAATTTACGAAAATGCTCCGAAAGGGGGCATCGGGCCGCAAAGGCCCGCGAAGCCTGCGTTTGCCGCCGCTGAGGCCAAGTTCCCCACAAAGTTATCCACAGTTTGGGTGGACAGGTCGGAAACTCCCGTCGAATCATAGACTTAGCGTGCATGCATGAACCTGTTCTTAGCTTCCACGGCTAAATCGTCGGCTGCCGCGCATGGCTGAGCTTTGGCGGCTGCGGGTGGCTGTCGAAACCCCCCGGCACGCGGGCCTGGCTGCCACGCTGGACTATAAAAGTGAGCAACCGCTGTTACCAGGAAGCCTGGTGCGCGTGCCACTGGGTCGCCGGGAAGTGCCGGGCATCGTGTGGCCGGGCGTGTCCACCGAGCCGGTGCATGCAGAAGTCAAGCTGGTTCTGCACGCGCTGACCGCCGTGCCTGCGTTGAGTAGCCGCTGGTGCGAACTGGTCGAGTTCGCGGCCGGCTACTACCAGCGCGGGCTTGGCGAAGTGGCGCTGTCGGTGTTGCCACCCGAACTGCGCAAGCTGAACGACGCGCAACTGGCCAACCGAATCGGCAAACTCCAACGGGCGCTGGCCCAAGCGCCCGAATCCGAGGCGCCGCAGCCGCTGCCCGACCTCAGCGCCGAGCAGGCGCTGGCGCTGGAGGGTCTGGCGTCGCGGCCCGCCGAGGCGCCAGGCACGGTGCTGCTGCACGGCGTGACGGGCAGCGGCAAGACCGAGGTCTATCTGCGCTCGGCGGCACGGGCGCTGGACGCCGGCCAGCAGGCCTTGCTGCTGGTGCCCGAGATCAACCTCACCCCGCAGCTCGAAGCCCGCTTTGCGCAGCGCTTCGCGGGGCGCTGCATCGTGTCGCTGCACAGCGGGCTGACGCCGGCGCAGCGGCTTCGCAACTGGCTGGCCGCGCACCTGGGCCTGGCCGATCTGGTGCTGGGCACGCGGCTGGCCGTGTTCGCGTCGATGCCGCGGCTCGGGCTGATCGTGGTCGATGAAGAACACGACCCGTCCTACAAGCAGCAGGACGGCGCCCGCTACTCGGCGCGCGACCTGGCGGTGTACCGCGGCAGGCTCGAAGGCGCGCTGGTGCTGCTGGGCTCGGCTACGCCGTCGTTGGAGAGCTGGCACAGCGCGAACGCCGGCCGCTACCTGCGGCTGGCGCTGCCCTCGCGCATCGGCGGTGGCGCGTTGCCCGGCGTGCGCCTGGTCGACATGAACCAGCAGCCCAAGAGCCAGGGCGCGAACACCGCGCTGTCGCCGCCGCTGGTGGCCGCCTTGCAGCAGCGCATCGAGCGCGGCGAACAAAGCCTGGTGTTCCTGAACCGCCGCGGCTACGCGCCGGTGCTGCACTGCGGCGATTGCGGCTGGAAAAGCGGCTGCCCGCACTGCAGCGCCTGGCGCGTGTTCCACAAGCTGGACCGCACGCTGCGCTGCCACCACTGCGGCTTCACCGAGCGCGTGCCGCGCGCCTGTCCCGACTGCGGCAACCTCGACATCGCGCCGCTCGGGCGCGGCACCGAAAAGCTCGAAGAACAACTGGCCGACGTGCTGCGTGCCGCCGACGGAACACCCGCCCGCATCGCCCGCATCGACGCTGACAGCACGCGGCTGAAGGGCTCGCTGGAAGCCCAGCTGAGCGCCGTGCACGCCGGCGAGGTCGACGTGTTGGTGGGCACGCAAATGGTCACCAAGGGCCACGACTTCCGGCGCATCACGCTGGTGGCGGCGGTCAACCCCGACACCTCGTTGTTCAGCAGCGACTTCCGCGCACCGGAGCGCCTGTTCGCGCTGCTGATGCAGGCCGGTGGCCGCGCGGGCCGCGACGCGGCACACGCCGCGCGCAGCGAGATGTGGGTGCAGACCTGGCACCCACAGCACGCGCTGTACACCGCCTTGCGCCAGCACGACTTCGAGGCCTTCGCCGCCAGCCAGTTGAAGGAACGCGAAATGGCCGGCCTGCCGCCGTATTCGCACCTGGCGATGCTGCGCGCCGAAGCGCGAACCCCCGAAGCCGCGCGCGGCTTCCTGCAAGCCGCCGCCGCGATGGCCGCGGGCCTGCCTGCAGCCGACGCAGTCACCGTCTACGCGCCGGTGCCGATGACGGTGGCGCGGGTGGCCAACGTGGAGCGAATGCAGATGCTGGTCGAGTCGCCTTCACGCATGGCGCTGCAGCGCTTCCTGGCCGTGTGGCTGCCGGCGCTGCACGACGTTCGCAAGGGTCTGAACGCGGCAGAGCAGCGGATTCTTCGTTGGGCGGTGGACATCGACCCGCTGTCGATCTGATGTCGCGCTGGTGCAGGGCAGGCGGGCTCGGGCGCCGCCCACTCAAGGCTTGCGAAATATCACCACGTGCTGCCACGGCAAGCCGCCGGCCGTGCGCTCCCAGGTCAGCGCGGAGGCGCTGGCTTCGCGCCGCACCTGCGCCTCGCTCATCTTGTGAATCGGCTTGATCGGCACCCGCGCATCTTCGGCCCGGTACTCGACGAACACCACCCGACCGCCGGGCTTCAGCGACCGCACGATGCTGGCCAGCACCTCGCGCGGAAACTCGAGCTCATGGTACACGTCGACCATGATCGCCAGGTCGACACTGGCCGCCGGCAGCCGCACGTCGTCCACGCCGCCGAGCATCGGCTTGACCTGCGCCAAGCCGGCGCGCGCCGCCAGCGACTTCAGCATCTCGACCATCTCGGGTTGCACGTCGACCGCGTAGACCACGCCGCTCGGCCCCACCAGCGTGGCCATGCGGCGTGCGATGTAGCCGGTGCCGGCGCCGATGTCGGCCACCACCATGCCGGGTTTCAGCGCCAGTTCGGGCAGCAGCAGATCGGTGCGTTCCTCGCGTTCGCGCTCTTCGCGTTCCAGCCACGCCGCGCCCTGCCAGCCCATCACCTGCGCGATCTCGCGGCCCATGTAGCGCTTGCCGATGCCGTCTGCGCTGCGCGCCCGTTGCTCGTAGGCCGGCAGTGCCTCGGCCAAAGATGCGGGCACGGCCGACAGTGGCATCAGCCAGAGGGCGCACAGAGCCGCGACTTCGCATCGCAGCCGCCACGACGGCGTTCCAGAATCGATCATCAAAGCCCCTTGGTCTGCAAGTAATCAAGCACGTTCGTCTCGTCGACATCGATGCGCCAATAGGTTTTCAGCAGGCGCGCCACAAAGCGGCGGCCCGGTTCGCGCGCCGCGAATCCGTCGGCATAGTCGACCAGCTGGATCCGCGCATCGCACAGTTCCAGCAGGCGCGGCAGCACGAAGGTGTTGGCGTCGAATCCGAGTTCCTGCTGCGACCGCAAGTACGCGAACAGTTCGAGGTTCAGCGTGGGCAGCCGGGGCAGCAGCACCTCGGTGGTCGACGAGGTCAGGCGCGTGATCAGGTAGGCCTGCGAAAAAAGAATGGCCGAGGCCTCGTCGAAGCCAGGTTTGACCGGCGCGTGCGTCACGTCCAGATTGGCCCAGTCCAGCGCCATGTTCTGGTGCGGATAGATGAACACCTGGTGCAGCCCGGGCGTGCCGAAGTACAGCGTGTTCGCGTGAAGCAACGGAGCGATGGTGTCGAAGGTGTCGTGAAGGAACAGGAATTTGGTGCTCAGCTTCGAGACCAGCGACGCGGTGCTGTAGGGCGAATAGTCGGGCACGTCCGAGGCCGCCGTGGCAGCGGCCTGGGCGCGCCGCCTGAACGGTTCCAGCCGCAGGTAGGCCAGCGCAGGATCGCTGTGGATCTTGGCCAGCCATTCGGCGTACGGAACGAACTGACCGAAGTCCACCAACGGGGTCGACAGCGCACCGAAGGCCGGCGTCACGCTCTTGGATGCATTGGCCGCGGCGTACAGCGCCACCGAGCCGCCGTACGACGAGCCCCAAACGCCAATGCGCGCGCGATCGATGGTCGGCTGTGTGCCCAGGAATTCGAGCCCCGCCAGCGTGTCGTCGATGTCGTTCTGCAGCGAACCGCCGCCGTAGTAGCGCTCGTACACGATGATGACGCCGATGCCGTTCATCAGGTAGGGCTCGGCAAAGCCGGTCGCGTTGTCGATGGTTGAAAAGTCGTAGGGCACGTAGACCGGGTCGGCGGCGTCGAAGTACGGACCGCGCACGTCCTGGATCATCTTGAAGTCGGGGCTGCCCACGCTGCGTGCGGTGTCCACGTCGAAGGCCTCGCCGGTCCAGTCGATGCCGGCGTACGGGTCGGTCAACAAGACGGCAGCCGCCTTGGCCGTGGCACTGGCACTGGCACTGGCATTCGCAGGCGCAAACCAGATCGCATAGGTGGGCTGCTTTCCGGGCAACGTGAGGCGCAGGTAGTCGTAGTGGTAGCGGTTCTGAAACACGCCTGAGGCAAGCACCTCGGCCGTGACGGCGCTAACGGCGGGCTGCACGGCGTCAGGCGTCTGCGGTGTGCCCACGCCGCCTCCGCCGCCTCCGCAGCCCGCCAGAACGATCACGAACAGAAAGGTCAGCAGGGTGCGCATCGAGGGCCTCACGGCTGCATTTATGCCACCGCGCGCCGCGTGATGTCCACCCCGAGACTCGGTGCACGGTGCGCAAAGCGCACCCACGTCGAGGAAGTGCGGCTTCGCTACTTTCCGGCATCCCCGTGAGGGGGACGGACGCCGAAAGGCGGCGGGCTCGCGGCGCTAACTCCCGCCGACGTTGTTCTCACGCGGATCGAGGGTCACGGCGCTCGACGTGACGAGGCCGTTGGGGTCGAAGACCACCGAGAACAGCTTGTTCTGCGCGCCGTCCTGGAAGCGCCAGTCCCAGACCTCTTCCTGCTTCAGCGCGAACACCTGCGTCTTGCCGGGAAGGCCCAGCAGGCGCCGCACCTGTGCCTTGTCGAGGCCGGGTTTCACCTTGTCGAAGCCATCGGCCTTCAGCACCTGGCGCAGCGCGCTCATCTTGCCGTCGCTACCGATGGTGATCATGTAGTTGCGCTGGCCTTCGGGTTGGCGCGGGTACTCCAGGGTGCGCGCGCCGCCTTCCTCGGGGTAGACGGCGGCCGGTTCGCCGAACTTGGCGCGCACATCGGCCTCGGTGGCCACGCCCTCTTCCAGTTCTTCGATCCGCTTCGTGTCGCACGCCACCAGGCTGGCCAACATCAGCAGCAATACACCCAGCTGTTTCAGCACACTGTTCCCTCAAAGTGGAATCGCGCCCGCACTGTAGCAACCGCAAGCTCAGGCCTGCACGTCGGAGATGGATCGAACGTTCTTCCTAGGCCTTCGCGAGCCGACTGCGCTGGACAGCTTCGCAGGTCCTTCGCTGCGTCGGCTCAGCCCAGCAGCCCTTTCACCTGCGCGGCGAGCGTCTGCTTTTGCGCGGTGGCGGTGCCCAGCAGCGCGAAGCCCAGCAACGTGCCATCGGGGGCGACGAAGCGGGCATCGCAAGCTTCTTCGGTGTGGCTGACCTGCCATTCGCCCTGCGCAGCCATCGGTGGCGGGCACACCACCGTCGGGCAGGCCGGCGTCTTCACCATCACGGGCATCGCGGGGTACACCACCGGCGTCGGCGTGCCCGCCAAGGTGGCGGCCAGTGCGCGCGCTTGCTGCATCAACGGCATCACGTACGGAAGGTTGTGGCCAGCCACTTCGGCGCAGTCGCCGACGGCAAAAACGTGTGGCGCCGAGGTGGCCAGCGTGCGGTTGGTGACGATGCCGCGGTTCACCTCAATGCCCGCCGCGTGTGCCAGGGCCGTGCGGGGCCGCAGGCCGATGGCCGACAGCACCAGGTCGGCCTGCAGGCGGCTGCCGTCGCTGAGCAGCAACTGAAAGCCCGAACCCGCGCCCGCGTCCGCGCGGTGCACGGCGCTGGCCGCCACGTTGAAGCGAAACCGAACGCCGGCCGCCTCCAGCCGCTGGCGCAGGTGCGCACCGGCGGCCTCGGGCAACAGGCGCGACAGCGGCCGGTCGGCCAGATCGATCACGGTGGCGGTGATGCCCCGGTGCAACAGGTCGTTGGCGAATTCGCAGCCGATCAAGCCGCCGCCCAGGATCGCCACGGTCTTCACGCCGGCCAGCAAGTCTGCGAAGCGCGCGTAGTCGTCCAGGTCGTTGACCGACAGCACCGCCTCGGCGGCGTCGCCTTCCAGCGCCAGCCGCAGCGGGTCGGCGCCCAGTGCCAGCACCAGGTCGCGGTACGCCAGCACTTCGCCACCTTCGAGCTCGACGGTCTGTGCGGCGGTGTCGATGCGTGCCACGTGGGCGTTGGCACGCACGCTGGCATTGGTTTCCAGCGCCATCTTGTCGGCCGGCTTCATCACCAGCGCGGCCGCCGACTTGTTGCCGGCCAGCGCATTCGACAACATCGGCTTTGAATAGAAACCCGCATGGTCGCGGCTCAGCACGAGCAGCGGCGTGGTCTTGTCGAGCTTGCGAAATTCACGCGCCAGCGTGAAGCCGCCCAAGCCGCTGCCGATGATGACGACGGGCGAGCCCGCAGGCTGCGACATCAGATTTCAACCATTTCGAACTCCGCCTTCGCGACGCCGCAGTCCGGGCACGCCCAGTCGGCCGGAACGTCGGCCCAGCGGGTGCCGGGCGCGATGCCGTGGTCGGGCAGGCCGGCCGCCTCGTCGTAGATGAAGCTGCACACGATGCATTGATAGGTTTTCATGCGGGTCCTTGTCCGGTGGTTGAACTGCCATGCGTGCATGTTCGCGACTGCCGGTTCATTGGTGAATTCGATTGCCCAAAACTTTCCGATGGTCTTTCTGATTTTCTCAGGTTGGCATTCCAACGCCGGCACCCAGCGCCCAGGCCAGCAGCGAAAAGCTCACGAATGCGAGCACCGTGCTGGCGATGATGATGCGGGCCACGCGGCCATTGTCGGCGCCGTAACGTTCGGCCAGCAGCGACACGCTGCTGGCGCTGGGCAGCGCTGCCGCCAGCACCAGCACGGTCAGCCCGAAGCTCGGCACCGGCACGCCCGCCGCATGCGCCAGCAGGCCCACGGCCAGCACCAGCAGGGGGTGGACGAACAACTTGAACAGCACCGCCGGCAGGAACTGCCCGATCGGTGTGCGGGTGTGCGCATGCTGGCCGGCACGCCACAGCACGGCACCGATGGTGAACAGCGCCACCGGCGAGGCCGAGTCGGCCAGCATCTTGACGATCTGCGCCAGCGGCCCGGGCAACTGCAACTGCAGGCCCGCCACCACGGCGCCGACGGCAATCGCCCACGGCAGCGGATTCGTCAACGCGCCGCGCAGCGAGCGCAGCGCCGACGTCGCCATCGAGCCGCGCCCGCCGTCGCCCGCCTCCAGATGCTGCCGCGACTGCGCCAGCGCGATGCACAGCGTGCTGGTCAGGATCAGATCGATCAGCACCATGCTGATCACCGGCCCGGCGGCACGCTCGCCCAGCAGCGCCACCAGCAGCGGCACACCCATGAAGCCGGTGTTCGGGAAGGCGGCCACCAACGCGCCGAAGGCGGCGTTTTTCATGTCCACGCCGAGGGCGGCGTTCTTCATGTCCACGCCGAAGGCAGCGTTCTTCATGTCGACACCCGCACCGTCTTCAGCGCGCCTCAAGGTCGCCGCCACCGTGAGGAACACCATCAACAGCGCGCACGTGGCGTAGATGCCGACCAGGGCCGGGTCGATCAACTGCGCGAACGGCATGCTGGCGCCGAAGCGGAACAGCAGGCACGGCAGCGCGAAAAACAGCACGTAGGCATTCAGGCCGGGGATGGCCGCCTCGGGCAGCACACGGCTGCGGGCGGCCAGATAGCCGCACAGCACCAGCGCGAAGAAGGGGACGGTGACAGCGAGGATGGCCTGCATTCAGGCATCGAGTATCGCAACCCCGGGGCCATGCAAGCCGACGCCATGCCCGGCCGATGCTTCCAAGTAAGCTGCGCGCTTTATCGCCGTCGACGGAGACCGCATGTCCGCTTCCCCCCTCACGCTTGTCCGCAATTTCTTCGTCGGCGCCTGGCGCTTTCTCGATGCCAGCCGCCGCGCGCTGATCAACCTGATCTTCCTGATGATCGTGGTGGCCCTCGTGTGGGCGCTGGTGGGCAGTGGCGCCAAGCCGCTGGGCGACAAGACGGCCCTGGTGCTGAGCCTGGCCGGCCCCATCGTCGAACAGCGCTCGGGCAGCCTGCGCGACACCACACTGGCGCAGGCCCGCGGTGATGTGCAGGAAAAGACCCAGCTGCGCGACGTGCTCAGCGTGCTCGACGCCGCAGCCAAGGACCCGAAGATCAGTCACGTGGTGCTGCTGCTCGACGACTTTCAGGGCGCCGGCCTGAGCACGCTGCGCGAAGTGGCGGCGGCGCTGCAGCGCTTCAAGGTCAGCGGCAAGCCAGTGATCGCCTGGGGTTCCAGCTACGACCAGCGCCAGTACTACCTGGCGGCGCAGGCCAACGAAGTGCTGCTGCACCCGATGGGCATGGTCATGCTGGAAGGCTACGGCCGCCTGCGCAACTACTACCGCGACGCGCTCGACAAGCTCGGCGTCAGCGCCAACGTGATCCGCGTCGGCAAGTACAAGAGCTTCGGCGAACCGTACTTCGCGAATGCACCGTCGAAGGACGCGCTGGAAGCCGACAGCCTGCTCTACAACGGCCTTTGGACGACCTACACCAACGGCGTCGAGCAGGCCCGCAAGCTGCCTGCCGGCGCCATTGCGCTGGGCATCGCCGAGTTGCCGCAGCGCTTTGCTGCCGTCGGCGGTGACGCCGCCCGGCTTGCCGTCGCCGAGAAGCTGGTCGACGCCCTGAAGACGCGTGACGAGCTGCGCAAGATGATGATCGAACGCGGCGCAAAAGACGACGACACCAAGAGCTTCCGGCAGGTGTCGTTCAGCGACTACCTGGCGCGCCAGAAAACCCAGCTGACCGGCGACGTGCTGGCGGTGGTGGTGGCCGAAGGCGAGATCGTCGAGGGCGACGCAGCAGCCGGTTCCGTGGGCGGCCGCTCGACCGCCGAGCTGGTGCGCAAGGCGCGCGAAGACGACAAGGTCAAGGCCGTGGTGCTGCGCGTCAACTCCCCCGGCGGCAGCGCCTTCGGCTCGGAGCTGGTGCGGCGCGAACTCGAACTCACCCGCGCCGCCGGCAAGCCGGTGGTGGTGTCGATGGGCGACGTGGCGGCCTCGGGCGGCTACTGGATTTCAATGTCCGCCGACGAGGTGATTGCCGACGCCGGCACCATCACCGGCAGCATCGGCGTGTTCGCGATGCTGCCCACCGGCGACAAGGCGCTCGACAAGATCGGCGTGCATGCGGCCGGCGTGACCACCACCTGGCTCGGCAGCGCCGGCGACCCGCGGCGCCCGCTCGACCCGCGCTTTGCCGACCTGGTGCAGGCCAGCGTCGCCCACACCTACGCCGACTTCACCGCCAAGGCGGCGGTGGCCCGCAAAACCACGCCCGAGAAGATCGACGAGGTCGCTCAGGGTCGCGTGTGGACCGGCGCACAAGCGCGCGAACGCGGCCTGGTCGACCGCCTGGGCAGCTACGGCGACGCGCTGAAATCGGCCGCCACCCGCGCCAAGCTGGAAGACGGCTACCGCGTTGTGTACATGGAGCGCGACCCCGGCAAATTAGCCCGCCTGCTCGACATGTTCGGCGGCGCAGCGGTGCGCGCGGTCGGCGATCACATCGATGCCCGCCTGGCCTCGGCCGGCGTGCCGCCGGGCCTGGCCCACGGCGTGGGGCGTGACCTCGGCTGGCTGGCCGAGGTGGCCGACCGCCGCAAGCCGTTCATGGCGATCACGCACTGCCTGTGCGGGGAGCCCTGAGGGAAGTAGCTCCAACCCGGGTTCGTACCTCACGCTTGCGCGACCGCAGCAACGCGGTCGTTCTTCTCAAGCCTTCGCGAGCCGACTTCGCTGCACAGCTTCGCAGGCGCTTCGCTGCGTCGGCTCAGGACTTGCACGACCGCTGTAACGCGGTCGTTCTTCTCAAGCCTTCGCGAGCCGACTTCGCTGCACAGCTTCGCAGGTGCTTCGCTGCGTCGGCTCATGGAAGTCTGTCGTCCAGCACGCGCAGGCGGTCGCGCGCCACTTGTTCGCCGTGCGACAGCGAGATGACCTCGAACAGCGCGCTGCGCACATGCCACACGTCGTCGGCGCGGCGCATTTTTTCCAGGCGTTGCAGCAGCAATTGGCGACGTGCCTCGGGCACATCGTTCAGCAATTTCAGGCACAGCGAACGCAGGCTGTTCACGTCGGTGGCGACAGTGCGCAAACCGAACGTGGAGTTGAATCTCTGCTTTATGTCGTCGAGGTTGGTCATGCGATGTCCGTCACTATTTACGACCGGCTGCGCGGCGTCGGGCGAAGCGAGCGCAGTGCATGCAAGAGGGTCGATGGCCGCAAGTATTCGCCGCCGATGGCGGCGTCGGCATACGTGGAACCTCTCTAAGTCTTGAGAAGCCGCCGAAATCGTCTCAGTCCAGGCGCGGGTGTGCGGGCCGCGTCACACGTCCGTGACATCTGCACACATTCGCAGGAACAAAAACCCGCGCGCGGCGCCCGATGACCCGCTGTGGCAAGGGCTTCTGCCACCAGGTGCGTCGCTATCATGGCCCGCCGAAACACCGCCCCGACCTGCCTGCATCCCCGTGTCCAACGAACCGTCGCTGAACCCCGCCCAGCTCGAAGCAGTGCACCACCTCGGCGGGCCGTGCCTGGTGCTGGCGGGCGCCGGCTCGGGCAAGACCCGCGTCATCGTGCACAAGATCGCCCGCCTGCTGCAGGCGGGCTACGAGCCGGCGCAAATTGCCGCCATCACTTTCACCAACAAGGCGGCGCAAGAGATGCGCGAGCGCGCGAAAGAGCTGATCGGCCCACGCGCCGCCAAGCACCTGGTGGTCAGCACCTTTCACTCTCTCGGCGTTCGCATCCTGCGCACCGACGGCGCCGCGCTGGGCCTGAAAGAGAAGTTCAGCATCCTCGACAGCGACGACGTGCTGGCGATCCTGAAAGACGCCGGCGCGTCGACCGACAACGCGCTGGCGCGGCGCTGGCAATGGGCCATCAGCGGCTGGAAGAACCAGGGCCTGAACAGCGCGCAGGCCGACGCTGCGGCAACCAACGACGACGAGCGCGTGGCGGCCCGCGTGATGGCCCGCTATGAAGAACGGCTGGCCGCCTACCAGGCGGTCGATTTCGACGACCTGATCTCGCTGCCGCAGAAGCTGCTGCTGCGCGACGAAGCCGTGCGCGCGAAGTGGCAAGACACGCTGCGCTACCTGCTGGTCGACGAGTACCAGGACACCAACGCGATCCAGTACGAGCTGCTGAAGTCGCTGGCCGGCGAGCGCGCGATGTTCACGGCGGTAGGCGATGACGACCAGAGCATCTACGGCTGGCGCGGCGCCACCATCGACAACCTGAAGCGGCTCCCGCAGGATTACCCCGGCCTGAAGGTGATTGCGCTGGAGCAGAACTACCGCTCCACCGGCAACATCCTGCGCGCGGCGAACAACGTGATCGCCAACAACCCGAAACTGTTCGAGAAAAAACTCTGGAGCGCCTTCGGCGACGGCGAACCGGTGCGCGTGGTCGAGTGCGACGGCGAAGAGCACGAGGCCGAGCGCACCGTGGCGCGCATCCAGGCGTTGCGTGCGACGGGTGGTGGCGCGGCGAACAGTGGTGATGTGCAAGTCGAGTTGAAAGACTTTGCCGTGCTGTACCGCGCCAACCACCAGGCCCGCGTGTTCGAGAAGGCGCTGCGCAAGGCGACGATTCCCTACAAGGTGTCGGGCGGCCAGAGCTTCTTCGACCGCGCCGAAATCAAGGACCTGTGCGCCTGGCTGCGCCTGCTGGTCAACAGCGACGACGACCCGGCGTTTTTGCGCGCCGTCACCACGCCCAAGCGCGGCATCGGCACGCAGACGCTGACGCAACTGGGCGAGTTCGCCTCGCGCTGGAAGAGCAGCCTGTTCGAGGCGCTGTTCGCGCAGAGCCTGGGCACCGCCATCAGTGCGCGCGCCATCGGTGGGCTGCACGAGTTCGGCCGCTTCGTCAACGACCTGGAGTACCGCGCCCGCCACACCACCGGCGCCGAAGACGCAAAAGTATTGTTGCTCGGCTGGCTGAAAGACCTGGACTACGAGAAGCACTTGTACGACGGCGAGGACAGCGAAAAGCTGGCTGCGGCGCGCTGGTCCAACGTGCTCGACTTCGTCGACTGGATCGCCAAGCGCTGCGGCGGCAGCATCGAAACCGACAGCGAGAACGACGGTGGCACGAACATCGAGACCGAACGCAAGAGCGTGCTCGATGTGGCGCAGACCATCTCGGTCATCATCAGCCTGGCCGAGCGCGGCGACGAGCAGAACGTGGTCACGCTGAGCACGCTGCACGCCGCCAAGGGACTGGAGTGGCCGCATGTGGTGCTGTCCGGCGTCAACGAAGGCCTGCTGCCGTTCCGCAGCGAAGACGACCAGATGACACCCGAGCGCCTGGAAGAAGAACGCCGCCTGATGTACGTGGGCATCACGCGGGCCCGCAACACGCTGACGGTGAACATGCTGCGCCGTCGCAAGCGTGGGCGCGACACGGTGCAGGGTGTGCCCAGCCGCTTCATCGCCGAGATGAAACTGAGCGAAAACGTCGTCAAGGAAGACCCGCGCGAAAAGCTGAAAGCACTGCGCGCCGCCGCAGCGCAACGCGCCGAGCAGGCACGCGCCGAGGCGGCGCCGAACCCGTGACGTGCGGGAGGCGTCGGTGTCGGTTCAACGTGGACACCACAGCAATCCCGAGCAAATCACTAACCTTGCGGTTCACATGGAAACCCATTGGTAATTTCGTGGCAAGCTCGCGCACCCATTGCCCACTAGGAAGCTGAAATGACATCCTCCACCCGCCGCGTTTTCATGTTGCAAGTCGCCGCCGGCGCATCGGCCCTGGCCGCCACGCACGCGATGGCGCAAGCCGCGCCGATGCTCGCCGAAGCCGACCCGCAGGCCGTTGCGCTGGGCTACAAGGCCGACTCCACCAAGGTCGACGAAAAGAAGTTCCCCAAGCACGCCGCCACTCAGAACTGCGGCAACTGCGCGCTGTACGCCGGCAAGCCGAAAGAAGCCGCCGGTGCGTGCCCGCTGTTCGCAGGCAAACAAGTGGCGGCGGCCGGCTGGTGCAGCGCCTGGGCGAAGAAGGCCGGTTGAACTTTCTCCGCTGCGTGAGATCGCCGTGGCGTTGAACGCTGCGGCGTCGGCGCATCCGTTTCCGCCCGGCGGCCTCGCCGTGGTGGTGGGCGCCGGTGGCGGCATCGGCCAAGCGGTGCTGGAACAGCTCGGCAGCGATGCACGTTACTCAAACGCGCTGGGCTTGAGCCGAAGCTCCACACCGCTCCTCAATCTGCAAGACGAGTCCAGCATCCGCGCTGCGGCCGAGCACATCGCCGCACTCGGCGTCCCGCTGCGGCTGGTGATGGTGACCACCGGCTTCCTGCACGGCGGCGGCTTCGAGCCCGAGAAGGCGTTGAAGCAACTCGACGCCGATCACATGGCGAAGGCGTTCGCCGTCAACGTGATCGGCCCTGCGCTGCTGATGAAACACCTGCTGCCGCTGCTGGCGCCGCAGGGCAAGAGCGTGTTCGCGGTGCTGTCGGCCAAGGTCGGCAGCATCGGCGACAACCGCCTCGGCGGCTGGCACAGCTACCGCGCTTCGAAGGCGGCGTTGAACCAGATCGTGCGCACCACCGCCATCGAACTGCAGCGCCGCCGGCCCGAGGCGATTTGCGTGGCCCTGCACCCTGGCACCGTGGCCACGCCGTTGTCAGCACCATTCGGCAAGGCGGGGCTGGCGGTGCAGACGCCGGCCGAATGCGCCGGTCGATTGCTGGCGGTGGTGGACGGGTTGCGGGCTGAGGCGAGCGGCGGGTTCTTCGACCAGCATGGTGGCGCGCTGCCTTGGTGAATACCGCCTGAGCGCGCGCTTCCTGGATCTCTCTCCCCTGGGAACAAGGCAGGCACACTCAGCCCTGCAAGCCGCGCCCCACCCCATGTCCGCCCTCCTCCCCTGGCTAACCCTTGCCAGCGCCGCCATCGCCATCGCTGCCTTCAGCGGCGCGCTTCCGCTGTGGCTGGCCTTCGTCTTCAAACCGCTGACCACGGTGCTGGTGATCACGCATGCCTGGCCGCGCGGGGCCGACGCGCCGCGACAGCGTCGGCTGATCCGCATCGGCTTGTTGCTGTCGCTGCTGGGCGACGTGTTTCTGCTCTGGCCTGCGCAAGGTTTTCTGCCGGGGCTGGTCTCGTTTCTGCTCGCGCACATTGTCTACATCGCGGCCTTCTGCGTGCCGCTGCGTTTCGCGGCGCGGCTGGCCGCGTTCGTGGTTTATGCGGCACGGCCGGCTGCGTTCGTGGTCTACGCGGCGCTCGCAGCCGCCATCCTGTGGCAGTTGTGGCCGGGCATCCCCGCCGCGCTGCGCGTGCCGGTGCTGGCTTACGTGCTGTGCCTGGCCGGCATGGCGGCCCAGGCGGCGGCGTGGTGGCAGGCCAGGATTGGCAGGCCGGACGAAAGACTGGCCCGCAGCGCGGCGCTGGGCGGCCTGCTGTTCATGCTGTCAGACAGCCTGCTCGCGTTCAACAAGTTCGCCGCACCGCTGCCGCTGTCGTCGCTGTGGATTCTGGCGACGTACTGGGCCGCGCAGTGGTGCATCGCGAATTCGCTGCGCGTCAACGCAGGCGACGCAGCGCCGTCACGCTGAGTTCGCTTCCGGCGGTGACGGTGCCGCGCTATGAGCTTGAACGAAAGCTCGAACGGCCGACCTCGAATCACCGCTGCGGCACGAAGCGCTCGATCGTGTTCAACGTCCCGATGAAGGTGTTCAGCCGCGTCTTCATGAAGTCGGTTCGAACCTCGAGCGTGTCGCCGAACTCCAGCGTCTTCGAGACTGCGCGTTGGTCCTGCGGCCACGTCGGGCCACCGGCCGCTGCGGGCAGGCCGCTGCGCGCGAATTCGAACCAGTAGTCGCCCACGCGTGTGGACAAGGCGCGTTCGGCCTCGGTCCACGGCGCATCCATGCATGCGCAGGTGTCGCCGGTGCCGAACACGGTGGTGATTTCGCCGCCATGCGGCACGCCGGGCAGGCGGTCACGCAGACTCAGCGGCAACTGGCTGAAGTGGTAGCGCCAGGTCGGCGCCTTGGCCGAATGCAGGTAGGCGATGCGGCGTGCAAAGGCGCCGAACACCAGGTCGCGCACCACCTCGCGGCCCAGTTGCGCGTCGTCCTTCACCTGCGGGAACAGCGGCTTCAACAAGATGCGCGCCGCGCCCAGCCGCTTGACCAGCGCCGCCGGCTCGATGCCGAAGGCCTGCGCCACGCTGGCCTCGTCGCTGTTGTTGCCGATGATGAGCGGTGCGCGCGCCTGGTCGCCGTTTTGGAATGCTTTCAAGATCGGTTGCGGCACGGCCGCGTCGCCGACCACGAAGCCGGGTGCCAGCGACAGCGCCGCGCCTTCGAGCTTGACGAAGTCGTCGGCCGGCACCGCCCGCAGCTGCGCCAGCGTGGCCTGCGCCCCGGCCAGCCCCACCGCGCTGGCAACCTGGTTGCCAGTCTGCCGCGCCTTCGCCCGGGTGTGGCTGGGCAAGCCGTAGGCGCTTTGCACGATGCCGCGCTGGAACAAGCCGCGCGCCAGCGGCGACGCGTACAAGGCCAGCACGCTTTGCGCGCCCGCCGACTGGCCGAACAGCGTGACCTTGGCCGGGTCACCGCCGAACGCGGCGATGTT
>JANNBZ010000198.1:0-6451 GCA_031386065.1 Burkholderiales bacterium
CTCAAGCCGAAGCGCGCGATCAGCGCCGGCTTGGGCTCGTCGGCCGCGCGGATGATGCGGATGACCTCGTCGATATTGAGCAGCACCAACTGCCGGCCTTCGAGCACATGGATGCGGGCCAGCACCTTTTGCAGCCGGTGCCGCGTGCGCCTCTCGACCGTGCCCTGGCGGAACGCGACCCACTCGCTGAGCATCTGGCGCAGGCTCTTCTGCGTCGGCCGTCCGTCGGCACCGATCATCGTCAGGTTGACCGACACCGAGGTTTCGAGGCTGGTGTGCGCCAGCAGGATGGTGATGAGTTCCGACTGTTCGATCCGGCTGGTTTTCGGCTCGAACACCAGGCGCACCGCAGCGTCTTTGCTCGACTCGTCGCGCACGGCGTCCAGCACGCCGAGCACCGTGGTCTTGAGCAGGCTCTGATCGCTGCTGAGCGCCTTCTTGCCGAGCTTGACCTTGGGGTTGGTCAGCTCCTCGATCTCTTCCAGCACCTTCTGCGTGCTGGTGCCGTGCGGCAGCTCGGTGACCACCAGGTTCCATTGGCCGCGCGCGAGTTCCTCGATCTTCCAGCGGGCGCGCAGCTTCAGGCTGCCGCGTCCGCTGGCGTAGGCGCTGCGAATCTCGTCGGCACTGCTGATGATCTGACCGCCGCCGGGGAAATCCGGGCCTGGAATCAGCGCGGCGAAGTCGTCGTCGCTGAGCTTGTCATTGCGGATCAACGCCACCGCTGCCGCCGCCACTTCGCGCAGGTTGTGCGAAGGCACCTCGGTGGCCAGGCCCACGGCAATGCCGCTGGCGCCGTTCAGCAGCACGAAGGGCAGCCGCGCCGGCAACTGCCTTGGCTCTTCGGTCGAGCCGTCGTAGTTGGGCGTGAAATCGACCGTGCCTTCGTCGATCTCGTCGAGCAGCAGGCGCGAAATCGGCGCCAGCCGCGCCTCGGTGTAGCGCATGGCCGCAGCGCCGTCGCCGTCGCGCGAGCCGAAATTGCCCTGCCCGTCGATCAGCGGATAGCGCTGCGAAAAGTCTTGCGCCATGCGCACCAGCGCGTCGTACACCGACTGGTCGCCGTGCGGATGAAAGCGGCCCAGCACATCGCCCACCACGCGCGCGCCTTTCACCGGCTTCGGACCCGCTGCACCAGCGAAGCTCAGCCCCATCCGCGCCATGCTGTACAGGATGCGGCGCTGCACTGGCTTCTGGCCGTCGCACACGTCGGGCAGGGCTCGACCCTTGACCACGCTGAGCGCGTATTCGAGGTAAGCGCGCTCGGCGTACTGCGCCAGCGAGACGGCGTCGCCCGGCGACTCGGGCGGAGCGGGCGGCGGTGGCGGTGGCGGTGGCGGTGGTGGTGGCGACTCGGGGAAGTCGAACAGATCGGGTTCGGTGGTCATTCAGTTTTGGAACATCAAGCGAAAGGATTGCGAATCGTCAAGCGGCCTTCAAGCCGCTGGCCCGCCGAAAAGTCTTCCGAGGCCAGCGTCGTGCAACCGGCCTCGAGCGCGGCGGCAGCAATCATCGCGTCGTAAACGCTCAACTGGTAACGCACGGCCAGCGCCAGACCGTGCTCATGCGTTTGCAGGGTCAGTGGATGGACTTCGGCAAACCGGCGGATGTCGAGCAGCGCCTGATTCACTTGCGGCCAGGCCAGGGCCAGCTTGTGCCGGGCAACGCTGGCAAATTCATTCAGCACTTGCACGCTGATCACGATGCGCGCGGCCAGCAGGGTTTCGGCTCGGTCGGCCTTGGCCGTGTCTTCGGACAGCAGGTACAGCAGGACGTTGGTGTCGACGAACGGGCGCTGTGGCTGGCTCACCGTCCGCGCTCGTTGGCTTCCATGCGGTCGAACTTGAAATCAGCCGGGATGAGGCCACGGTATTTGCGCAACCGGGCCAGGGCTTCCCGATTGCCGACGTCAGACCGATAGATTGCCAAGTTTCGAGCATTGGCGACTTCAACCTCGACCTGGTCGCCCGCCTTCAACCCCAGCACTTCGACCACCGCAGCGGGCAGGCGGATGGCCAGGCTGTTGCCCCATTTGGAGACTTGCATTGCGAACTCCGTTCGGCTTTGGATACACAATTGAAAATTGTATATCCTGCGCCGGCAGACGGTGAAGCGCAGGCATCAGTTTGGAAAGCGCTCGCGCAACTTCAGCTTCCAGAATTTTCCGGTCGAGGTACGCGGAATCGCATCGATCACTTCATAGCGTTCGGGCAGTTGCCACTTGGCAAAGCCCTTCGCCAGCAGGTGCGCCGACAGGTCGGCGGCAAGGCTGGCGAGCGGCGCAGTGTGCGCGGGTTTGAACACCACGCACGCCAGCGGTCTCTCGCTCCATTTGTCGTCGGGAATCGCGATCACGGCAGCCTCGGCAATCGCGGGGTGCGCCATCAACGCATTTTCAAGGTCGACCGAGCTGATCCATTCGCCGCCCGATTTGATGAGGTCCTTGGTGCGGTCGGTGATGCGCACAAAGCCCAGCGCGTCCATCGTAGCCACGTCGCCGGTGCGCAGCCAGCCGTCGGCGGTGAACTTGTCTTCGGTCACAGGCACCTCGTGGTAGCTGCCGGTGATGAAGGGGCCACGCACCTGAATTTCGCCCATGGTGGTGCCGTCCCAGGGCGCGTCGACGCCACCCTCCACACCCGCGTCAGTTCGAATCCGCACATCGACCAGCGGCACCGGCACGCCGGCCATCGCGGCGCGCTTGAAGCGTTCCTCGTCGCCAGCGTCTTTCAGTTCATTGCGCAGATACGACACGGTGGCCAGCGGCGAGGTTTCGGTCATGCCCCAGCCCTGGGCCAGCCAGACGCCATGTTTGGCAAAGGCGCGGATCAGCGCTTCAGGCACGGCCGCCCCGCCGACCAGGGAACGCAGGCCGGTCGGCAACTTCCATCGGCCGGGTTGGTTGACCAGCGCGGCGTCGTAAGCCTGGATCAAACCCATCCAGATCGTGGGCACGCCGAGTGCGAGCGTGGGCGGCTCGGCCTGCATCAAATCGAGCAGGTCGTCGGGATGCAGGTGCGGGCCGGGGAAGACCAGCTTCACACCCAGCATCACCGCCCCGTAAGGCACGCCCCAGCTGTTGGCATGGAACATCGGCGTGACGGGCATCACTACGTCGGTGCCCTTAAGGTTCCAGCAGTCGGCCAGGCAGCCCACCATCGTGTGCAGCACGGTGGAACGGTGCGAATAGACAACGCCCTTGCTGCGGCCGGTGGTGCCCGACGTGTAGCACATCGACACCGGGTCCCGCTCGTCGTGCGGCGCGTATTCGAAGCCGTCGGGATCGGCTGCCGCGAGCAGTGCGTCGTAGTCGGCGAAGCCGTCTGGCACCGGCGTGCCGCTGAACGAAAACACGATGACTTTTTCAAACGCATGAAGGTGCGCGAACTGCTCGTACAGCGGCAGCAGCACGTCGTCGACGATCAAAAAGCGGTCCTGTGCATCGCCTGCAATCCAGCCCAGTTCGTCGACGCCCAGGCGCAGGTTCAGCGTGTGCATCACGCCACCGGCTGCAGGAATGCCGAAGTAGCACTCCAGGTGCGCATGGTGGTTCCAGCACAGCGTGGCCACGCGGTCGCCCTTGTTCAGCCCGAGCCGCTGCAACGCCGACGCCAGCGCGCGCGTGCGGCGGTGGTACTGCGCATAGCTGTGCCGCTTCAGCGACTTGTCGGGCAGCCGCGAGACGATCTCGTTGCCGCCGAAAATCTGCCCGGCCCGGTCGAGCAGGTGGTTCAGCGACAGGGGCACATCCATCATTGTGGCTTGCATGGCGATCAGTCTCCGGCGTGGGGCGAGTGGGGTTTCGATTCAGCCTGGCTTCGCGACGCATGCTCGCTTTCGAGCACCGACATCACGACCAGCGAGTCGTAGCCGTCGACGGTGCGCACGCTTTCGCGCAGGCGCCCTTCTTCGACGAAGCCTTCGCTGCGGTACAGCGCCTGGGCCCGCGTGTTGAGCAGCTTCACATCGAGCCAGAAGCGGTGCGCGCGCAGGTCGCGAAACGCCATCTGCGTCAGCAGGCCGATGCAACTGCGGCCCACGCCCTGGCCTTGCAGCGCAGGCTGCAGCACGATGCGCTTCAGTTCAATCGAGCGGTGCTGGTTGCGGCAGCCCTGCAGGATCACGAAACCCGCCGACGGGTAGCCGGCCCCGGCCTCGACGATGAAGTGGCGGAAGTCGGGGAAGCGGATCGCGCCTTCGTGCTGGGTGCGTTCCCAGGGGGTGATGAAGGGCAGGTTGGCAGCGTCCTGTTCGACCGTGATGACGAAGTCGAGGTCGGACAGCATCGTGGGGCGCAAGCGCACCGCCGGTGTCACGGGGCCACCTCGGAAGTCCAGTTTTCCATGGCCAAGCCCGGGTAGCCTTTGAAGTCGGCCTCGTTGTTGGTGACCAGGGTCAGCCCCAGGCTCACCGCATGGGCAGCGATCAGCTTGTCCAATGCATCGCGCCGGCGGTCCTTCGCCGCAGCAGCCAGCTCACCGTACGACTGAGCGGCATCGACATCGAAGGGCAGCACCGGGATGAAGCCTTGCAGCGCGCTCAGCGCGCGATGCGCCGCCGGCTTTTGCTCAGGGTCGCGCTCGACGCCGTGCCGCAATTCGGCAAAGGTGACGACCGACATCACCACGTCGCCATGCTTCAACGTCTTGAATCGATCCAGCACCTGCTTCGGCTGGCGCTGGATCAGGTGGATGCAGATGTTGGTGTCGAGCATGTAGCGCACGCTTCAACGCTCCTTCTTGACCCACGCACGCGGCTTTTGCAGATTGGCATCTCGCCCGTCGGCCATGAAGCCAGCGGGGAAGGCGGCAAAGGCTTTCATCGCTCCGGCCAGGCTGCGCTGTGTCACGGGTCGAATCACCAAGGTGTCGCCCTTGCGCTCGATCTCGACATCCTGCGCTGCATCGGCGAACGCCAGTTCCTTGGGAATGCGCACCGCCATCGAGTTACCGCTCTTGAAGATTCGCGACATCATGGCAGCGTCCTTTCGACAATGTATATACAGTATACACAAGAGACTCCGCAGGCCGACAAGGCCGCGCCGGCACCCGACACGTCAGACGTCGATCTCGACCTCATCGCCACGCAGTTCCATCAGGTCGCGACGCGCCTGTGCTTCGCCTTTTCCCATCAGCTTGGTCAGCGAGGCCGTGGTCTCGCTGAAGCCGAGTGCGCTGAACTGCACCTGCAGCAGCCGCCGGGTGTCGGGGTTCAACGTGGTGTCCCACAACTGCTCGGCGTTCATCTCGCCCAGGCCCTTGAAGCGGCTGATCGACCAGCTGTTGTCGCGCGCGCCTTCCTTGCGCAGCTTGTCGAGCGTCGCCGTCAGCTCGCCGTCGTCGAGCGCGTAGATCTTGGCCGCCGGCTTCTTGCCGCGCGCCGGGGCGTCGACGCGGAACAGCGGCGGCTTGGCGATGTGGATGTGGCCAGCTGAAACCAGCTTCGGAAAGTGGCGGAAGAACAGCGTCAGCAGCAGCACCTGGATGTGCGAGCCGTCGACGTCGGCATCGCTCAGGATGCAGACCTTGCCGTAGCGCAGGCCGCTCAGGTCGGGCGAATCGTTGGCGCCGTGCGGGTCGACACCGATGGCCACCGAGATGTCGTGGATCTCGTTGTTGGCGAACAGCCGGTCGCGTTCGACCTCCCACGCATTCAGCACCTTGCCGCGCAGCGGAAGAATAGCCTGCGTCTCCTTGTTGCGGCCCATCTTGGCGCTGCCGCCGGCCGAGTCGCCTTCCACCAGAAACAGCTCGTTCAGCGTCAGGTCGCGGCTCTCGCAATCGGTCAGCTTGCCGGGCAGCACGGCCACACCCGAGCCCTTGCGCTTCTCGACCTTCTGGCTCGCGCGTTGCCGCGTCTGCGCCTGCTTGATCACAAGCTCTGCAAGTTTGCGGCCCAGGTCCACATGCTGGTTCAGCCACAGCTCCAGCCCCGGCTTCACGTAGGCGGACACCAGTCGCAGCGCATCGCGGCTGTTCAGCCGCTCCTTGATCTGGCCCTGGAACTGCGGGTCCAGCACCTTGGCCGACAACACGAAACTGGCGCGCGAGAATACGTCGTCGGGCATCAGCTTCACGCCTTTGGGCAGCAGGCTGTGCATGTCGATGAAGCCCTTGACCGCCGTGAACAAGCCGTCTTTCAAGCCCGCCTCATGGGTGCCACCGTTGACGGTGGGGATCAGGTTCACATAGCTCTCGCGCATCGGCGAGCCGTCTTCGGTGAAGGCCACGCACCAGGCCGCGCCCTCGCCTTCGGCGAAGTTTTCGGTCTCGCCACTGTCGGCGTAGCGCTCGCCTTCGTAGAGCGGAATCACCGGGTCGGCGGTCAGCGTTTGCATCAGGTAGTCGCGCAGGCCGCCCTTGTAGGTCCAGGTCTGCACGTCGCCGGTTTTCTCGGTCGTCAAGGTGACGATGCAGCCGGGCATCAGCACCGCCTTGCTGCGCAGCAGGTG
>JANNBZ010000092.1:0-3432 GCA_031386065.1 Burkholderiales bacterium
AGCACGCCGGTGACCACCGCCGCATGCATCGCGTCGACCTGCCGCAGCGCCAGGCTCAGGAACAACGGAAAGCCGACCACCGTGCCCGCCGCGCAGACGGCCAGCGCGGGCCAGAGCGGCCGCGCCGGCCGCGCCGGCCGCGCCGCCCGCGTGACCAGCAGATAGCCCACGCTCAGCAGCCCGGCCACCGCTGCGCGCCCGGCGGTGACGAACAGCGGCGGCAGTTGCGGGTCGAACGCCGGGCCGACGGCCAGGCGGGTCATCGGCAGCGTCATCGCGAAGATCACCACGCCTAGCAGGCCGAACCACAGGCCCCTGTTTTCGCGGCTCATGGAAACGAGCCGGTGGGGTGGTTGGTGGTACGCGTGCGCATAGCCGCAGTCTACGGTTGGGATCAACACAGTACCAGTACACTTTTCAGGCGAAGATGCGCTTCTGTATCGGTCTTTGTGCCAGCACATGAATTCATTCGACACCCCTGCTTTCCTGCGCGCGCCCAGCTTGTCGCGCGGTGCCGACACCACGCTGGCCGAGCAACTGTCCGCCCGCTTTGCCGAGCCGATTCGCCAGCGCCTGCTGGCGCCCGGCGCGCGCCTGCCGTCGGTGCGCGAGTGCGCGCAGCGGCACGGCGTCAGCGCCTCCACCGTGGTGGCGGCCTACGACCAGTTGCTGGCGGCCGGCCTGGTGGAAGCGCGCAAGCAGCGCGGCTTTTACGTGCGCGAACGCTCGCAGGAGCCCGCGCGCGCCGCGTTGCCCAAGGTGGCGCGCACGCCGCTGCCGATCAGCGCCACCACGCTGATGCGCGGTATGTTCCAGCCCCCGGGCGGCCTGCCAATGCCTGGCCTCGGCACGCTGCCAGTCGAATGGCTGGACCTGCCGATGCTGGCCAGCGCGCTGCGCCGCGTGACCACCGGCGCCCTGCTCGGCCCGCTATCGCTGCAGTACGGCGAGCCGGCCGGCGACCTGCGTTTGCGCCGCGCCTTGTCGCACCGCCTGGCCGACCACGGCGTGCCGGCGGCGCCGGAACAGATCGTTACCACCATCGGCGCCACCCACGCGCTCGACGTGGTCACGCGCACGCTGGCGCGGGCCGGTGACGCGGTGCTGGTCGACGAGCCCGGCTGGTCGGTCGAGTACGCGCGCCTGGCTGCGCTGGGCATGCGGGTGTTGCCGGTGCCGCGCGGTGAAGACGGCCCCGACCTGGCGGTGATGCAAAAGCTCATCGACGCACAGCGGCCGCACCCGCCGCGCCTGTATGTCACCGTGTCGGTGCTGCACAACCCGACCGGCGCGTCGTTGTCGCTGGGCGCGGCGCACCGGCTGTTGCAACTGGCCCAGTTGAACGACCTGCAGATCGTCGAGGACGACAGCTATTCGCACCTCGCGCCGGCGCATCTGCCGCGCTTGTCGGCGCTCGACGCGTTGCAGCGCACGGTGTACGTGTCGGGCTTCTCGAAAATTCTGGCGCCGAACTGGCGGGTCGGTTTCATCGCCGCGCCGACCGCAATGGTCGACCGCTTCATCGACACCAAATTGCTGACCACGCTGACCTCGCCCAGCCTGACCGAGCAGGCGCTGGCGCATTGCCTGGAGCACGGCCTGCTGCGCCGCCATGCCGAGCGCGTGGCGCTCAAGCTCGACGCCGCCCGCGACCGCGCCGTCAAGCTGGCGCAAGCCCACGGCTGCCGCTTCGCCGCGCCGCCGCGCGGCCTGTTCGGCTGGGTCGACGTGGGCGCCGACACCGAGCGGCTGGCCCGCGTGATGATCGAAGACGGCTGGCTGCTGGCCCCCGGTGCGCTGTTCCACGCCACCCACCGCGCGAGCACGCTGATGCGCATCAACTTCGCCACCACGCAGGACGCGCGCTTCTGGCGCGCACTGGCGGTGGCGCGTGACTGCCTGCGATAGGTCCGCGCTGCACCCGTGCCGGGCCTGCTCGATTTACAGTCGGGGTTGTGACCAGTCGTTTCGAATCCACCATCCCCTTCGGCGAACCCGAGCTGATGCGCGCGAGCGCTTTCGCGCAATACCTGACCGAGCTCGACACGCAGGCCACCGAGAGCGGCAGCGGCACACGGCTGTCGTCGCTCAGCCCCTCGCTGCTGGCCGACCTGATTCGGTTCGAGAAGGGCCGCGGCCACATCGACGTGCTGGAGGTGATGGCCGCCGCGATGCGCCACGCGCGGCGGTTGACGGTGCACCTGGAGTTCGACGAGCGCGTGATCCCGCTGACGCTGTTTCCGCAGGAAGGCCTGGCGCACTGCCCGGTCAACCTGTGCGAGTGGCCGGCCGGTGCGCTGCAGCCGCTTCGCGTGATGCATGTCGAGCCGGCCATCCTGCGCCCGCCCGGCGACTCCGAGCCGGCCCTCGTCGGCGAACTGCAATTGCACTTTCCGCTGGCGCCGCTGCTGTGGGCGCTGGCGCTGCAAGGCACGCGCGGCGAATTGCTGACCGAGATCGCCGGCCCGGCGGTCTACCGCGTGGCGCCGGGGCTGGACATCTCGGCGCTGCCCGGCAATGCGACGCTGCGCACGGCCGTGAACCGGCTGCGCCGCCAGGCCAGCCCGCTGCGCGAGGTGGCCGAATGGCCGGGGCTGGACCGCGAACGCGCCGCCCGGCTGCTGAACGCGCTGTACCTGCAGTCCGGCTTGATGATCAGCCGCTCGCACCCCGATGCCATCGGCGAGTCGTGGTTCGGCGGCAGTCGCTGACTAGCTCGCGCCCAGCGCTTCCCAGCGCTCCATCGCAGCCAGCAGCTCGTCGTCGATCAGCGCGCTGCGGGTCTGCGCCGCGGCAATGCCCTTCGGGTCGCGCGTGTACGCGCCAGCGTCCGACAGCAGGCGCGCCAGCTTCGCTTGCTCGGCCTCCAGCGCTTCGATGCGGCCGGGCAGTTCGTCGAACTCGCGCTGCTCCTTGTAGCTGAGTTTGCGCGGCTTGACCGACGGCTTGGCCTTGGCCGAGGTGGAGGCTGCGGCCGGCGCCGAGACAGCCGCCTTGGGCTTGTCGCCCGCCTTGCTGGCGCTGTCGCGCAGCGACTTGGCGCGCGCACGCTGGGTTTTCCAGTCTTCGTAGCCGCCTTCGTATTCGCGCCACAGCCCCGGCTTTCCTCCAAATTCGGGGTCACCCTCCCAGGCGATGGTGCTGGTCACCACGTTGTCCAGAAAACGCCGGTCGTGGCTGACCAGGAACACCGTGCCGGCATAGCTTTGCAGCAGTTCTTCCAGCAGCTCCAGCGTGTCGATGTCGAGGTCGTTGGTGGGCTCGTCGAGCACCAGCACGTTGGCCGGCAATGCGAACAGACGCGCCAGCAGCACGCGGTTGCGCTCGCCGCCGCTGAGCGTGCGCACCGGCGAGTTGGCGCGCTCGGGTGAGAACAGAAAGTCGTTCAGGTAGCTCATCACATGCTTGCGCTGGCCGGCGAATTCGACCCAC
>JANNBZ010000238.1:0-7265 GCA_031386065.1 Burkholderiales bacterium
CGGCGCCGTCGTCGGTGACGAACACCTCGCCGTGCTGGAACGGCGACATCGTTCCAGGGTCGACGTTCAGGTACGGGTCGAGCTTGATGAGGGTGACCTTGAGGCCGCGCGACTCAAGAATCGCGGCGAGCGAGGCCGCCGCGATGCCCTTGCCCAGCGAGGACACCACACCGCCGGTCACAAAGACGAACTTGGTCATTGCATCTGCGCATTTGTGGACACAAATGCCTTGGTGGTAAAGCGCGATTATAGGCGTGGGCCTGCCCGGCAAAACCCGATCAACCGGCCGGTGCCGCCGCTGAAAACCGTGCCAGCCAGCGCAGCACTTCGGCCGCCGTTGCCGCCGGCTGCTCGAACGGAAACAGGTGCGATCCGGTGATCCACGACACCTGCCCGTGCGTCAGGCGCTGCGTGCCGCGCATGCCGACCCGGCGCACTTCGTCGGACTCGGTGCCGCCGATGAAGGCCATCGGGCCTTGCAGCGGGTGCGCGCGCAACAAGCGGCCCAGGTGGTGCGGCAGGGTGTTGTAGATGTCGGTCTCGATCTCGCGCCGAAACGCCAGCGTCTGGCCGTTCGCATCGGGCCGCAGGCCGCAGGCGATGTAGTCGCGCAGCACCTCGGGCTGCCAGCGCGCAAAGGCCGCCTTGGCCGCGAAGTGGCTGAACGCCGCGTCGGCGCTGGGCCAGTGCTGGCGCCGGCGCCGCGACACATGGCCTGGCGAATAGCGCTTCACCAAGCCCAGCGGCTTGCCGATCTGCACGGCGCGCGCCAGCAGCCCGGTGAGCAGCGGCGAGTCGAGCAGCACCACGCCGCGCACCAGGTCCGGCCGGCGGGATGCCGCCAGCACGCTCAGGTACCCACCCAGCGAGTGCCCGACCAGCCACACCGGTTGCGTGCATTCGCGTTCGATCAGCTGTATCAGTTCGTTGCGCAGACCCGGCCAGTTGTTGCTGGGCGGATGCGCCGGGTCGTGGCCGAATTTCTCGACCGCGTGCACCGTGTGGCCGGCGGCACGCCAGGCTTCGAACAGCGCGCGGTAGGTGCCGGCGGGGAAGCCGTTCGCGTGCGAGAAGACGATGTGGGTCGCGGCCGCTGCGCTCATCACACGATTTTTTCGCCCGGATGCGTGATCTTGCGCATCGGCTCGTAGCGGGCCGAGGGCGCGCACAGTGGGTGCGTGGCGTCGCCGCCGTCCCACTGCGGGTCGTCGATGGACTCGAACACCTGGCGCAGCCGCTGGCCCCAGGTGTCGTGGATCATGCGGAAGTAGGGGTTCTGGTCGTCGATGCAGACGATCTGGTTGCTGGCCAACGCACCCTGCTCATAGACCAGCAAGTCCAGCGGCAGGCCCACCGACAAATTCGATTTCAGCGTCGAGTCCATCGACACCAGCGCGCATTTCGCGGCCTCGTCCAACTGCGTGGCCGGGGTGATCATGCGGTCGAGCACCGGCTTGCCGTACTTCGATTCGCCGACCTGGAAGTAGCAGGTTTCGCGCGTGGCTTCGATGAAGTTTCCGGCCGAGTACACCAGGAACAGCCGCATCGCTTCGCCGGCAATCTGGCCGCCGAAGATCATCGACGCGTTGAAATCGATGCCTGCGGCGCGCAGCGACGGGCCGTCTTGATCGTGCACGCGGCGCACCGCCGCGCCGAGCACGCGGGCTGCGTCGAACATGCTGGTGGCGTTCCAGATGGTGATGCCCGGGTCTGCGTCGTCGCCGCTGCCGCTGTCGACCTTTTCGACCTGCAGGATTTCGCGCACCGACTGGCTGATCGACAGGTTGCCAGCCGACAGCATCACCATGAAGCGATCGCCGGGTTTCTCATACACCATCATCTTGCGGAAGGTGTTGATCTGGTCCAGGCCGGCGTTGGTGCGCGAGTCGGACAGGAAGACGAGGCCGGCATCGAGTTTGATGCCCACGCAATAGGTCATGAAGGGGTGTCCGAAAGGGTCTTGAGGCGGTACAGCGCGTCGAGCGCTTCCTTGGGCGACAGCATATCGGGGTTGATCGCGGCGAGCGCCTTGTCGATCACCGACGGCTCCATGGAAGCCACTGGCCCCGGCGCGGCGAACAGGTCGATCTGCGCATCGCCGGCTTTCTGCTGATTTTCCAGCGCCTCCAGCGTGGCGCGCGCCTGCCGTACCAGTCCTGCCGGCATGCCGGCCAGCCGCGCCACCTGCACGCCGTAGCTGCGGCTGGCCGGGCCGGGCTGGATGTCGTGCAGGAAGACGATGTCGTCGACACCGTTCTTGTGAGTTTCGGCCGCCGACACATGCACGTTCAGCGCGCGCTCGTGCTTCAGCGGAAACGCGGTCAACTCGAAGTAGTGGGTGGCGAACAGCGTGAAGGCGCGGCAGCGCTCGTGCAGGTGGCTCGCAATGGCGCCGGCCAGCGCCAGCCCGTCGAAGGTGGAGGTGCCGCGTCCGATCTCGTCCATCAGCACCAGCGACTGCTCGGTGGCGCTGTGAAGGATCGCCGCCGCCTCGGTCATCTCGACCATGAAGGTCGACTGTGCATTGGCCAGGTCGTCGGCCGCGCCGATGCGGGTGTGGATGGCGTCCATCGGCCCCAGCCGGCAGGCGGCCGCCGGCACGAACGAGCCCATCGCCGCCAGCAGCGCAATCAGCGCCACTTGCCGCATGAAAGTGCTCTTGCCGCCCATGTTGGGGCCGGTGATGACCAGCATTTTTCGCGACGCGTCCAGCCAGCAGTCGTTGGCCATGAAGTTGCCGGCGCCGGTTTCCTGCAGCCGCGCTTCGACCACCGGGTGGCGGCCGGCTTCGATGGCGATGCAAGGCTCTTTGACGAACTGCGGGCGACACCAGTTCAGCGTGGCGGCGCGTTCCGTCAACGCGGCCAGCGCGTCCAGGCTGGCGAGTGCGCGCGCCAGCCCGGCCAGCGCTTCCAGATGACCCTGCAACTCGTCCACCACTTGCTCATACAACAACTTTTCGCGTGCCAGCGAACGGTCTTGTGCCGACAGCGCCTTGTCCTCGAAGGCTTTCAGTTCCGGCGTGATGAAGCGCTCGGCGTTCTTCAAGGTCTGGCGGCGCTGATAGTCGGCCGGCACCTTGCTGGCCTGACCTTGCGTCACCTCGATGTAGAAGCCGTGCACCTTGTTGAACTGCACCCGCAGGTTGGCGATGCCGGTGCGCGTTCGTTCGCGCGATTCCAGGTCGAGCAGGAAGGCATCGCAGTTCTGCGTGATGCCGCGCAGCTCGTCGAGTTGCGCGTCGAAGCCGACGGCGATCACACCGCCGTCGCGCAGCAGCACGGCGGGCTCGTCGGCGATGGCCGCGCGCAGCAGCGATTCGATCCGCGCGTCCGGCGCCAGCGCCTCGGCCAGCATGTCGAGCAGCACCGCATCGCCACGCGGCACCAGCGAACGCAGCGCCGGCAGCGCGAGCAGCGTGGCGCGCAGGCCGGTCAGCTCACGCGGCCGCACCTGGCGCAGCGCAATGCGCGCGGTGATGCGCTCCACATCGCTGACGCCGCGCAGGGCGTCACGCAGCGGCCCGGCGCCGTCGGCCATCAGCGCGTCGATGGCATCGTGGCGCTGCGTCGCGACGGCGCGTGCGCGCAGCGGATGCGTCAGCCAGTGGCGCAGCGCGCGGCTGCCCATGCCGGTGCGGCAGGTGTCCAGCAGCGACAGCAGGGTGGGTGCGTCTTCACCGCGCAGCGTCTGCGTCAGCTCGAGGTTGCGATGCGTGGTGGGCGGCAGGTCGAGCAGGTCGCTCGCGCGCTCGACGGCCAGCGTTCGCACGTGCGCCAGCGCCTGTCCTTGCGTGTGCTCGGCGTAGCTGAGCAAGGCTGCGGCAGCCGCGTGGGCGCTGGGCAGGTCTTGCGCGTTGAAGCCGGCCAGGCTCGCCACGCGCAATTGCTCGCACAGCTTGCGCTGGCCCAGCGCGGTGTCGAACTGCCACGCAGGGCGATGCGTGATGGCGACCTTCGCCTCTGTCAGCGCCGACGGAATGTGCTCGCGGTCGACCAGCGCCTCGGCTGCGTTCAGCCGCGCCAGCCAGCCGGCCAGTTCGCGATCAGAGCATTCGGTCAGGCCGATCTGTCCTTGCGTCAGGCCCAGCCACGCCAGCCCGTGCGTCACCTTGCCGCGCTGCGTGTGCGTGGCCACCGCCAGCAGCAGCGCATCGCGTTTGTCGGCCAGCAACTCGGTGTCGGTGACGGTGCCCGGCGTGACCACGCGCACCACCTTGCGTTCGACCGGACCCTTGGCGGTGGCCACGTCGCCAACCTGTTCGCAGATGGCCACCGGCTCGCCCAGCTTGATCAGTTTTGCGAGGTAGCCGTCGACCGAATGCACTGGCACGCCGGCCATCGCGATGGGTTCGCCGCCGCTCTGGCCTCGGCTGGTCAGCGTGATGTCGAGCAGGCGATTCGCCTTGCGCGCGTCGTCGAAAAAAAGCTCGTAGAAATCGCCCATCCGGTAGAACACGAGCGTGTCGGGGAAGTCGGCCTTGATGCGCAGGTACTGCTGCATCATGGGCGTGTGATGGGACAGGTCGTTGTCGTTGGACATGGGCACTCGGGTGAACGACAACGTGGGCACGGGCCGGGCTCAAAATGATACTGGACGCGTCGTAAACTGAATCTCAGCGGCACGCGGCCGGGCTCGAACAACCCACCTCAGGAGACACCATGGCAGAAGCATTCATCGTGGCCGCAGCGCGCACGGCGGGCGGCAAGAAGGGGGGCAGGTTGGCCGGTTGGCACCCGGTCGACCTGGCGGCGCAGGTGCTGAACGCACTGGTGGATCGCAGCGGCGCCGACCCGGCCCTGGTGGAAGACGTGATCATGGGCTGCGTCGACCAGGCCGGCGAGCAGGGCGTGAACGTGGCGCGCAACGCGGTGCTGGCCTCGCGCCTGCCGGAGTCGGTGCCGGGCACGTCGATCGACCGGCAGTGCGGCTCGTCGCAGCAGGCGCTGCACTTCGCGGCGCAGGCGGTGATGTCGGGCAACATGGACATCGTGATCGCGGCCGGCGTCGAAAGCATGACGCGCGTGCCCATCGGCATGCCGAGTTCGCTGCCGCAAAAGCACGGCTTCGGTTTCTACATGAGCCCCGAGATCCAGGCGCGCTACCCGAACATCGTGTTCAGCCAGTTCATGGGCGCCGAGATGATGGCGACCAAGTACGGCCTCAGCAAGGAACAGCTCGACGAATACGCTTTCGCCAGCCACCAGCGGGCCGTGGCCGCCACCCAGGCCGGCGCGTTCACAGACGAGATCGTGCCGGTCGAGGTGCGGCTGGCTGACGGCAGCACCATCGATGAGATGCACCGCATCGACGAAGGCATTCGATTCGGCGCCACGCTGGACGGCATTCGCGCGGTCAAGCTGTTGCAGGCAGGCGGCAGTGTCACGGCTGCCAACGCGAGTCAGATCTGCGACGGCGCGAGTGGCGTGATGGTGGTCAGCGAGCGTGGTCTGAAGACGCTGGGCGTGCAACCGCTGGCGCGCATCCACCACATGTCGCTGCTCGGCCACGACCCGGTGATCATGCTGGAAGCGCCGTTGCCGGCGACCGAGCGCGCGCTCAAAAAGGCGGGCATGCGCATCGACGACATCGACCTGTTCGAAGTCAACGAAGCGTTCGCGTCGGTGCCGATGGCGTGGCTGAAAGCCAGCGGTGCCGACCCGGCGCGGCTGAACGTCAACGGCGGCGCGATTGCGCTCGGCCATCCGCTGGGCGCGTCGGGCACCAAGCTGATGACGACGCTATTGCATGCGCTGAAGCAGCGCGGCAAGCGATACGGCTTGCAAACCATGTGCGAAGGCGGCGGCATGGCCAACGTGACCATCGTCGAGCGGCTCTGAGCATGGCGTTCGAACACATCAGCTATGCGGTCGACGACGGCGTTGCGACGATCACGCTGAACATACCGTCGCGCATGAATGCGCTCAGTGCGGCCTTGCAGGTCGAGGTGACCCAGGCGCTGGCGCAGGTTGTCCAAGACACGCGTGTTCGCGTGCTGAGGTTGACCGGTGCGGGCCGCGCGTTCTCAGTGGGTGCCGACCTCGGCGGTCTGGGGTCCGACGACGCCAGTGGCCGAAGCATCGGCCAGCGCACCGCCGATCAAATGGAGGCGGTGGCGAACCCGCTGATCCTGGCGGTGCGCTCGATGCCGGTGCCGGTGCTGGTGGCGCTGAACGGGGCGGCGGCTGGGGCGGGCGCCGGTCTGGCGCTGGCGGCCGATGTGGTGATTGCAGCGCGCTCGGCGTACTTCTATTTACCCTTCGTCCCGAAGCTGGGCATCGTGCCCGACCTGGGCATCACCTGGTTCCTGCCGCGCCTGATCGGCCGCGCGCGTGCGATGGCGCTGACCCTGCTTGGTGACCGTTTGAGCGCCGAGCAGGCGGTGCAATGGGGTGTTGTCTGGGCCTGCGTGGACGACGCCGATCTGGACGGCGAGTCGATGGCGCTCGCGCGCCGTTTGGCCAAGCTGCCGGCACACGGTGTGGTCGAAGCGCGGGCTGCGTACGACCATTCGGAACACAGCGGCTTGGCAGCCCAACTTCAGTACGAAAGTTCGCGTCAGCGTGAGTTGCTGGATCGGCCTGAATTCACTGAGGGTGCGCGGGCGTTCATGCAGAAGCGGGAGCCTTTGTTTCCGGGTCGGTAGTTGGCGCCTGGAGGCGAGGTGGCGCGGCTGCCTTTGCCTGGCTTTCGTTCTTCAATCAGGGCGGTCACTATCACTGCGTGAGTCCGCGCCGGGACTCGGCCCGGCTGCCGAGTAAATTTCATTTGTTGGGCCAAATGAAAGTCACCAAAGCAAACGCCCTCAACACCAGCCATTTGGCCGGTGCGCTGCGGCTGCAAAGTTCGGCCGGTGACGAGCCTGGCGTATCGAGCAGGCTTGGCGCTGCTTGTTCTTCTCTTGCATTGTTGGACGCCCTGCGGGTACTTTCCGCTCGGTGGTGACCGACCGAACCTTGTAGCCGAAGCGTGATGCTCAAGCCGCTGGTGTTCAGGCCCTTTGCTTTGGTGACTTTCATTTGCACCCCCGCAAATGTTCGCGCAGCGGGGGTCCACTCACTTCGCGCAGCGAAGTTATGGGGACACCAAAGTTACTCGGGTGTCGGGCCGACACCCGACGCCGACGAGCCTGTCCTGAATTTTGTGTGCGAGGCATAGCATGATCATCAGGAGCATGTATGCCGATCAGCAAGACGAAGATGAAGAACGCGGCGATCGCGGCGAAGTCCGCGGCGCTGCCGAAGATCCCCAAGGAACTGCTTGAC